>DATEOR010000103.1:0-31290 GCA_035273885.1 Gaiellaceae bacterium
CGACCGAAGAGTTGCCTCTCCCGGTGCAGCCGAGCGGGCCTTCACTTCGTGGCTGTTGTTGCCTAATGTTGCCTTGTGGGAGCGCCAGGGGTCCGGTGCGCAGGATGATCCAGTCCGATCCGATCATCGGACGAGAGACAGAGCAGGCGCGCATCGATTCGCTTATCTCATCCACGAGGGAGGGACTAAGCGAAGTTCTTCTCTTGACGGGCGAGCCTGGAATTGGCAAGACGGCGCTTCTCGAATACGCCGCCAGTCGAGCCTCGGAAAGTCTCGTGCTGCGAGCGCGCGGGGTCGAGTCCGAATCCGAGCTCACCTTCTCGGGGTTGTCCGAGCTCCTTCAACCTCTGATCGACAACCTCGACGCCATTCCGCCCCCCCAAGCCGAAGCGCTTTCGGCAGCCTTCGGTCTCACAGCACCGACTCCTGGCGATCCCCTCACGGTCGCCGTTGGGACACTGAGCCTTCTCGCGGTTGCGGCGGAGGGTGGGCCTGTGCTCACACTCGTCGACGATGCGCATTGGCTCGACTCCGCGTCCCTGAACGCCCTCGTCTTCGCAATTCGACGACTTAGAGCAGAGGGGGTTGCAGTCCTTCTCGCGGTACGCGAAGACGTGCCTGTTCAGCTGAGGGCTGCACGGCTCCCTGAGCTCAGGCTGGAGCCTCTAGAGGAGTCAGCTGCGAGAGAGCTCGTTCGGCGCGCACGAGCATCGATGGCCCCCGAGGTCGTTGATTCCGTCCTGCACACGGCGCGGGGCAACCCGCTTGCGCTCCTACAGCTGCCTGCGATCGTCAGCGAGGCCCAGGCGCTCGGAGAAGCACCACTCCCCGATCCTCTGCTTCCGAGCTCGAGCCTCTCGGATGCCTTTGTTCAACAGCTCGACAACCTCTCGGAGCCCGTGCGCCGAGCGCTGGTCGTGGCTGCGGCAGCTGGCCAAGCCGAAGGGGGGATTGCTGCGCGCGCGCTGTCGTCGCTCGGCTTGAAGGCGAGCATCCTGGAGGAAGCCGAGCGGCAAGGGATCGTGACTTTGGACGGCGAGATTCACTTTCGCCATCCGCTTCTGCGATCTGTTGTGTACCACGAGGCCACGCCAGAGAATCGTAGGAACGCACACCGGGCTCTCGCACGGGCGTTTCCCACTGATGACCGCGGCCTACGCCGGGCATGGCACATGGGTCTTGCCACCTCCGATCCTGATGAAGACGTTGCCGCGACCCTCGAGCGAGCTGCGATTGATGCCCGCCTTCGGAGTGGTTACAGTGCGGCTGGCACTGCCCTTGAGCGCGCAGCGCGTCTCAGTCCTGATCGGGGCGTGCGGGCTAGGCGGCTCGTAGAAGCCTCACAAGACTTCCAGCTCGTGGGAAATCTCGAGCGCGCGTCGCAGTTGCTCGAGCAGGCGCTCGAGTCCGAACCGGATCTTGTCGTGCAGGCCGAGATCCATCACTTGCAAGGACGTGGCCAGTTCCTCGCCGGCTCACCAACGGAGGCTGTGGCCCGCATGGTGCATGCCGCATCCCTAATCGAGGCCCAGGCCCCTGGTCGAGCGGCGACGATCCTTGCGGAAGCGGCCTACGCATGTCTGAGCATGGCCGAAGCTGAAATCGGCCTGACGACCGCTCAACGCGCGCAGGGCCTCGCGGAGGAAGCGCAGGACGAATCAATCTTTCTGACCACGATCGTGTTGATGCTCGCTCTTCAGCTTCGCGGCGAGACAAGTCGAGCCGAGGAGTTATTGGACGCGTGCCTCCCAACTCTGCTCGCGGCCGACCCATTGCCACGAGTGAGCTGGCTCGTCCACGGGCCCGCTCTCGCGCTCGTGTACTTCGAGCGCTACGACGACGCGCGCATGCTGCTGCAGAACGTGATCGGCGCGGCGAGAGCGCGCAGCGCACCGGGCATTCTTCCGATGGTCCTGATTGCTCTCGGAGAGCTCGATTTCCGCACCGGCAACTGGACCGCGGGCAGGCTGAATGGCACAGAGGCGGTGCAACTCGCGGAGGAAACAGGACAGCTGAACGTCCTCACATTCTGCTTGACGTTTCTCGCTCGATTCGACGCTGTCCAAGGACGGCCGGAGGCCGCACGGAAGCTTGCCGAGGTGGCGCACGAAATGAGGCAGTCGGGCTACGCCACATCCGTTCGCTACTACGCCGATGTCGCCCTCGCCCGGTTGGCTACCGGCGCTGCGGACTTCGAAAGCGTCGTCGATCTCCTCGAGACGGTGGAGCGTGTTTCCATCGAACAGGGGATCGATGACCCGAGTTTCCTTCAATGGGAGCCCGACCTGATCGAAGCGTACGTCCGCACCGGGCGAAAGGAGGAGGGCGAGCGCTCCCTGGCCCGCCTCGAGCGGCTCGCGGAGAAGACGGGCCGTAAGTGGACGCAGGCGGTGGCGGCCCGGTGCCGTGGGCTCATGGCCGACGACGGAGTCTTCGAACAGGCATTTGCCGAGGCAAGGGAGTGGCACGCTCGCGTTCCTCAGCCGTTCGAAGCGGCACGCACGGAGCTGTGCCTCGGCGAGCGTCTGCGGCGCGCCGGGCGTCGCACAGACGCTAGGGGGCCATTGCGCAAGGCTCTCGAGACGTTCGAACGCTTGGGGGCCGCCCCCTGGGCCGCTCGAGCTCGCGCCGAGCTTCGTGCGAGTGGAGGAACCTCGAGATCCGTCACTGCGTCTCCCCTCTCCGAACTCACTCCCCGGGAGCTACAGGTCGCCCACGCGATCGCCGAAGGGGCGACGAACCGCGAAGCGGCTTCCGCTCTGTTCCTCAGCCCAAAGACGATCGATTTTCACCTACAGCACATCTTCCGGAAGCTTGACGTCCGCTCACGCACAGAGCTCGCGCGGCTTCTCGCAGGTGATGCCGCCCTGGGCTAGAAGTCGGCCGAAACAGCGAGCGAGTCGCCCGGGTAGCTGATCCGCGAGATGCAAAGACTGGGCGTTTTCCCGATGCGCGCGGCGACACCGCATGCTTCGCTAGAGCTCGGCATCGAATAGGAGCGACATGCGAAAGCGACTCCCACCAGTAATCGCCGTTCTGGCTGCGACAACGGTTCTACTGACACCGAGCACCGGTATTGCTGCCGCACCAGAGCCGATCACGATCCAGACGCACGGCGTGTTCACTGGGCCGAGCTCGGCGGCGGGAACGTTTGTCGTCTCCGGCGGCGTGTCCGACTCCGGCACCTACACCGAGGCGTTCCGCTTCGCCGGCTCGACGCTCCACGTCGTCAAGACCCTGTCCGGTCAGGCGGGCACGATCACGCTGGCCGCCCAGGGCGTCGTCGTGTGGACCTCGCCGACGACCGCAACGTTCGCGGCGGGCCACTGGCAAGTCGTGGCAGGAACCGGGGCGTACACCGAGCTGCGCGCGGGCGGCACACCTGGCGCAGTCGGCTCCGCTGACCTGGCCGCGGGAACCGCCGATGTCGTGCACACGGGAGAGGGGCAACTGAGATGAGCGCGCGAATCGGAACAGTTCTGCTTCTGACGGTTGCGGCAGCTGCGATCGCCGCCGCGCGACCCTCGATCGCGGCTGCGGCCCGTCCGCCGAACGACGATTTTGCGTCGGCGTCGACGCTCACAGGTGAGAACGGTGAGCTCGTGGCGACGAGCAAGGACGCGACGAAGGAGGCCGGCGAGCCCAACCATGCGGGCGAAGCGGGAGGCGCTTCGGTCTGGTTCACATGGACGGCGGCCCGAAACGGCACGCTCACCGTCTGGACGGTCCAGCCGACCTTCGACACCGTCATCGCGGGGTACACCGGAAGCGCAGTCGACTCGCTCGCGGAATTGGCGAGCAATGACGACTTCGGAGCGAGCACTGCGAGTCGCATGACTTTCGCCGTTAGTTCCGGAACCGTGTACCGAATCGCCGTCGACGGGGTCTCGGGCACGAGTGGGCCGTTTCGCCTTCGTTGGCGGCAAGGCCCCGTGAACGACAACTTCGACGCGGCGGAGCTCATCGCGGGCATCTCGGGCTCGGTCGAAGCGACGAGCTACGGGGCGACCGCGGAGGCCGGAGAGGTCGTCGACTTCGACGCCGCCTCGATCTGGTACCGCTGGGTCGCATCCGAAGATGGAACGTTCGGATTTGTCGCGCCTGGCGCCCGCGGAATTACCGTCTACACCGGCGTGGCGGTCGGCGCCCTCACGCCGGTCGGAGGCCCAGGGGCGGATGACGTGAGCTTTTCGGCCAACACCGGAACGGAATACAGGATTCGGGTGGCCGGCCGAAGCTTCAACAATGCGGACGTTTTCGGAGTCTTCTGGGGGAAGGCGCCGGTGAACGACGCGTTTGCCGATGCCGAGACCATTGCGGGAGCGGCAGGACATGTAGAAGGCTCGAACGTCTTCGCAACGCTCGAGTTGGACGAGCCAGCGCCAGGCTCGTACGGCAACACAGCCTGGTTTTCCTGGACGGCTCCCCAGAGTGGCTGGGTTCGGTTCGATGCCTGGGGTCTCCCGGATTCGACCTGGGGCCGAGCCGACACCTTTCTCGCCGTCTTCACCGGCGCGACCGTCGATTCGTTGACGCTCGTGACCGCAAACGATGATTGGTACCGAAGTCCCCTGCCGTCATTTGGTGCCAGCGCCGTGAGCTTCCACGCCACCGGCGGCACGACGTATCACATCACCCTGGGCGCCTATGCCTGGTGGGCTTGGGGGCCGTTCAATCTTCGCTGGTACCCGGGTCGGATCGTGATCGGGACATCGGCTGACAATCGCATCGCGGGAACGCCCGGCCGCGACTACCTGGACGGCGGCGGCGGGAACGACACCGTCCATGGGCTTGCAGGCAACGACTACATCGTCGGCGGCCCCGGTCGTGATGTGCTCTACGGCGACACCGGCGCAGATTTCCTCGTCAGCCGCGATTTCAAGAGAGGCAACGACGTCATCTGGGGCGGCGCGGGTAAGGACTCCGTCCGTAGAGATCCGGGCGACGAAATTCACGAGATCCCGTGACCGTGCGGTCCGTGAGGCTCCCCCTCTGCCTGACGCTGATGGGGCTGCTCGCGGTACCCGCGCTTGGCGGATGCTCAAATTCGAAGAGCGCCTCGGACACCAAGTCGAGACCCCCAACGACGTCCGCCGCCTCGACCTCGTCCTCGACTTCGACTGCCCGAGCGGAGGACGAGGCGGATCCCCTCGCCGATGCTCAGGGGTGCCTCGATGCGTGGAATCACCGGAGGAAAAATCCTGGCCTCGCGTCCTTCATGCTCGCCTCCGGAGAGCGGGGTGTCCAGCGTGTGTCCGTGGCCTTCGCGACGGGCGATGCCTGCCTCTTCTCCTTCGCCGCGGAGAATGGCTTGCTGGTCCAGGCGGTCGAGGTCAACCCGCCGAGCGGCCGGTTCACGGGTCTCTTCCCGCCTGGTCGAGTGGAGAACTTCGACCCCGAGCCGGCCGGCTGGAACGCGTCTGCGAACGCACAGGGGTTCGTCACGCTCCGGTATCCGGGCGTCAACGGAGACCTCGGGATGATGGACGCCCCGGAAACGGAGAGCTTCCCGAATGAGTCGGAGGACGAGCTCCTCGGCATGACGCCCTCCGACGGATGGCAGTGCCAGCGAAGCGACGAGCGCACAGAGGGAGCGGCGCTCGGGATCCGGTGCGACCCGACCACCCGGATCAGCCTCCGCTACGAGTCGTTCGACTCCCAGGAGGCGCTCCGAGCCGCCTACTGGAGCTACTTCAACACGCTCGCGCAGGACGACGTCGGGCTGGGGAGTAACTGCGTGAGAGGAAATATCGGCGAAGGCTGGATCAAGTACCCCGGTGGCGGGACCGGGCGGCTCTTCTGCTTCACGGACGCCCGAGACCGTCCCGGCCTCATCTGGACGCGCGACGACCGTCGCATCCTCGCGATCGCATCCGGCAGCGGCAGGGACGAGCTCGTCACCTGGTGGCGCGAGGGCGGGGGGTCGATCCAATGACCAAAGGGGGATGAGATGGGAGAGGTATTTCCGGCGGTTGCGGAACCGGAAACTGGACGGCGGTCGACTTCGTTTAGTCCGGGAACTACAGGAAGACCGGGCTCCACGAATTCGCCTGGATCACGAATCCAGGTCTCGGTGCCTCGGTCGAGAGCACGTTCGGGCTGAGCGAGAGGGAAGCGTACTTCTTCGGGGTCGAGTCGTTCGGCTCCGTCGACAGGAACGGCGATCAGATCCTCTGTGTCTCCTGGCTGGGAGCGAACCCGGGCGTAGACGACTACATCCTGAGCGTCGTCGACAACAACGCCGCTATGTAGGGGTCCGGGCACCCGCTCGGGCTCAGCCCTCGAGCCGCGCCTCTTCGAGGTCGAGGTCGCGGATGACGCGGCGCATGACGAGATCGTCGATGCGCTGCTCGCGGCGCAGGTCGAAGACCGCATTGCGCTCGGCGACGAGCAGCTCGCGCAGCAGGCGCTGGTAGTCGAGCGAGCGGCTCTCGAGCACGCCGTCGGACTCCGGGTCGAAGCGGCTGCGGAATCGCTCGCGGCGGAAGTTGAACATCCCGCGGATACGCTCGAGGGTGTCGTCGCGCACCCAGTCCTCGTCCGCCAGCTCCTCCAATCGTGCGAGGGCGGCCTCGGTGGCGTGGATGCGCGCCTTGTTCTCCTCCTTCTCTCCGCGGCCCTCGTCCTCGAGCCCGATCAGCTTCAGGAGAGCGGGGAAGGACAGCCCCTGCACCACCAGGGAGGCGAGGATGACGCCGAAAGTGAGGAAGATGATGAGGTCGCGGTTGGGGAAGGCGTCTCCCGAGTCGGTCGTGAACGGCAGCGCGAGTGCGGCCGCGAGCGAGACGGCGCCGCGCATCCCGGCCCAGCCGAGGATGATCGACGCGCGGCCGGGGGTCTGGATCGGGCGCTTTTTCCTACGGGTCCACGCGGTCACGTAGGTCCCGGGGATCACCCACAGGAAGCGGGCCGCGATGACAGCCAGCGCGACCACGGCCGCCCAGCCGACGAGCCGCGCCGCCGGATAGCCGGAGAGCGCGTCGACGATCACGGGGAGCTGGAGCCCGATGAGGACGAAGAGGAGCGCGTTCAGGATGAAAAACGTGATCTCCCAGACGGCCAGGCCCTGGAGGCGGGTCTGCCAGGTCGTCAGCTCGGGTGTGTACCAGCCCATGTAGATCCCGATGGTCACCGCCGCGAGAACGCCCGAGACGTCGAGGGCGATGGCGGGCAGGTAGGCGAGGTAGCCGCTCATCAGGGAGAGCGTGATCGCCAGCGCGGGGTCCTTGATCTTGCGCCGAATGTGGCGCACCACGAGGCCAACGCCGAGACCGACTCCTATCCCGCCGATGACGCTCAGCGCAAAGCTGCCCGCCGCGTCGGCGAACGAAAACGAGCCGCTGACCACCGCGACGACGGCGAACTTGTAGGCGACGAGGGCTGTGCCGTCGTTCACGAGGCTCTCGCCTTCGATCAGCGCCACGAGCCGCCTCGGAAGTCCGAGCCGCTCGGCAATCGCCGTGGCCGCGGTCGGGTCGGTCGGCGAGACCACCGCGCCGAGCACGAACGCGCTTCCCCAGCCGAGCCCCGGGATCAGCTCGTGGGCGACCACGGCGACGATGACCATCGTGCAGAGCACGAGGCCGATTGCGAGGAGCGTGATCGCGAACGCGTTCTCCCGTAAGTCGCGGAGCGATGTGAAGAATGCAGCGCCGTACAGGAGCGGAGGCAGCACCGCGACGAGGACGAGATCCGGCGGAAGCTGGATCTCCGGGATTCCGGGGATGAACCCGAGCCCGAGGCCTCCGACGACGAGCAGGATCGGGTACGGGATGTTTGTCCGTTCCGCTGCGATGAGGAGGAACGCGACCGAGGCGAGGATCGCGACGAGTGCGAGGCTGTCTTCGGGCGAGAAAGGCATTCCGCTTTCGAGACAACGTTAGATTGAACCGATGGTTCGCGTCCGTTTCGCCCCGAGCCCGACCGGCTCCCTCCATGTCGGCAACGCCTTGAGCGCGGTCGTCAACCGCCACGGTGGAGACTGGATGCTGCTCCGGATCGACGACACCGACCCGGCTCGCAACGTCGTGGGGGGCGAGGAGGCGATCCTCGGGGATCTCGGCTGGCTCGGAATCGAGTGGGACGAGGGCCCCGTGCGGCAGAGCTCACGCCAGGATCTGTACCGCGAGGCGGCGGAGCGGATCGGCACCGACCGCTTCGACGGCGTGACGCTGCTCCGTGAGGACGGCACGGCAACTTACCACCTCGCGAGCGTGGTTGACGATGCCGACTTCGGCATCACCCGCGTCTACCGCGGGAACGACCATCGGCCCAACGAGGATCTGCACCGGCGCCTCCACGAGGCCCTCGGTACGACGCCTCCGGAGTATGTCCATCACGGGCTCATCCTCGGCGAGGACGGCAAGAAGCTCTCGAAGCGAGCGGCCGGCGCGACGGTCGCGTCTTTGCGCGGGCTCGGCTTCCCAGCCGCGGCGGTGCGCGCGTATCTCGACGAGCTCGGCGTGCCGCGCCACGACGTCCATTACGACCTCGCGCGGATTCGCAGGCTCGCGATCGACGCGATCGGCGCCATGGCCGACGACGAGCTCGCCGCGGCCGCCCAGGCGCCCGCCGAGGTGGTGCCTGCGCTTCGTGGCGCACGCGACCTGAACGAGGCGCGGGAGATCGCCCGGACCGTGCTCACGACCCCGGCGACCGGGCCCACCGATCACCCCGAGACGCTCGCGCGCTTCCAGGAGCTCCGCGAACGCGCTCCCGGGACGCTGGATCAGACGGGAGCGAAGGAGATCCTCCGCGAGCTGAAGGCGGTGGGGGGAGACCTGAGGGCGCTGCGCCGCGCGCTTACCGGGGCCGACCGCGGGCCCGAGCTCTGGGCCGTGCTGGTCGCTCTCCCGCGCGACGAGGCTTTGCGGCGGGCCGGCGCGGCCAGCTCGTGAGCTCGTCCCGAATCTCCTCGAAGGTGGCGAGGAAGGCCTTCGGCTGACCGGCGGGCGGGCCTGCGTCCCGCCGCGTGATGGCGACGATCTTGCGGCGCACCGGAGCCGCGTCCACGACCTCCACCTCGGCCAGCGTGCCGGCTTCGAGCTCGTCCGCTACGGACGTCTGAGGCAGGAGAGCGACGCCGAACCCCTGCTCGACCATCTTCTTCGCGGCGTCGATGTTGTCGAGCTCCATGCGGCCGGCCGGCGAGACCCCTGCTGTGACGAAGAGCGCGCTCGTCAGGTCGTGGTAGCTCGAGGTCCGGTCGAACTGGACGAGCTGCTCGTCGGCCAGGTCCTTCATGCGGATCTTGCCCTCGCCCGCGAACGGGTGTCCGGGCTCGACGACGAGGATGAGCCGGTCTTCGTAGAGCGGCGTGCTCACGATGTCGGGGTGCTGCAGCGCGCGCACGAGCCCTAGGGTCACCTGCTCGCGCAGGACGAGGTCGAGGATCTCCTCCGAGTGCCCAGTGCGCACGCTGACCAAGACGCGTGGATAGCCCTCGGAGAAGCGCTTCAGGAGCGCTGGGAGGACGTAGGTCGACACCGCGGGTGCGGCGCCTATCGTGAGCCGGCCCGCGCCGCCACGCTCGAGAGCGTTCACCTGCATCCGCCCGTCGGTGAGCGTTTCGAGCGCGCGCACGGCGTACGGGAGGAAGGCGTTGCCCGCGTCGGTGAGCCGCATGCCGCGCGGGCCGCGGACGAAGAGCTCGGCGCCGAGGTCGGACTCGAGCCCCTTGAGCCTGGCCGTCAGCGCGGGCTGGGAGATGAAGAGCGCCTCGGCCGCGCGGCTGACGCTCTGCCGTCTGGCGATCTCGACGAACGCCGTGATCTGGTTCAGCAGCATCTATAGATATTAGTGATACCGATGATCGAAACAAATCATTGTGTGAATATCGGACAGCGCGGTACCCTCAGTTCATGGAAGCCGCGGTCACTTTCGACTTCGATGCGGTCGAGCGCGAGGACGCTCCCGAGCCTCCGCGCCGTCTCTCCTACCTGAGCAGCTCCGAAATCGCGGATTGCACCTGCCCCGAATGGTGCGAGCGCGACCACGACCGAGACTAGAACGAGGGTGGAGTCAGTGTCGGTGAGGGGGCTGGAGCTTCGCGCGCCCGTCGAAGGGCGGCACACCGAGGTTCTCACCGAGGAGGCGCTCGAGTTCGTCGCCGGACTGGAGCGCCGGTTCAACGCCGAGCGCCGGCGCCTCCTCGGTGCGCGCACTGAGCGTCAGAAGCGGATTGCGGCAGGCGAGCTCCCCGACTTCCTCCCGGAGACGCAGGAAATCCGCGAAGGAGACTGGCAGGTCGCGCCGGTTCCGGCCGACCTGTGGGACCGCCGCTGCGAGATCACCGGCCCGGTCGACCGGAAGATGGTCATCAACGCGCTCAACTCGGGCGCGCGCTGCTTCATGGCCGACTTCGAGGACGCGAACTCGCCGACATGGTCGAACTGCCTGGACGGCCACGTGAACCTCCGCGATGCGATCGAGGGCACGATCGAGCTGCAGACCCCGGACAAGAGCTATCGGCTGAACGACGAGACCGCGGTGTTGATCGTCCGCCCACGCGGCTGGCACCTTCCGGAGCGGCACGTGCTCGTCGGCGGGGAGCCGATCTCGGGAAGCCTCTTCGACTTCGGGCTCCACTTCTTTCACAACGCGCAGCGGCTGCTCGACGCGGGGAGCGGGCCCTACTTCTACCTCCCGAAGCTCGAGAGCCACCTCGAGGCGCGGCTCTGGAATCAGGTCTTCGAAGCGGCGCAAGACGAGCTCGGCATTCCGCGCGGCACGATCAAGGCGACCGTCCTCGTCGAGACGATCCTCGCCGCCTTCGAGATGGAGGAGATCCTGCACGAGCTGCGCGAGCACTCCGCCGGCCTGAACGCGGGCCGCTGGGACTACATCTTCAGCATCATCAAGAAGTTCCGCGACCGGCCGGAGTTCGTGCTCCCCGACCGGGCGCAGGTGACCATGACGGTGCCGTTCATGCGCGCCTACACGGAGCTGCTCGTGCGGACCTGCCACCGCCGCGGCGCGCACGCGATGGGCGGAATGGCCGCGTTCGTCCCAAGCAGGCGCGATGCCGAGGTGAACGAGACTGCCCTCGCCAAGGTGCGCGAGGACAAGGAGCGGGAGGCCGGGTCAGGGTTTGACGGAACCTGGGTCGCGCATCCCGACCTCGTGCCCGTGGCGACGGAAGTCTTCGACTCTGTCCTCGGCGACCGCCCGAACCAGGTCGACCGCCAGCGCGAGGATGTGTCCGTCGAAGCGCGCGACCTCCTCGACGTCACGGTGCCGGACGGCGAGATCACCGAGGCGGGCCTCGAGAACAACGTCAGCGTAGGGCTCCAGTACCTGGAGTCCTGGCTGAGAGGGGTCGGCGCTGTCGCCATCTACAACCTGATGGAGGACGCGGCCACGGCAGAGATCTCGCGTTCCCAGATCTGGCAGTGGGTGCGCAACGGCAAGATCGACGAGCGTGCGGTTCACGCCGTCCTTGACGCGGAGCTGGAACGGCTGCGCGACGGTGGGCGCTGGAACGACGCCCGCGAAGTCTTCGAGCAGGTCGCTCTCGGCGAGGAGTTCGCCGAGTTCCTGACCCTGCCCGCTTACGACCACCTGGACTGAAGGAGGCCCCGATGGAGCGCTGGAACGGAATCGAAAGGCTGTACACCGAAGAGGAAGTGGAGCGGCTCCGCGGCACGATCCGCGTCGAGCACTCGCTCGCGCGCCTCGGTGCGGAGCGGCTGTGGCAGCTCCTGCAGGACGAGGACTACGTCGCCGCGCTCGGCGCGATGACCGGCGGCCAGGCGGTGCAGATGGTCAAGGCCGGCCTCAAGGCGATCTACCTGAGCGGCTGGCAGGTCGCGGCCGACGCCAACCTGGCCGAGCAGGTCTATCCCGATCAGAGCCTCTATCCGACGACGAGCGCGCCGGCCCTCGTTCGGCGCCTGAACAACGCATTGCGCCGCGCCGACCAGATCGAGACGGCGGAGGGCACGAACGGCCGCTACTGGCTCGCGCCGATCGTTGCCGACGCCGAGGCCGGCTTCGGCGGTCCGCTGAACGCCTTCGAGCTGATGAAGTCCTTCATCGAAGCGGGCGCTGCCGGCGTCCACTTCGAGGATCAGCTCGCGTCCGAAAAGAAGTGCGGTCATCTCGGCGGGAAGGTGCTCGTCCCGACGAGTCAGTTCGTGCGCACGCTGACCGCTGCGCGCCTGGCCGCGGACGTCTGCGAGGTGCCGACGATCCTCGTCGCGCGCACCGACGCCCTGAGCGCCACGCTCATCACGAGCGACGTCGACGAGCGCGACCACGAGTTCCTCACCGGCGAGCGCACTCCCGAGGGCTACTTCTTCGTCCAGCCGGGTCTCGAGTCTTCCATCGCGCGCGGGCTCGCCTATGCGCCGTACGCCGACCTGATCTGGTTCGAGACCTCGACGCCCGACATGCAGGAGGCGGCGGACTTCGCGGAGGCGATCCACGAGCGCTTCCCCGGCAAGATCCTCGCCTACAACTGCTCGCCTTCCTTCAACTGGAAGCGGCATCTCGGCGACGAAGAGATCGCCTCGTTCCAGCAGGAGCTGGGGCGCATGGGCTACCGCTTCCAGTTCATCACCCTCGCCGGCTTCCACGCGCTGAACGCGTCGATGTTCGAGCTCGCCAAGGGCTACTCGGCGGAGGGGATGAGCGCCTACGTGCGGCTCCAGGAGCATGAGTTCGAGCTCGAGGAGGGCGGCTACACGGCCACGCGGCACCAGCGCGAGGTCGGAGCCGGCTACTTCGACCTCGTCGCCCAGGCGGTCTCGGGCGGCGAGAGCTCGACGCTCGCGCTCAGGGGCTCCACCGAGGAGGCGCAGTTCTCCGAGCGCTGACCTAGACGCCGAGCAGGGCCGCCAGTGCGAGCATCACCGCGGCCCCTGCCGCAACACCTCCGCATGCAGCGGCGTAACGCCTGCTGAGGAACGCCTGGGGGACGAGCTCGACGACCACGAGCGCGAGCATCGCCCCGGCCGCAAAGCCGAAGGAGAAGGGCAGCAGGCCGGCGATCTCGTCGACGAGGAGGAAGGCGATGACGGCGCCGATCGGTTGAGGGGCGCTGGTTCCGACGGCTGCCCAGAACTGGTCCCGTGGACGGAATCCTTCGGCCGCCATCGGGATGGCGACGCTCGTTCCTTCCGGAATGTTCTGGAGAGCGATCGCGAGGAAGATGAAGAGACCGAGGCCCTCGCGGGTCGACGCCCACGCCGTCCCGACCGCGAACCCCTCCGGGAGGCTGTGGAAGAAGAGGACGAGGAAGACGAGCAGAGCACGTCGTCCGCCTGCGCTCCGAAGCCGGGTCGGCGCGGGCTCGTGCGTTCCCAGCCAGCGCCGGACCACGAGCAGGAAGACGACTCCGACCGCTATCCCCGCGGCCACGGCATACGGCTCGTGCTCGTCCAGCGCGGGCAAGAGGAGACCCACGACCGCGGCGACGCCCATGAGCCCGATGGTCAGTCCCCAGAGGAAGGGGCGGAGCTTCGCAACTCGGTCGCCCAGGAGGAAGACCGGAACGGCTCCGAGGCCCGTGGCGAGAGCAGTGAGGGTACCGACGAGCGCGACGACGACGACTTCGGGCACGCGCGACCTTACCCGGTATAACCCACCGGACGATGCTCCTGTACGACTCCGCTTCGCGGCAAAAGGTCGAGCTGCCCGCGCCGCCGGGGCCGATCCGCATGTACGTCTGCGGTCCGACCGTCTACCAGCGGATCCACATCGGGAACGCCCGGCCGTTCGTGGTTTCCATGTGGATGCGCCGCTGGTTCTCCGAGCGCGGCTACGAGGTCAAGCTCGTCGAGAACATCACCGACATCAACGACAAGATCTACGAGGCGGCCGCGCGCCAGAGCATGGGAAGTGCGGAGCTCGCCGAGCAGGCGGCGCAGTGGTACATCGAGGACACCGACGAGCTCGGGCTCGGCCGGCCCGACGTCGAGCCGCGCGCGACCGAGGTCGTTCCCGAGATCGTCGCGTTGATCGGAGACCTGATCGAACGCGGGCTTGCCTATGAGTCCGGCGGCGACGTGTACTTCCGGGTGCCCGCATATCCGGCCTACGGCGAGCTCTCGGGCGCGCAGCCGGACGAGATGATCGCGCAGGAGCCGGGCGACCTGAAGGAGGACCCGCGCGACTTCGCCCTCTGGAAGGCGACGAAGGCGCACGAGGACACGGAGTGGGAATCGCCCTGGGGCCCCGGCCGGCCCGGCTGGCACATCGAGTGCTCGGCGATGGCCGAGAAGCACCTGGGCCCGGAGTTCGAGATTCACGGCGGCGGCCTCGACCTGCGCTTTCCTCATCACGAGAACGAGCTCGCCCAGTCGCGTGGGGCGGGGAGGCCCTTTGCGCGCTACTGGGCGCACAACGGGATGCTGCAGCTGTCCGAGGAGAAGATGTCGAAGTCGCTCGGCAACATCGTCTCGCTCCGCGAGGTGCTCGACACGTACGGGCGCGAAGCGATCCTCGTCTTCTTCCTCAGCGGCCATTACCGCGGGCCGCTCGACTACTCCGACGAGGCCATGGAGGCCGCTCGGGCGCAGGTCGAGAGCTTTCGGAACGCGTTTCGTCTCGACGGATCGGGCGAGGAAGTGCCGGGCTGGGAATCCTTTGCCGAAACGCTCGAGGATGACTTCAACACCCCCGAAGCGCTCGCCCTCATGCACGCCTGGCGGGCTGCGGGGAGACTCGATCTGCTCGAGCGGGCTCTGGCCGTCTTCGGGCTCGAAGCCCTGGCCGAGCAAGCGGAAGCTCCACGAGAGGTCGTCGAGCTCGCCTCGCGTCGCAAGGACGCGCGCGAGCGCGGGGAGTTCGACGAGGCCGACCGGCTGCGGAAAGAAGTCCAGGCCGCTGGGTGGGAGGTGCGGGACAAGCCGGACGGCTTCGATCTCGTGCCGCTTTGACCCGCGAGACCGTCTACGGGCGCCGCCCGGTCCGGGAGGTCCTCCGCGCGGGGCGCAGGCAGATCCTCGAGCTGTCCGCAACCGAGCGCGCGCTCGTGTCCGAGCCCTGGCTGCGGGACGAGACCGGCTTGCGCGTGCACGTCGAGCGCGAGGGGAAGCTGAACGAGCTCGCCGGTAGCCGCGACCATCAGGGCGTCGTCGCCTTTTGCGAGCCGTACAAGTACGCGGACGCCTACGAGCTCGCTGCCGGCGAGCGGCCGCTCATCGCCTGCCTGGACCAGGTGACCGACCCCCACAACCTCGGCGCGGTCTGCCGGAGCGCCGACGGGGCCGGCGCCAGCGGCGTCGTCGTCACGGAGCACAAGGCCGCGCGGGTGACGCCTGCCGTCTGCCGGGCCTCGGCGGGGGCGGTCGAGCATGTCCAGATCGGGGTCGTCGTCAACCTTGCGCGCTACCTCACGGATGTGAAGCGGGGAGATCTCTGGGTCTGGGCGGCCTCAGGCGACGCCGAGACACCGGTGTGGTCGGCCGACTTCACGACCGGAGCCGCGCTCGTGTTCGGCGCCGAGGGCCGCGGGCTGCGTCCCCTTGTGCGCAAGTCGTGCGACGACGCCTTCGCGATCCCGCTCGCGGGCTCGGTGGAATCCCTGAACGTAAGCGTGGCTGCCGGTGTCTCGCTCTTCGAGGCCGCGCGTCAGAGGCGCGGCTAGCCGCGTTCCAGCTCGGCGACTGCGCGCGAGAGGATCTCCTCGTTCGTGCCGGGCTGCTGGGCCGCCCAGGCGCGCAGTGCAGGCTTCGGCAGCCAGACGCCCTCGCGCGAGAATCGCAGCGCGCGCCCTGCGTTCAGGACGGCGTCCTCGTTCCCGGGCGCGTTGCGCGCATACCACCGGAGAACCTCGGCGAGCATCGGCCTCAGTTCGTCGCGCGCAACCGGCGCGAACACGTCACCCGCGGGGGGGCCGAGCAGCGCCACGCCATTTTCGGCGAGAACGCTGCGGTCGACCGCGAACCAGTGCTCCTCGCCGGCCTGCGGGTCACGGTCGTCTCTGAACGTGATGCCGGCCCCGGTGTTCAGGTTGAGCTCGAAGCCGGGCTCCATCCTCGCGCCGCGTGCCGCCTCCTCCCTGTAGACGACGAGCTCGAGGCCGAGCGCAGGGCACGGAAACGCCTCGTGCCGTAGCTCCGTCACGATGCGCGCCGCAGCCTCGCCGGTTAGGGGCTCGTGGACGACTACCGCCACGTCCAGGTCGCTTCCGGGCGGCTCGTAGCCACCGAGCGCCCACGAGCCGCCCGCGTAGATGCCGACGAGATTGCCGCGGAGAATGTCTTGCAGACGCCTGACGAGCTCGTCCAGATACGCTCGCTCGGGCTTCACGCGGGCATCCTTACCGGGATGCTCTACCTCTTCGACGGCTACAACATTCTTCACGCCGGCTCTTTTCGTGACCGGGAGGAGCTGACCGACCGGCTCGCGAGCTTCGTCGCGACGCGTGGCGGCCGCGGCGTCGTGGTCTTCGACGGCGTCGGCGACGACACGTCGTACGGCGGGCTGGCCGTCCGGTTCTCCGAGCATGCGGACGCGCTCATCGAGCGCCTCGCGGCCGAGCATCGCGGGCAGGAGGAGGTGTGGGTCATCTCCTCCGACCGCGAAATCCGGGGAACCGCGGGACAGGAAACTCGCAGGGTCTCGTCGAAGACCTTCCTGCGGGACCTCGACGAGAACGACAGGCCGGCACCGGAAGGTCGTTCCCAGATCGAGGACGCGCTCGATGAGAACACGCGTTCTGCCCTCGAGCGTTTGCGCCGCAGGCGACATTGAACTTTCGGGGACCGCCTGCTACGATCGTGACCTCAAGTTGAGGGTTAGGGTTGTCGAGGCATGCTTTCCTCGGCACCGGCACATCCAAAAGCCCAGGAGGAAAGCCGATGCCCCGCCGCCAGCTCGCTACGGCCCGCCCGCAGGAAAAGACTCAACGAGAAGTCGAGGATCTACGGCTCGTCCTTCGTGCCAGGAACGGGGACTCGGCCGCCATGGACGCCCTGCTGCGCCGCTACACCGGCTTCGTTCGCCTGAAGGCGAGCTCGTACTTCATCGCCGGCGGTGATGGGGACGACCTCATCCAGGAGGGGCTCGTCGGCCTCTACAAGGCGGTGCGCGACTTCCGCTCGGACAAGGACACCTCCTTCCGCAGCTTCGCCGAGCTCTGCATCACGCGGCAGATCATCACCGCGATCAAGACCGCGACCCGCTTCAAGCATGCGCCCCTGAACACGTACGTCTCGTTCAGCCACACGCCCGCGGGCCAGGAGGACGGCGATTGCACCCTCGGCGACGCGCTACCCGGCCCGAACGTCGACGACCCGGTCGTCTGCGTGATCTCGACGGAGGAGCTGCAGAGCCTTGTCTTCTGCCTCGGCACCGGCCTCTCCCCGCTCGAGAGCGACGCGCTGCGGCTGTATCTCGAGGGCAACTCGTACGAGGAGATGGCCGAGGGTCTCGGCTGCGACACGAAGACGATCGACAACGCCCTCCAGCGCGTGAAGCGCAAGGTTCTCCAGCACCAGCAGGAGCGCGCGGTTCTCGATTAGCTACGCTGGCCCCGCCCGCCGGAGTAGCTCAGCTGGTAGAGCAACCGCCTTGTAAGCGGTAGGTCGTGGGTTCGAGTCCCGCCTCCGGCTCCTTTCTGGCGGAATGGTCCCCCGCGCGACCTCGTTAAAAAGGTTGTGCGTACAACCAACGAGATCCGTGAGGAGCTGGACCAGGCGATCGCGCGACGCGCCGAGCTGTGGCACGAGCTTGCTCAGGGGTCAAATGCGGAGACGTCGGCCGAGCTCGCCGGCCTCTCGAAGGTGATCGACGAGCTGTGGGGCGAATTCCGGACCGCCGAGGCCCGGAAGCGCTTCGGCTCGCCTGAGCTCATCCACGCGCGTGCCCGAACCGAGGAACGGCTCGAGCGCGATTCGCGCCGCGTGAAGCAAGCGGCCTAACCGATTGCGCGGGCGGCCGTCTTCGGGCGGCCGCCCTTCCTGCTCGGAAGGTCAGGCGGCTTTGGTCCTGGGCTTGGCGGGTTTCCTCGGGAGGATCTGGTCGGCCGCGAGCGTCATCAGGTAGCCGCAGCGCTTGCAGAGGACGACGACGACGGAGATCCCGTCTTTCGCGTCCGCGCCCGAGGTGATCTTGCACTCCTCGTGCGCAACGCCGAGCTGACCCACCCCTTTGCAGAGTGGGCACGAAACGACGTAGCGTGCGAGATGTTCCTCGACAGCGGCGACGTCGACGCCTGCGACCGCAGCTTTCGCCATAAATTCGACCTTAGCGGGGGTTTTTGGGCCTGCCTCCCCCGTTGGAGCCATTTCGACAATAGTCAACAATGCGCGTTTTACTCGTCTCTCAGCTGTATCCCGGCCCTTCGGCTCCCGACCTCGGCGTGTTCGTGAAGCAGCTCGCCGACGAGCTGGAACGGGCCGGCAACGACGTTGCGCGCGTCGTCATCGACCACCGCGGCGGATCGCCGGCCAAGTACGGCGGTCTCGCTGCCCGTGCGCTTGCGGAGGCGCGCCGCTTCCACCCCGACGTCGTGTACGCCCACTTCCTGTTTCCGGCGGGTGCCGCAGCGGCGTTCGCGGCCCGCCGGGTCGGCGCCCGCCTCGTCCTCACCGCGCACGGCCGCGACGTGCGCAACGTCGGCGCCATCCCCGGCGTGGCGACCGCCACCGCCGCCTCCATTCGCCGGGCGGATGCGGTGATCGCCGTGTCCGACTTTCTCCGCGGGGAGCTCGAGGCGAAGATCCCGGATGCCCGGGGAAAGGTCCACGTGATCGACTCGGGCGTGGATCTCGCGCGCTTCCGGCACCGCGAGCCCGGTCCGCTTCGCGAGCAGCTCGGCTGGGAGGGCGACGGGCCGTTCTACCTCTGCGTCGGGACGCTGGACGAGCGCAAGAACCCAGTGCGGCTGGCCGATGCGTTCGCCACGCTGGACAGCGGCAGCCTCGTCTTCGCGGGCGATGGCCCTCTCCGCGCCCGGCTGGAGGGCCGTGAGCGCGTTCAGCTCCTCGGGCGCGTCTCCCACTCCCGCGTTGCGGAACTCATCGCAGCGAGCGACATCGTCTGCCAGCCGAGCCTGATCGAGCCGTTCGGCCAGGCCGTTCTGGAGGCGCTCGCCTGCGAGCGTCCGGTCGTCGCGACCCGGATCGGCGGGCCGGCCGAGCTCGTCACGCGAGAGACGGGCGTCCTCGTCGATCCCGGCGATGTCGATTCCATCGCTGCCGGGCTCCGAGCGGCCGTCGACCTTCCGCGTCCGAACCCCGCGGCGCGCGCGATCGCCGAGGAGCACGACGTCGTCAAGCAGGCGGCGCGCGTGGCGCGGCTCCTGGCCGGCGGGTCGCCAGAATGAGTCACATGCACGTTCATGCCGACTCCCGCGCCGACCGCCGCATTCTCGCGCTCTCGCTCGGGCTTCTGCTGGCCTTCATGGTCGCCGAGGTCGTGCTCGGGATCGTCGCCAGCTCCCTCGCGCTGCTCGCGGATGCGGGCCACATGCTGACCGACGCGTCCGCACTGGGGCTCGCGCTCTTCGCGGCCTGGGCGGCCTCTCTGCCGGCTCGCGGCCGCTGGACTTTCGGCTTCGCGCGCGCGGAGATCCTCGCGGCGCAGGCGAACGGGATCACGCTCGTCGTGATCGGCCTCCTGATCGTCTTCTCGGCGATCCGGCGGCTCGTGGATCCGCCCGACGTGGAGGCCGGGATCGTGACGATCGTGGCGGTGGCCGGCATCGTCGTCAACCTCGCCGTCCTCGCCCTCATGGCCCGCGCGGAACGGCAGAGCCTGAACGTCCGCGGCGCCTACCTGCACATCGCCACCGACCTGGCCGCGTTCGTCGGCACCGCGCTCGCAGGCGTCCTGATTCTCGCCACGGGGTGGAACCGGTTCGATTCGATCGCGTCGCTCTTCGTCGCCGCGCTCATGTTCGGCGCGAGCATCACGCTTCTGCGGGAGTCCGGGCGGATCTTCCTCGAAGGTGCGCCCTCGTCCGCTCCGCCGGGCGACGTCGGACGTGCGATCGCAGGGCACGAGGGGGTTGTCGAGACCCACGACCTGCACGTCTGGACGGTGACGGACGGCTTCCCGGCACTTTCTGCGCACGTGCTCGTCGAGCCGGGGGCGGACTGCCACCGGATCCGGCTGGAGCTCGAGCAGATGCTGCAGGAGCGTTTCGCGCTCGAGCACACGACGCTTCAGGTCGAGCACGTCGGCACTGCGAGCGGCCTCGAGATCAAGCGGTCGACCGCGTGACAACGGCCGCTCGCGTCCGCGCCGCTGTGGGTTGAGGGGTCTCGCTATCCTGAGGCCGTGCTCGACGTCATCCTTCCGGTCGTCCAGGTTCTCCTGTCCGCGATTCTCATCGTGCTCGTGCTCATGCATTCCGGGCGCGACACGGGCTTCGGCGGGATGGGCTTCACACCCGCGTCACAGGGCGGCCAGCACATCGTCGAGCGGAACCTGACGCGGCTCACGCTCGTCGTCGCCGCGCTCTTCGGCATCAACACCGTCGCGCTCTTTTACGTGCTCTAGGCAGTGAGTCGGCCGGGGCGCCGCCGCCCAAGAGGCTCAGCCGCCGGCGATAGCGGCGACGAGGCGGATCTCCTCCGCTCCTTCGAGCCGGGTTTCCATGCCGTCGTGCTCGCGAACGTCGATGCCGTCCACGTAGACGTTCACCAGCTGCCGTAGCTGCCCGCGCTCGTCGAAGACGAGGTTCGCGACCGGGAGAGAGCGAAGCGCGGTGCCGACCGTGTCCGCCTCGACCTCGAAGCGGCGCTCGCCGCCGACCTCCGCGGCGAGCATCCCGGGGAGGAGGACTACTGCCAGTCGGCCGCCTCGACGGACAGGATCGGCGGCAGGTGCGTCGCCGCCTCGACCCAGGTCTCGCCGCCGTCGGTGCTCGCGAAGACCGAGCCGCTTTGCGTGCCGAAGTAGACGCCGCCGTCGTCGTAGGACGAGGACTCCCGAAGCACGGCCACCCAGGCCGGGCTCGGCAGGCCGCCTCCGAGAAGATCCCAGCTCTGGCCTCCGTCCCGCGTGCGGTAGACGCCGAGGCGCGAGTCGGGAGTGACGCGGTTCTCGGCGCCCTCCTCGGGGATGACGAAGGCGGTGTCCGGCTCCGAGGGGTCGAGCATGATCGGGAAGCCGAATCCGCTCGGAAGCCCGTTGCCCTCCAGGCGCTCCCAGTTCCGCCCGTGATCGTCCGAGCGGTAGACGCCGCAGTGGTTCTGCTGCCACAGGCGCTCCGGTCGAGAGGGGTGGAGGAGGAGCTTGTGGACGCATTGCCCGACCTCCGGGAACGGATTGTCCGGGAAGAAGTCGGCCGCGACGCCGGAATTGGCGGGCTCCCAGGTCTCGCCCGCGTCCTCGGTGCGGAAGGTGCCCGCTGCCGAGATCGCGACGTACATCCGGTTCGGGTCGTCCGGGTCGAGCTGGATGGAGTGGCAGCACATACCGCCCGCGCCCGGATTCCACTTGTCCCGCGACTCGTGCCCGACGAGGCTGCGAACGGTCTCCCACGTGCGGCCGTAGTCGTCGCTCACGAAGAGAACGCCGGGCGCGCCACCGAGCCAAACGCGGCCGTCCTCGCCCTCGCGACCCGGCCGGACGTGCCAGGTCTTCTCGAGGGTGAGACCCGTGTCCTCCGGAAGCCCCAGCTCCTCGGCGCGTGTCCACGTCTCGCCCCGATCCTCTGAGCGGTGCACGGTGGCGCCGTAGACGAAGCTGTTCGTCGCCGCGTAGACCGAGCCGTCGCGCGGATCCGGGACGGCGTGGAAGACCTCCCAGCCTTTGAGCAGCGGGCCGGAGACGTTCCATTCGCGGCGCTCCTCATCCGAGGAGAGGACGAAGAGGCCCTTCCGCGTGCCGACGAGGAGGCTTGTCACTAGAGCCCGGGCCCCGATCCCGTGCCGACGATGGTGAACGCGCTCGTCGCGATCGCGGGCACCCGGGTCCCGAACGGATAGCGCTCGTCGTAGTAGTCGCTGCGGTTCACGAGCACGACCTCGTCGGAGAGACCGAGGATCCCTTCGACGAGCCTCGGGAACGAGGTGGTGAAGCGGAGGTTCACGAGCGGCTTCGTCACCTTACCGCCCTCGATCTTGAATGTGCCGTCGCGCGTCATGCCGGTGATGATCCCCTCCCGCGGGTCGACGACGCCGAGGTAGTGCAGCCGGGTGACGTAGATGCCGTCCCCGACTCGCTCCGGGAGCTCCGCAGTCGGCACGTCGCCGGCGCCGACGGAAAGGTTGAGCGGGAGCGGGCCGAATCCTTGCGCGGGCGCGGTCAGGGCGTGGCCCGTGGACTCGTGGCCCTCCCCGGCGCGCTTCGCGGTGCGGCGGTCCCAGACGACGTCCTTGGCGACGCCGTCCTCGACGATGGTGACGCGCTGCTTGGGCACCCCTTCGAGGTCGAAGGCCTTCGGCATTCCCTCGGGGTCGAGGCCGTCGTCGATCAGCGAGAAGCTCTCGTGGAAGAGCTTCTCGCCGAGCCGCCCGCTCAGGTAGCTCCGGCCCTCGAGGCAGGACAGCGCGCTCAGCGAGCTGAACCCGAAGTACCAGAGCAGCTCGGAGAAGGCATATGGCTCGAGGATCGCGGCGTGCGTCCCGGCCTCGATCTCTGCTGCACCGCGCGTTCGCCCCGCCTTCTCGGCCGCTTCGCGCCCACACGCGGCCGGGTCGAGGTCGCCCGCCTTCCACGAAGTCGCCTCGGCGTACCCGGACGCGTCGTCGGATGCGGCGATCGCGAGGACGCTCGCGTCCGTCATGCGCTGGCTCACGGAATGTCCTGTGCTCGACCCGACCGCCGTCTCGGTCACGCCGCTCGTGAAGTAGCCGTAGAGGCCGTACTCCGGTGCGGCCTCGATCGCCTCGGCTGCGAGCCCGGCCTGCTCCTCGGGAGTCAGCCCGGCGGTGTCGTCGTCATAGCCGGCCACGTCGGGAACCGCAGCCGGCGGCTGCAGGCCCGCGTAGCCGGGATCCGGCGGCGCGCTGTCGGCCGCCTCCGCGGCGCGCCGCGCCATCTCTCGCAGGCCATCGTCGTCCGTTCGGTTCGTGACCGCGCAGCCCACCCTGCCGTCCCGGACGACCCGGAGCGTGACCGACTCGTCGCTGATCAGCGTCGGCTGGTGGACCTCCGAGCCGGCGAAGCGCGCGAACCCGGATTCCTCCACCTGGACGACCGCGTCGGCCTCATCCGCCTCGGCGGCGCGCCAGGCCCGGTCGGCGAGCTCGAGGGCGCGGCCGTCAGACGTCACGGACGCCAACCTGAACGTTGCGAAAGCGGCCGGGGGAGGTGCCGTGCGACACGTGCGCGTGCTGGCCTGGCTGCCCCTTGCCGCAGTTGGTCAAGCCGTAGAGCTCCCATTCGTCGGGGCCGGCGACCGCGTCGAGGCCCGACCAGAAGACCGGCGTCGTGCCCATGTAGGTCGCATCGCGCAGCATGCGCCCGAGCTTGCCGTTCTTGATCTCCCAGGCGACCTGCGTCCCGAACTGGAAGTTGAGCCGCTTGTCGTCGATCGACCAGCTCTTGTTCGTGCACATGAAGATGCCGTCGTCGACATCGGCAAGGAGGTCGTCGAACGATCCCTCGCCCGGCTCGAGGTGCAGGTTCGTCATTCGAACGAGCGGCATGCGGCTCCAGCCGTCCGCGCGCATCGAGCCGCCGTTCCCTGCTCCGATGAGGCGCGCCGTCTCCCGTGAGGACAGAAAGCCGCTGAGGACGCCCGCCTCGACGACCGGCTGCCTGCCCGCGGGCACGCCCTCGTCGTCGTAGGAGAACGTGCCGAGCCCGCCTGCAGTCGTCGAGTCGGCCGTGATGTTCATCAGGTCGGACCCGTAGCGCAGGATGCCCAGATCTCCGGGCTTGAGGAAGCTCGTGCCGGCGTAGGCGGCCTCGGTGCCGTAGACGCGGTCGAGCTCGGTGGGGTGGCCCACCGACTCGTGCACCTGGAGGACCATCTGCTCGCTGTCCAGGACGACCGTGGTCACCCCGGACGGGCACGGGTCGGCGCGCAGGAGCGCGGCCGCCTCTTCGGCGACGCGCGGCGCGTTTGCGGGGAGATCCAGGCCCTCGAGGTACTCCCAGCCGGACTGCGAGCTCGAGCCGCCGTGCGCACTCGGATAGCTGCGGATCTGCACCTTGCCGTCGCGGATGGCGAGCGCGTCGATCCCGCCTCCGCACTCCACGAACTCCTGGTAGACGTCGGCACCTTCGGAAGACATGAAGGCCCGCTCCTCGCGCTGCGCGCGGACCGTCGCCTCGGTGATCTTCACGTCCTCGTGCCTCATCGCTCCCTCGGCGCGGAGACAGAGGTCGACCTTCTCGGAGAGCGGCACGTCCAGCGGGTCGCGCTTCGCCGGAGTCCGATACTCCCCCTTCTCCGCGGGGGCAGGGGCGAGCTCGACCTGGCGCCTTCCCGCACGGCTCGCGCTCGCGCGCGCGAACGCAACCGCCCGCTCGGCCGCAGAGCGTGCTCCATCCTCGCTCAGGCGGCGGTCGCACGCGAAGCCCCAGGCGCCGTCGACGAGCACGCGGACGCCGATGCCTTCGGTCTCGCCGTCCGAGACCGACTCGACCTCGCCGTTCTTGGTCGCGACGTGCTGGCCCCGGCGGGTGACCGCGCGCGCATCCGCGTAGCCGGCCCCGCCGGCAGTCGCTGCGTCGATCGCCTCTCCACAAAGTTCGCGCACGAGCCGCGCGTACCTTAGCGACGGCAGAAGAACGAAGGCACCCCTCTTTGGGGTGCCTCGCATGCGCTGGAGAGGACTTGAACCTCCACGCCCCGCAAGGGGCACAAGGCCCTCAACCTTGCGCGTCTACCAATTCCGCCACCAGCGCGCGCAGGCCATTGTAGCCATCGGCGGGTTTGACTCCGTCCGAAAGCCGCGCTACCGTGATGCGAACAGACGTTCGACCAGGGAGCCGAGCATGCTGAGCAAGCGCCAGCAAGAGATCTACGACTTCGTCGTCAGCTACGCCGCCAAGCACGGATACCCGCCCACCGTGCGCGAGATCGGCGAAGAGGTGGGCCTCGCCTCGCCGTCGACCGTGCACGCGCACCTCGCGAATCTCGAGCGCGCCGGCATGCTGCGGCGCGATCCGACCAAGCCTCGGGCTCTCGAGGTCGTCGGCCGCGAACGCGCCTCGGGCCAGCGCCCCGCCGCTCGCGCCGTCGGGCCGGACCCTCGGCGCCTGCCGCTCGTGGGCGAGATCGCGGCCGGCGGTCCGCTTCTCGCCGAGGAGAACATCGAGGACTACCTCGCTGTGCCCGAGCCGCTCACTGCAGGAGGGGACGAGTTCCTCCTGCGCGTCAAGGGCGAGAGCATGATCGACGCCGGCATCCTCGACGGCGACTACGTCGTCGTCCAGAAGCAGCAGACGGCGCGCGACGGAGACATCGTCGTCGCGCTTGCAGGCGAGGACGAGGCGGCCGACGAGGCGACCGTGAAGCGGTTCTTCCGCGAGAACGGGCGCATCCGGCTCCAGCCCGAGAACGAGACGCTCGATCCGCTCTATCCGACCCACGTCCAGATCCTCGGCAAGGTGATCGGGGTCTTCAGGCGGGTCTGATGTCGGAGATCGTCTCCCTCAACCGCACGCTCGACCAGGAGCTCCTGACGCTCATGCGCGGCGCGAGCCTCGAGTGCCTCGTGTGCGGCGAGTTCGTCCTCCACACGGGCGGCGGAATCCACTGCCCGCAGTGCGGCACGCGATTCGGGGGCGCTGAGGAATCGGGGCTACAATTGACCGTGCAGGCCGGGTGATCGCGGGCCGGGCCGCTTCGGCGGGTCGGTCCGAGGAAAGTCCGGACACCGCAGGGCAGGACGCTGGGGAAATCCCAGGCGGCGAAAGCCGACGGAAAGTGGCACAGAAAGGAGACCGCCAGCGGCGAAACGTCTCTCTCCGGAGACGCCGAAGGCAAGGGTGAAAGGGTGGGGTAAGAGCCCACCAGCGTCGTGGTGACACGACGGCTAGCCAAACCCCGTCCGGTGCAAGGCGAACAGGCTCCGCTTCAGGCGGCCCGCCGAGGAGCCGGGTGCGTTGCTCGAGCCACCGGGGAACCGGTGGCCTAGATGGATGGTCACCCTCGACAGAATCCGGCTTACAGGCCTGCTACACGAAGCCCCGCTCCGGCGGGGCTTCGCACGTATGGGGTCGAGTTGACATATGCCGATATAGGAATATATATTTCTGTCCATGGCACGAGCAGCAACGACCGCGGACGCGTTCAACGCAATCGCCGAACCGAGGCGGCGGCAGATCCTCGACGCACTCGCAAACGGTGAGAAGTCGGTGACGGAGCTCGTCAAGAGGCTCGGGCTCGCGCAGCCGCAGGTGTCGAAGCATCTACGTGTGCTGCGTGAGGTGGGCGCCGTCGACGTGCGCGCCGACGGCCGACTGCACCTCTACTCGGTGAACGGACGGGTCCTGAAGCCGATTCACGACTGGGTGAAGGAGTACGAGCAGACGTGGGCCGACCGGTTCGACGAGCTCGATGCCGTGCTGGACGAACTCAAGGCGAAGGAGGAAGGAGATGGCAGTGAATAGCCAGTCCGCGAGCGTGACGCTCCCGACGGATCGTCAGATCCTCATCACGCGGGAGTTCAGCGCTCCGAAGGAGCTCGTCTACAAGGCGTGGACGACGCCCGAGCTCGTGAAGCGCTGGTGGAGCGCCAAGCGCGGCGAAGCGACCGTGGCCGAGATCGATCTCCGCGTAGGCGGGAAGTGGCGCTACGCGATGGTCACAGACGACGGGACGGAGGTCGCCTTCCACGGCGAGTACCAGGAGGTGGTCCCGAACGAGCGGATCGTCTCGACGGAGGTCTACGAGGGCATCCCGGACGGCGAGGCGAACGCGACCCTCAACACCGCGACATTCGAGGAGGAGGACGGCCGCACGATCCTGACGATCCTCGTCGACGCGCCGAGCAAGAACGTCCGTGACGCGATCGTCGCGTCCGGGATGGAGGACGGGCTGCAGGACGCGCTCGACCTGCTCGAGGGAGTCGCGGACTCGCTCCGCTGAGACCCGGTTGACGGGCCCGCGCCGGATGCGGGCAAGATGCGGCATGCAGATCGGCAAGCCCGGCGAGCCCGTCACCCACATCAGCCAGGCCTATCCCGACCGCGTCGAGGTGCGCGGTCGGGACCTCGCGGGCGACCTGATGGGCCGCCTGACCTTCACGGAGTACTTCCACCTCCTCGTCACCGGCCGCGAGCCGACCGAGGACGAGCGCTACTTCCTCGACCTCTTGCTCGTCGCCATCGCCGAGCACGGGATGATGCCGACCGATGTCGCCGCCCGGATGACTCTGGCCGCCGATCCGGGTTCGCTACAGGGCGCGGTCGCGGCGGGGATTCTGGGCGCGGGCCCGGTGGTACTCGGCACTGCGGAGGAGTGCGCGCGGCTTCTCGCGGATGCTGAGACGAAAGTCCAAGCCGGAAGCGAGCCCGCCGCGGTCGCCGCCGAGCTCGTCAGGGCGATCGGCGACGAGGGCGGAAAGGTCCCAGGCTTCGGGCATCCTGTGCACAGGCCGGTCGACCCGCGCGCAGAGCGAGTCCTCGCGCTGGCCGATGAGCGCGGGGTGAGCGGGCCCCATGTGTCGCTGGCGCGAGTCTTCGGCGACGCCGTCGCCGAAGCCTGGGGCAAGCCCCTGACGATGAACGTCGCCATGCCGATGGCCGCGGTCTTGCTCGACCTCGGGTTCTCGGCGGACTCGGTGAAGGCCATTCCGATCCTCGCCCGCACCGCGGGCCTGCTCGCCCATCTCGCGGAAGAGCATGAGAACCCGGTCGGATTCCTGCTCGCCGGGGCTGCGGAAGAGGCGGTCACGTACGAGCCTCGCGCCGAGTGATGCTCGAGCCGGAGGTCGAGAGCCGTCCCTGGGAAGAGCAGCTCGAGCTCGACGACGCGAGCTACCGCGTCCAGGTCGCCTATCTGCTCGAGCGCTCCGCGTTCTACCGGGAGAAGCTCGGAGAGGCAGGTATCTCCGGCCCCGAGGAGGCCGGCGGTCTCGGAGACATCGCGCGCCTTCCGCTCACCGAGAAGAGCGAGGTGAAGGCGACCGCCACTGCCGAGAACCCGATCGGCGCACACCTCTGCGTCGAGCGCGACGAGATCGCGCGCATCTACTCGACGAGCGGCACGACGGGAACGCCGAGCTACATCCCGCTCACCAGGGGCGACCTGGACAACTGGGTCACGGGCTCGGCGCGGAGCTATTCGGCGTCAGGCCTTGCTCCGGGCGAGCGCATCGTGTCGACCTACAACGCAGGCCCCTTCGTCGCCGGCGCGGCGCTCGACGCCTTCGAGCGCATCGGCCTGAGCCATATCCCGGTGGGCACGGGGAACACCGAGCGCCTCATGCTCGCAATCGAGCTGCTCGAGCCGGAGACCGCCGTGCTCACGCCCTCGTACGCCGCCTACCTCCTCGAGTGGGCCGCCGAGCGGGAGAAGGATCTACGCGGCTCGAGCGTGCGGCGTGTTCTCGTCGCCGGGGAGCCAGGTGGAGGCGAGCCCGCGTTCCGCGCCAAGCTGGAGGAGGGGTGGGGCGCCAAGGTGACCGAGGCGATGGGCATCGGCGACATCGGTGCGTCGCTCTGGGGCGAGTGCGAGGAGCAGGACGGCATGCACCTCGGCGCACGCGGCTTCGTGCACGTGGAGCTGATCGATCCCGAGAGCGGAGAGGCGCGCGAGATCTCCGACGGCGCGACGGGTGAGCTCGTCCTCAGCCACCTTCAGCACCGAGCCGCACCGCTCATCCGCTTCCGCACCCGCGACCACGTCGAGCTGCGAACGAGTCCGTGCCCGTGCGGGCGGACGAGCCCGCGCGTCCGCTGCATCGGGCGCACGGACGACATGCTCATCGTGCGTGGAGTCAACGTCTTTCCTTCGGCCGTCCGCGAGGTCGTGAGCGCGTTCACGCCCAGGGTCAGCGGTCACATCCTCGTCAGGCCGCGCGACCCCGGCGTGAAGCAGGAGCCGCCGCTGCCGGTCGCGGTCGAGCTCGCCGAGAACGTGACTCCCGACGACGAGCTGGCGCAGGCGATCGGCGAGCGCCTGCGAAGCGCACTCGTCGTGCAGGCCCGTGTGGAGCTCGTCCCGTGGGGGAGCCTGCAGCGGAGCGAGTACAAGTCGAAGCTCGTCGAGCGCTGACGCATAGACAACCTTCTCGCCGCGTCCTACTCTGGGTTGCGATGGGGAGAGGCATGCGGCGCGGCTTGAAGACCCTTGCGCTCGGCGCGGTCCTTGGGCTGGCCGTCACCTCCGCTGCGAGCGCCGTCGTTCCCGTGAAGCTCGTCAGCCGAAATTCCGCCGGTGCGTCCGCCGACTCCTCCAGTCGCGCTGAGATCTCCACCACGCTTTCCGGCGACGGCCGGAAGGTCGTCTTCTACTCGGACGCGTCGAACCTACCCGGCAGTAGCTCCTCCAGCGGTTTCCTGAGCTACGTGCGCAACATCCGGACCGGAGAGACGACGCTGGTCAGCCGGACTCCGAGCGGGGACGTGTTCGACATCAATGCGGCATCGCCGGCGATATCGGCGGACGGGCGCTACGTCTCTTTCCAGGGGCAGTCCAGCGGCACAAAGGGGCCCGCAGGCATCAACCAGATCTGGGTTCGCGATCTGCGCGAGGGAACGACGCGGCTTGTGTCGAGATCGAACACGGGGAAGCCGGCCCACGACCAGTGCTTCGCCTCCTCGATCTCCGCGAACGGCCGGTTCATCGTCTTCCAGTCGAGGGCGGACAACCTTCCGGGCTCGGACGGACTGGACTACTTCGTCTACCTGCGCGACATGAAGCTCGGCAGGACGATCCTGGTCAGCCGGACCCGCAAGGGCCAGCCTGCCTACGGCGAGGTCGGTACCCAGGCGATTTCGTCCAACGGCAAGCTCGTGGTATTCCGGTCGCTCGACCCTGACCTCCCGGGAGGCGGCGGGACCTACAAGCACATCTATCTCCGGGACGTGCCCGGCCATCGGACGACGCTCATCGACAGGAACCAGCGTGGACATGTGGCCAACCAGTCGTCGGAGTTCCCCGCGCTCTCGGGTGACGGCCGCTTCGTCGTCTTCGACACCATCGCGGCGAACATGCCGGCCGGGGACGGCGTCCACGGGCAGGTCTACATCCGGAACCTGGCTCGCTGGACGCTCAAGCGGGTGAGCTTCGGGGTCAAAGGCATGGACCCACAGGCGTTCCACGGCGTTCCCTCCGGTGACGGCTCGAGGGTCGCGTTCAGCGCCTACGTGAACAGTTCCGCCGCGACCGCGCAGATCTACCTCCGCGACCTCGACCATCGGACGACGCGAATCATCGACAAGGCGCCCAACGGGGATCCACCCGATGCCGGTGTGCACGACCCGTCGATCTCCCTGGACGGCCGCTTCGTGACCTTCTACGGGGTTCCCACCAACCTCGGAGCGACACCCCCGTGGGACAGCGTGTTCCGAGCCGGCCCGATCGGCTGATCGACACGGGTAGAGTCAGGTCGTGGATTCCGAACGGGCACGCGAGCTTCTCGCGAAGGAGAGGCGGCGAATCGAGCGGGCGCTGGCCGAGCAGGCGGGCCGGAACGACGGCGAGCTTTCCTCCGTCGACCAGCACCTGGGAGACCAGGGCACCGAGCTCTACAACGACGAGTTCGAGGCCGGCCTGCGCGAGCGCCTGCTGAACGAGCTCGCCGCCGTCGAGCGTGCGGAGGCCCGGGTCGACGACGGAACGTACGGGCTTTCGGTCGAGAGCGGCGAGCTCATTCCGGACGAGCGCCTCGAGGCGATCCCTGCCGCAGAGCGCACCGCCGAGGAGCAGGGGCGCTTCGACGGCCATCGCTGAGCCTTCGGGCAGGGCAAGCTTCACAGCCGCCGAACCACGTCTCGATGTCCGATCCGAAACCGGAGGGCAGCCGTCGTGAGGCCCGCGTAGAGGCGAGTATCTTCGCGCTCGCCGCGGCTGGGCTTCTCGTCCTGCTCGGGCTGGTGAGCATGGCGGAGAGCTGGGAGCTCGCGGGCGCCTCGGGGTGGATCTGGCTCGTCCTCGCGATCCCTCCCGTGCTGCTCGTCGTCGTGCTCGCTCTCGACGCCCCGAGAAGCGTAGACGTGTCCGTCATCCTCGTCGTCGTCGCGGCGAACCTGGGTGGCCTGGGCCTGCTGATCACGTCGCTCGTCACCGAGGACAGCCGCGACCTCGCCGGCGGGCAGCTCCTCATGAGCGGTGCGATCGTCTGGCTGACGAACGTGATCGTCTTCGGCCTCCTCTACTGGAGCCTCGACGCCGGCGGCCCGAGAGCCCGGGCGAGACATGGGCGCAGGCGGCCGGACTTCTGGTTCCCGCAGGACGACAACGACCGCCTGGCGCACTCCGGCTGGCAC
>DATEOR010000104.1:0-18837 GCA_035273885.1 Gaiellaceae bacterium
AGCGCGATGCCCGGGGACTGCTCCCCGTCGCGCAACGTCGTATCGAAGATGGTGATCCTGCGTGCTGCCACTGCTCCTCCTTCGGCGTCCCCGAAACGGAGACGCACCTCGGGTGTCGTTTCGGTCGGCGTGTGCGCCTACCAAAGGCGCGTGGTCGCGTACTCCCCCTTAGCGGGGGAGAATGGCGATGAGGAGAATGGCGAGGAGGCCGAGCGACGCCAGGCCGGCCAAACCGGTGGCGGGCAATGCTGTGACTCGTGACCTCGACTGCACGATTGGCCAAGTCTGCGTAAACCTCACGGGGCTGTCAACCCCCTAAGGAGCAAGCTCGTGTTCCAACTGGCGCGCGAGATCGTCCACCCAGGGCGCCTCGTCCTTGGTGTCCGACGCCCTCGCGACGGCCGAGCGAAGGTCTCGTGAGGCCGCCTGGCGCGCGCTCCCGAGCCGCCGCGCGCAGTAGACCGTGTCGCCGCGCCAAGGCCCCCAGGCAACGAGGGCGGCCCTGATCTCGAGCTTCTCGCCCGTCGCAGGCACTTCGACGACCATGGAGCCGCGCGGCTCCACGTGTTCGATCTCCATGGTCGCGTCCGCGGGCCGCGAGCCGAACGCAAGCAGCATGGCAAGCGGGTTTCCGGGGAAGTTGGCCGGGCGCTTGCGGTCTCCGACCGACAGCCGTCGCATGTGATCGCAGCGTAGGCAGCGCGCGTACGCGCGCCAGCGGCCGGACACCGGATCGCGATACGTAACCGACTCGTACAGGTGGCCGGGCGGCCAGTTGAGCCAGCAGGCGATCTTTCCCATCGTCATCCAAGTTAGACGTCGCCGGGTTCAGTTAGTGTGGCCGCTCGGCCGTGAGCGAGGCAGCCCGACACCGCGGCGTTATCCGCCGCCGCAGATCGCAAGGTCTTGAGCGGGTCCTCGGAGCACCGGGTCTCTTCGCAACCGTCTACGGGAACGTCGGCTCCTCGATCTACTACGCGCTCGGCGTCACGGCCGCCTTTGCGCTCGGTCTCACGCCGGTGGTCTTTCTCGTCGCGGGGGTGATCTTCGCCGCCACGACGATGACATACGCGGAGGGAACCGTCCGCTATCCCGAGGCCGGAGGGTCATCGAGCTTCGCGCGGCATGCGTTCAACGAGCTCGTCAGCTTCGGGGCGGCCTGGGCGCAGATGCTGAACTACATCATCACGATCTCGATCTCGGCGTTCTTCGTCCCGCACTACCTCTCCATCTTCTGGGAGCCGCTGCGGGAGAACCCATGGGACATCATCGGGGGCGCCGTCGTGATCGCGCTGCTCGTCGGGCTGAACATAGTCGGGCTGCGCGAGTCCGCACGGCTGAACGTCGGCCTGGCGATGATCGACTTCGCCACGCAGCTCCTCCTCGTGCTCCTCGGCTTCGCCCTCATCTTCAGCCCCTCGATTCTGAAGGCGAACGTCATCTTGGGGGTGGCGCCGACCTGGAGCGACTTCTTCCTCGCGATTCCGATCGGGATGATCGCCTACACGGGGATCGAGACCGTCTCGAACCTCGCCGAGGAGGCGCGCGACCCGGCGAGGAATGTTCCTCGCGCGTATCTGATGACGGCGATCGCCGTGTTCGCGATCTTCTTCACGCTGCCGTCGATCGCCCTTTCCGCCATGCCCGTCCACCTCGTCGATGGCGAGTACCAGACGCTGCTCGGGCTCCCGCCGGAAGAGGGCGGCTTCGCGAACGACCCGGTGCTCGGGCTCGTGAAGAACCTGGGCGTTACGGGCCCATTCCTCTCCTTCCTCGAGGTCTACGTGGGCATCCTCGCGGCCACAATCCTCTTCATCGCGACGAACGCCGGAGTCATCGGCGCGTCCCGGATCACGTATGCCATGGCGGGATACCGCCAGCTGCCGGAGGTATTCCGTCGCCTTCATCCTCGCTTCAAGACCCCGTGGCTGTCGCTGATCGTTTTCGCCGGGATCGTGTCGATCGTGACGCTCCTCCCGGGGGAGACGGACTTCCTGGGGACGATGTACTCCTTCGGCGCGATGCTTTCGTTCACGATCGCGCACATCTCCGTGATCGCCCTCCGCTACCGGGAGCGCGACGCGGAGCTGGTCTTCAAGGGTCGCCCGAACCTGCGCATCCGGGGAGTCGACTGGCCGGTCTTCGCTTTCTTCGGAGCGCTCGGCACGGGTCTCGCCTGGCTGGTCGTGGTCGTCCAGACTCCGGACACGCGCATCGCAGGGCTCGCCTGGCTCGTGATCGGATTCGTCGTCTACGCCGCCTACCGCCGTCGCTACGTCAAGGCCTCTCTTCGGGAGACCGTACGCGCACCCGCGCTCGTGCTCGGGCCCTCGCTCGAGCTTCAGTTCCGGGCGATCGTCGTCCCCGTGGTCCGTTCGGCCGAGTCGGAGGAGGCGCTCGTCGCGGCAGCCAGGCTCGCCGCGGATCGCAGGGCGACAGTGGCCATCGTCACCGTCATCGAGGTTCCTCTCGAGCTGCCCCTAGACGGGGAGATGCCGGCTGCGGAGCTCGAAGCAAACGACCTGCTGGATGAGGCGCGGGCCCTCGTGGAGTCGTACGGCGTCCGTGTGGTGACGCGTCTCTTGCGCGCTCGCCGTGCGGGCCCGGCGATCGTCGAAGATGCGGCCGGCCGCGATGCCGAGCTGATCGTGATGGGCGGCAAGCGAGGGCTCGCCCGAGGCCGGAAGCCGATCTTCGGGCGCACGATCGACTACGTGTTGAAGCACAGCCCCTGCCGGGTCCTCCTGGCCGCGGGCCGGCGGGCGGCATGACGACCTTTCATCGCGGCGCGACAGTCCTCCTGTCGAGTCTCCTCGTGATCCTCGGAGCGGCGCTGCTCGTGCAGACCGCGCGGCTCGGGGGCGGGATCGGGTACTTCGTCGGGGCGCTGATCCTCGTCGCAGGTGCCGGCCGGCTGTACGTTTCGACGAGGAAGTAATGGCGAAGAAGATCCCTGCTCTGGCGCGCGTCCTCGGGGCCGATTCGCTCGCCTCCGTCGCCTACGGGGAGATCGGGTCGTCCATCTACTTCGCGCTCGGCGTGGTCGCGCTCTATGCGCTCGGGGCGACGCCGTGGGTGCTCCTCGGCGTGGGCGCCCTCTTCCTGCTCGTCGCGCTCTCGTATGCGGAGGGAACGTCCGCCCTGCCCGAGACCGGAGGCGCCGCCACCTTCGTCCGCCGCGCCTTCAACGACCCGGCGGGCTTCATCACCGGCTGGGCGCTCTTCCTCGACTACCTGATCGTGATCGCCCTCGCTGGGCTGTTCGTGCCGCACTACCTGGGCACGGCCCTCGGCTGGGATGCCGTCACGGACTCGCCCTGGGACGCCGTCATCGGCGTCTGCGTCATCCTCGGAGTGGCCGGGATCCGCCTGGTGCGGCGGGCGCGCATGTACACGGCAGCGATCTTCATCGCGATCCTGGCCTTCCTATCGCACCTCCTGATCATCGCGCTCGGCTTCGTGTTTCTGCTCTCGGCGGAAGGCTTCGGCCAGGGGATCGACCTCGGCACCGCCCCCACCTGGCATTCGCTCGTCTTCTCGCTCTCGCTGGCGATGCTTGCCTTCACCGGCCTCGAGACCGTCGCAAACCTCGCAGCGGAGGCCCGCGAGCCGGGGAAGGCGCTGCCCCGGAGCCTCTTCGCGGGGATCGGCGCCGTCGTCCTCGTCTCCTTCGCGATCGCGGCGATCGGGCTGTCCGCGTACCCGGCCCACCCCGATCCGGCCGGGCCCGACGGCTGGGCCACGGACCTCGGGACGACGTGGATCCGTGCACCGCTCGTCGGGATCTCGGAAGCCTTCGGCGGGTCGCTGCCCGAAGCCGCGGTGAACACGATCAAGGTCTTCCTCGGGGTCACGGGCGCGATCATCCTCACCTCGGCGATCGCGACGTCTCTTTCGGGCGCCGGGCGGCTTGCGTATTCGCTCGGGCAGCGCGCCATGCTCCCACGCTCCTTCGGCCGGCTGAACCAGCGGACGTTCATTGCTCCGGCGTCGATCGTGAGCGGGGCGGCGATCGCCGCCGTCCTCCTGGTGGTCGCGGAGCTCGTGGGGAAGGGGGTGACCTTCCTGGCGAGCCTTTACAGCTTCGGGGCGCTGATGGCATTCACCGCGGCGCAGCTCGCGGTCATCCGGCTGCGGTTCACTGAGCCCGATCTCGCCCGGCCCTACCGTGTTCCCGGAAACATCCGGGTCCGCGGCGTGTCGGTTCCGATCGCGGCGCTCGTCGGCGCGCCGCTCACCTTCGCGCTTTGGATCGCCGCGCTCTACACGCATGACAAGGCGCGGATCGCCGGGCCGATCTGGCTCGTCCTCGGCGCGATCCTCTTCGTCGCGGTGCGCAGGGCCCGCCACGAGCGGCTGCTGGAGCACGTCGAGCCCGCGCTGCCCGATCTCGTACCCGAGGAGGAGGGGGTCTACGAACGGATCCTCGTTCCGGTCAAGCTCGGCCAGATCGGCGAGGAGATGCTGGCCACCGCAATCCGCCTGGCGGAGGAGCGCGGCTGTGCGGTGCACGCCGTGCACGTGATCAGGGTCCCGCTCGAGCTTCCCCTGGACGCCGAGCTGACCGACGAGGAGGAGGAGGCCGAGGCCTCGCTCGCCGAGGCGAAGCTCCTGGCAGCAGAGCACGGGGTGGAGGTCGAAGGCGAGATCGTGCGCGGGCGCGCAATCGGCGAGGCGATCGTCGAGCAGGCCGAAGCCGACGCCGTCGATCTCATCCTCATGGGCTCCGCGCCCCGCTGGCGGCGCCAGTCGCGCTTCTTCAGCCCGACCGTGGACTACGTGCTGCGACGCGCGCCCTGCGAGGTGATGGTCGTGACATATCCCCAGGGCGTCCTCGAGGAATAGTCTTCCGCTCGTGAAGGCCCTCATCGTCGGCGTCGGGAGAGTGGGCTCTGCGGTAGCCGGAAGGCTGCACGACGAGGGCTGGGAAGTCGTGGTCATCGACGAGAGCGAGGAAGCTCTCGGGCGGCTCGGCGCGAACTGGCCCGGCGAGTTCCATCTCGGCCACGGTATGGACACATCGGTTCTCGAGGAGGCCGGGATCGCCGATGCCGACGCATTTGTCGCCTCCACCGACGGCGACAACACCAACATCGTGATCGCGCAGGTCGCGAAGCGGCGCTACGAGGTTCCGGTGGTCGCCGCGCGGATTCTCGACCCGGCGCGCGCGGACTTCTACTCCGGCCGGGGCTTCGACGTCGTCTCGCCGACGAAGACGGCCATCGCCGAGCTCTCCCACAGCGTGCTCTCGGCGGGCGGCAGCTGATGTTCGTCGTCGTGGTCGGGGGAGGGAAGGTCGGCGTCAGTGTCACGCGGACCCTGCTCGCGCTGGGGCACGAGCTCGTTCTCGTCGAGCAGGAACAGCCGCGCTACGAGCGCCTCGAGGAGGAGTTCCAGCACCGGGCGATCCACGGCGACGCGACCGAGATCTTCGTCCTCGAGCAGGCCGGCCTCGGCCGGCCCCCGGACATCGTGGTCGCGGTCACGGGCGACGACGAGGACAACATCGTCATCTGCCAGCTCGCTCGAGAGAAGTACGGCGTCCCGAAGGTGATCGCGCGCGTCAACGATCCGCGCAACCAGCTGCACTTCGACCTCCTCGGCATCTCTCCGACGGTGTCTGCGACGTCGATGGTGCTCGCGCTCGTCGAGCACGAGGTACCCCAGCACGAGCTCGTCCACCTCCTCGAGCTTCGAAAGGAGAATCTCGAGATCGTCGAGGTGGAGATCAAGCCGGCCTCGTCGGCTGCGGGTAAGAAGGTCGAGGACCTCCACCTCCCGACGACGGCGCGCCTCATCTCCGTCGTGCGCGACGGCCGGGCCGAGATCGCGGTCGGCTCCACCGAGCTCCACGCGGGCGATCAGGTGCTGGCCATCCTCGAGCCGGGCAGCGAGGACGACCTGAAGTCCGTCCTTCTTTCCTCCTAGGCGGTGCCGAAGTACCTCACGGCCGGCGCGTTCGTGCTCGCCGTCTGGGTCGCCGTGCGCTCGGGCGAGACGTGGAGCGGGACGGTGCCCGCGGCGGTCGTTGCGCTTCTCGCCGTGATTTCATATGTCCACTGGGAACGACATGGACGCCCCTGGCACGAGTGGACGGTGATCCTCGTCGTCCTGCCGGCCATCCTCCTCTCGGTCTGGATCGGTGTCGGCGGGCTCATCCTCGATGTAGCACGCACCAATGACCAGCGCCTCGTGTACGAGGTCGGTCCCGGGATCGGCCTCGTCGGGCTCCTCTGCACCCTGATCGCCTACTACGGCCGCCACCACCCGGACGAGGGCTAGCGCGTCCGGGAGAAGCGATGAACGGCCTCGAGAAGCTCGCGGCTCTTCTCGGCCGCGACCTCGGCGTCTCCCGACTCCAGCGCGCCGGCGACGCAGTGGTTCACGTGCTCGTCGAGAATCTTGAAGGCGACGCTCTCGAGCGCGGTCGTCGCGGCTGCGATCTGGGTGAGGATCTCGATGCAGTAGCGCTCGTCCTCGACCATCCGCTCGATGCCGCGCACCTGCCCTTCGATCCGGTGCAGCCGCTTGACGAGCGCGCCCTTCTCTCCCACATATCCGTATGTCAAGTCTCCTCCCTCGGGCTCGAGAAGCGGCGGAGCCGCAGGCTGTTCGTGACGACGAAGACGCTCGAGAACGCCATCGCGCCCGCCGCGAGGATCGGGTTGAGCAGCCCGGTCACCGCGAGCGGGATCGCCGCGACGTTGTAGGCGAACGCCCAGAAGAGGTTGCCCTTGATGGTTGCGAGGACGCGCCGCGAGAGCCGGATGGCATCGGCGGCCGCCCGCAGGTCGCCCGAGACGAGCGTCAGGTCACTCGCCTCGACGGCGATGTCCGTGCCCGTGCCGAGCGCGAGACCGAGGTCGGCCTGCGCGAGCGCGGGGGCGTCGTTGACCCCGTCCCCGACCATGGCGACGACCTCGCCCTCGTCCTGGAGGCGGCGCACCTCGGCGGCCTTCTCGTCGGGCAGGACGCCGGCCACGACGCGCTCGATCCCGACCTCCCGCGCGACCCGTGCCGCAGCTTCTTCCGAGTCGCCCGTCAGAAGGAGGGGAGTCAGGCCCAGTGCCCGGAGCTCGGCGACCGCCTCGGCGCTCGTCGGCTTGACCGTGTCGGCCACCATCACGCGTCCCGCGACGACTCCGTCGACGGAGACCGCCCCGCGGTCGATCTCGACCCGGTGGCCGTCGACGAGGCCGCTGACGCCGCGGCCCGCCAAATTGTGGAACTCCTCGACCGGCGGGAGAGAGCCGAAGCGCGTTCGCGCCGCCTCGGCGACCGCCCGGCCGACCGGATGCTCGCTCGCATCCTCGACGGCGCCGGCGAGGCGCAGGACCTCCGGCGAGAGGCCGTTCTCGACGAGCCGGACCCGGCCCTCGGTCACCGTTCCCGTCTTGTCGAGGAGGACCGTCGTCACCTTCCGGGTCTTCTCCAGCACCTCGGGCCCGCGGATGAGGATGCCGAGCTGCGCGCCGCGTCCCGTTCCGACCATAAGCGCCGTGGGCGTGGCCAGACCGAGCGCGCAGGGGCAAGCGATGATGAGAACCGCTACGGCGGCCGTGAAGGCGTCTGCGGCGTCTCCGGTCGCGATGAGCCAGCCGGCGAGGGTCGCCAGCGAGATTGCGAGCACGACCGGGACGAACACCGCCGAGACCCGGTCGGCGAGTCGCTGCACGCGCGCCTTGCCCGTCTGTGCCTGTGCGACCAGGCGCGCGATCTGGGCAAGGGTCGTGTCGGCACCCACCCGGGTCGCCCGGACGACGAGGCGCCCGGAGACGTTGATCGTCGCGCCGACGACCTCGTCTCCAGGCACCGTGTCCTCCGGCAGGGGCTCGCCCGTGAGCATCGAGCGGTCGACGGCCGACTCGCCCTCGATGACGACGCCGTCTGTCGGGATGCGCTCGCCGGGCCGTACCACGAACTCGTCGCCCACCTGGAGCCCGAGGTCGGGCATGGAGAGGTCGGCGAGCGCGCGAATGGCCTCGCCGGCGCGGCGGCGGGCGCGGGCCTCGAGAAAGCGGCCCAGCAGGATGAGCGTGGTGATCACGCCCGCGACCTCGAAGTAGGTGTCCGCTTCGTCGACGAAGACGAGGGCGGCGACCGACCAAGTCCACGCTGAAAGCGTTCCCAGGGAGACCAGCGTGTCCATCGTCACCGCCCGGTGCGCAAGGTTGCGGGCGGCTGCCCGGTGGAACGGCCAGCCTGCGACGAAGACCACCGGCGTGGCGAGCGCGAACGCCAGCCATTCCCAACCGTCGAACTGGAGCGGGGGCACCATCGCGACGAGAGCGAGCGGGATGGTCAGCGCGGCTGCGAGCGCGAGTCGCCGGCGCACGGTGTCGCGCGGCTCGTTCCTCGCCTCGGTCCCCGATGAGGCGCGATACCCGGCCGCTTCGACCGCGGCCAGGAGGGCGTCGACGCCGAGGGTCGCCTCGTCGTAGCGGACTGCGGCCTTCTCGGTGGCGAGGTTGACCGATGCCTGCACCCCCTCGAGCTCGTTCAGGCCACGCTCGACGCGGGCTGCGCAGCTCGCGCAGGTCATCCCCTCGAGCTCGAGCGTGATCTGGGTCACACTCCTAGTGTATACCCCCTAGGGGTTTATGACCTCGCGGTCGATCACACGTCCGGAAACGTTCACGGCCTTCAGCCGGATCGCGGCCGGCTGGACGACGATGTCGAGGAAGCCGTGCCCTCGGCGCGCAAAGGCGCGCCTCGGGTAGCCGTCCGGGCAGGTGCGGAGCGCGTAGAGCTCCTGGCCGCCTCCGCCGTGCACCACGTAGGTGACCCCTTTTCGCGGCGCGAACCGCTGATAGTTGTGGTCGTGGCCCGCGAGGACGAGATCGACGCCGTAGCGCTCGAAGAGGGGCACCCATCTCGACACGACCGCCGGATTGCTCAGATAGCCGCCGCAAGTGTAGGCGGGGTGGTGCAGAGAGACGATCTTCCACGTTGCGGTCGAAGCGGCGAGATGCCGTTTCAGCCAGCGTGTCTGCCCGTCTCCGACCGCGTTCGAGTTCATGACGAAGAGGTCGAAATCAGGGCGAGACCGCTGGTAGTGGGACGACGGCATGCGGAGGGCGTTGAACTCGTAGCGGCCTCCGTCGACGCGCACGTCGTGGTTTCCGAGCGTGCCCCGGGGCGCGACCCCCGCGCCTTCGAGCCAGCCGAAGGCATCGCGCCAGTTGCGACGAAACGCCGCCGGGCTCTCGGTGTAGTCGTTGTCTCCGAGTGTCAGCAGGAGGCTGGCGGGGTGGTCCGCTTCCCACGACTTGATCGCCGCGCCGGTCGCGCGTTCGGTCGAGCCTCCGACTCCGAAGTCGCCGACGGCGAGGATCCGCGTCGCAGAGCCGGCGGGCGCGGAGAGGATCAGGCCGAGCGCGATTGCGGCCGTTGCGCTCACTCGACGCACCCGGTCGGTTGTACCATGCCGCGCGCTCATGCGACTCAGCCTCGTTCCGCGTCCAGCCGAGTTTTACGAGCTCTTCACAGAGGCCGGTGCGAACGCCCTCGAGGCCGCGCAAAAGGCGGAGACCCGCTTCCGCGAATTTCCGAACTCGTCGGTCACGCAGGCCGACGTGAAGGCGACCGAGCACGAAGGCGACCGCATCACGCGGGATCTCATCAGGCTCCTGAACACGCAGTACGTGACGCCGTTCGACCGCGAGGACATCTTCGCTCTTGCCACGGCAATCGACGACGTGGTCGACCACATCGAGGAGGCGACCGATCTCCTGGAGCTCTATGGCATCGAGTCCCCGACCCGCCAGTCCATCGAGCAGGCCCGGATCCTGACGGCCGCGGTCGGCCATCTCAACGCCGCGCTCGGCGCGCTCAAAGGCCAACGCGGCATTCAGGAAGAGCTGATCAAGCTCAAGGAGCTCGAGGACGAAGGCGACCGCGTGCTTCGCGACGCCATTGCCGACCTCTTCCGCGACGAACGGATCGACCCGCTGACGGTCATCCGCTGGAAGGACATCTTCGAAGCGCTCGAGGACGCCCTCGACGCCGCCGAGAGCGCCGCGAACGTCGTCGGCAACATCGTCGTGAAAAACGCCTAGCGTTCAATGGACGACCTCACGCTCGTCGCAGTCGTCGTCGTCGCGCTCTTCTTCGACTTCACCAACGGGTTCCACGACACGGCCAACTCGATCGCGACGAGCGTCTCGACCCGCGCGCTCTCGCCACGGCTCGCCGTGCTCATGTCGGCCGTGCTCAACTTCGCCGGCGCGTTCGTCTCCTTCAAGGTCGCGGCGACGATTGCGAGCGGACTCGTCGACACGGATGCGATCACCCTCGAGATCGTCCTTGCCGGCCTCGTTGGTGCGATCACCTGGAATCTGATCACGTGGTACGTCGGCCTGCCGTCGAGCTCCAGCCACGCGCTCATCGGCGGCGTGATCGGGTCGGCGATCGCGGCCGCCGGGCTCGACGTCGTGAACTGGGACGGGCTCGTCGACAAGGTGCTCGTTCCGTCGCTCCTCGCGCCGTTCTTCGGGATCGTCCTCGCGGCCGCGATCATGCTCGTGCTCCTGTGGATCATCCGCAGAAGGCACCCCGGGATCGTGAACCGCGTCTTCCGGCGGCTGCAGATCGTCTCCGGAGGATTCGTCGCGTTCACACACGGGACGAACGACGCGCAGAAGACGATGGGGATCATCTCGCTGGCTCTCGTCGTCTCCGGAAATCTCGACCCGGACTTCTCCCGTCCACCCGACTGGGTGATCTTCAGCGCCGCCACGGCGATGGCGCTCGGCACATACGCGGGCGGCTGGCGGATCATCAAGACGCTCGGCACCCGGATCGCGAAGCTCGACCCGCCGCAGGGCTTCGCCGCGCAGACGTCTTGCGCGACGATCCTCTGGCTGACCGCCCACTACGGCTTCCCTGTCTCGACGACGCACACGATCTCCGGCTCGGTGCTCGGCGCGGGAGCGACTCGCCGGCTCTCGGCGGTCCGGTGGGGAGTCGCCGGCAACATCCTCCTCGCCTGGGTGATGACGATTCCGTGCGCGGGGCTCGTCGGTGCGGGCATGGAGGTCTTGACCCGGCTGCCCGGAGGAACGGCGCTCGTCTTCGTTCTCACCGGCTTCATCGCGGCTGCCGCGTTCCTCGGGCGCTCGTTTCAGGGCCGCAGGCTGGCCGCCGCCGAATCCGCGGCGTAAAGAAGCGGGTTCTCGGAGGTGAAACCCCTGTAAATCGGGCCTCGACGGCCTGCTGCAAGAGCTACGGTCGAAGCATGCGAACAAACGACGACATCTGGCTCCCCGAGCAAGACGCGTGGGGAGTGGACCGACTCGCGTGGGAAGACGGGCAGGACGACTCGCAGGGCGAGCCCGACGAGCCCGAAGCGACGCCCGAAGACCCGCGCTACTGAACGTCATATAGTCGCCGGATGGCGACCCGAAGCCCTCTCCCGCAGCTCGACGGAAGCACGTTCATCACCGACGGGGGAATGGAGACGACCCTGATCTTCAGGGAAGGGCTCGAGCTTCCGGAGTTCGCCGCGTTCGTCCTCTTGGACGACGAGGACGGCGTCGCGTCGCTGCGCTCCTACTACACGGCCTACGTTGCGATCGCAAAGCGTCACGGCGTGGGGATCGTCCTCGACACGCCGACCTGGCGCGCGAATCCCGACTGGGGCGCCCGCCTCGGCTACTCGGCCGAAGCGCTCGAGGACGTCAACCGCGGGGGAGTCGAGCTCCTGGAAGAGGTGCGCGCCGCGGGGGGCGTCGACGTTGTGATCAGCGGCTGCATTGGGCCTCGCGGCGACGGCTACGTCGTTGCCGACGCGATGGGCCCGGACGAGGCCCAGGCCTACCACTCGGCCCAGGTCTCCACCTTCGCCCGGACAAGCGCGGACCTCGTCAGCGCGCTCACCCTCAACTACGCTGACGAGGCGACGGGGATCGCGCGGGCCGCTGCGGAGGCAGGCATTCCGTCGGTGATCTCATTCACCGTCGAGACCGACGGGCGGCTGCCGAGCGGCCAGGAGCTCCGGGCAGCCGTCGCCGAGGTGGACGCCGCAACCGAAGCTGCGCCGGCCTACTACATGGTCAACTGCGCCCATCCGACGCACTTCGAGGACGCGCTCGCCGAGGGCGGCCTCGAACGTGTCCGCGGTCTGCGGGCCAACGCCTCGTCGAAGAGTCACGCGGAGCTGGACGCGGCCGAGGACCTCGACCAGGGCGACCCGGACGACCTCGCCGCTCGTTACCGGGCTCTGAAGCCGCTTCTGCCCGGGCTCAACGTCGTCGGCGGGTGTTGCGGCACCGACGAGCGCCACATCGAGTCGATCTGCACGGCCTTTGCCGGCTAGCTAGTGGCTGGCGTCCGTGAACTCGCGGAATTGTCCGCTGACGAGGAAGGCCGTCTGCTCGCCGATGTCCACGGCGTGGTCGCCGATCCGCTCGAGGCAGCGTGAGACGAGCAGCATCCTGAGGCCCCATTCGCGCAGGTCGGGGTCAGCGGAAAGCGACAGGATCTGGTGGACGACGCGGCGGTTGGCGGCGTCGATCAGCTCGTCCATCTCCACGAGCGACTCCGCGCTCTCGACGTCGCGGTTGGCGAACGAGTCGAGGGCGGCCTGGATCATCTCCTCGGCGCGGGCGCCCATGTCCTCGAGCGCCTCGGCAAGCGTCTCGTGCGGCGGCGTGTCGTGGACGAGTTTCGTCAGCTTGGCGACGGTCACGCAGTAGTCGGCCATGCGCTCGAGATGCAGGTTGATGTGGAGCACGGCGAGGACGTTGCGCAGGTCGATGGCGACCGGGGTCTGGCGGGCGAGGAGCGACTGGATGCCCTCCTCGATGGCGACGTAGGTCTCGTCGACCTCGTCGTCGAACGCGATCACCTCGTCAGCCAGCTCGGCGTCCTGTCGCTCGAGCGCGTGCAGACAGCCGCGCAGGGCGCGCAGGACGAGTGCTCCTTCTTCCTGGAGCGCCGACTCGAGCTGGTCGAGCTCTTCCTGGAGAGAGATCCGCATTAGCCGAACCTCCCGGTGACGTAGTCCTCCGTCCGCTTGTCGGCCGGCTTCGTGAAGATCGTCGGCGTGGCGTCGTATTCGACGAGCACCCCGCTGCGCCGGCCGTCTTCGATCTGCACGCTGAAGAAGGCCGTCATGTCGGCGATGCGCGCGGCCTGCTGCATGTTGTGCGTGACGATCACGATCGTGTACTCGCGCTTGAGCTCGTGCATGAGGTCCTCGATCCGCGTGGTGGAGATCGGGTCGAGAGCGGAGGCGGGCTCGTCCATGAGCAGCACGTCCGGCTCGACGGCGAGGCAGCGCGCGATGCAGAGCCGCTGCTGCTGTCCGCCGGAGAGGCTGAGGGCGCTCTCGTCGAGACGGTCCTTGACCTCGTCCCACAGCGCGGCCTGCTGAAGCGCGCGCTCGACCCGGCCGTCGAGGTCGTCGGTCATGCCGAGGACGCGCGGCCCGAACGCCACGTTGGCGTGAATGGACTTCGGGAACGGGTTCGGCTTCTGGAAGACCATCCCGATCCGCTTGCGTACTTCGACCGCGTCCACCTGCGGGCCGTAGAGATCCTCGCCGTGGTAGAGGATCGTGCCCTCGACCGCGGCGCTCGGGATCAGGTCGTTCATCCGGTTGAAGCAGCGGATGAAGGTGCTCTTGCCGCAGCCGGAGGGCCCGATGAACGCCGTGACGAAGTTCTTGTAGACCTCGAGCGAGACGTCCTGGAGCGCGGGGTTCCCGCCGTACGACACGGTCAACCCGGAGACGTCGAAGACGACCTCTCGCGATTCGCGCGGGGGAAGCTCACGCTCCCGTTGTTGGGCTACCTGCACCGGAGTCTCGATGATATTCACCACCTCTTCTGATAGCGATTGCGGAGCCAGATCGCGCCGGCGTTCAGGAGCAGCACCATGATGAGGAGGACGATGATCGCCGCGGCGGCGAGCGCCTTGAACTTGGGGTCGGGCAGCTTCGTCCAGTTGTAGATCTGCACGGGAAGCGCGGTGAACGGGCCCAGCACCGTGGGGTTGAAGGAGATGTACGTCAGCGCGCCGATCAGGATCAGCGGAGCCGTCTCCCCGATCGCGCGGGCGAGTGCGAGGATCGCGCCGGTTGCGATCCCCGGAATCGCGGCCGGCAGCACCTGGCGCGAGATCACCTGCCACTGCGTCGCGCCGAGCGCGTAGGCGCCCTCGCGGATCGAGCCCGGCACCGCCCGGATCGCCTCGCGGGCGGCGATGATCACCGTCGGCAGGACGAGCAGCGTGAGGATGAGCGCGCCTGCGAGGAGCACCCGCCCGAGCCCGAGGCCGCGGACGAGGAACGCGAGGCCGAGGATTCCGTAGACGATCGACGGCACCGCGGCCAGGTTCTGGATGTTCAGCTCGAGCAGGCGGTTGTACCAGCGATTTCGGTCCGCGTACTCCTCGAGGTAGATCGCAGTGCCGACACCGATCGGCACCGTGAAGAGGATGAGCAGGACGCCGAGGTAGAGCGTGGCGAGGATCGCCGGGCGCGCGCCCGCGATGTCCGGGTCGGACGAGGGCGGGTTCGTGAGGAGAACCGGGTCGACGTAGGCGACGCCCTTGCGGAGAACGTCGAAGAAGAGTGTCCCCAGTGCGAGGAAGCCGACCGCCATCGAGAGAAGGAGCAGCGCGACGAAGATCCGTCCTCGCCAGACGCCGCGCCGCCGGCCGGTCGCGATGGCCGCGACGCTCATTCGTAGACCTCCCGGTACTTGCGGACGAGCCTGATCGAGACGGCGTTCAGGAGCAGCGTCATGACGAAGAGCGTGGCGCCGACCGCAAAGATCGTCTTGTACTCGGTCGAGCCCGTCGGGACGTCGCCCGCTCCGGTGGCGGCGATGAACGCCGACATGGTCTCGACCGCCTCGCGCGGGTCGAAGCTGAGGTTCGGCTGCTGGCCTGCGGCGAGCAGCACGATCATTGTCTCGCCGATCGCGCGCGAGATCCCGAGCACGAAGGCGGCGACGATTCCGGAGATCGCTGCGGGCACGACGATGCGCGTCGACACCTGCAGCTTGCTCGACCCGAGCGCGTAGGCGCCGTAGCGCAGGTCACGCGGGACGGCCGACATCGCGTCCTCGGAGAGCGATGCGACTGTGGGGATGATCATCACTCCCATCACGACGCCCGCGCTGAGAGCGTTGAAGACGCCGACCCCGAGCCCGAGGTCCTTCAGGTGCGGCGTCACCCAGGTCAGCGCGAAGTAGCCGTAGACCACCGTGGGGATGCCTGCGAGGAGCTCCAGCGCGGGCTTGAGGCTCGCTCGCACGCGCGGACGCGCGTACTCGCTGAGGAAGATGGCCGACCCCAGGCCGAGCGGGATCGCGATGAGCGACGCCCAGATCGTCACCGAGATCGTCCCGACGATGAGCGGGATGACCCCGAACGAGGCCTGCAGGAAGAGGGGAGCCCACTCCGTGCCGGTGATGTAGTCCCGGAAGCTGACGACCTGGAAGAACTCGAAGGCGGGGAGGAAGAGGGCGATCACGATGCCGATCGTGGTCGCCACGGAGACGAGGGCGCACCCCGCGAGGAGACCCTTGATCAAGACCTCGCCCCAGCGCTTGCGCGCCGGGGCGAGGGAAAGCGGAACTGCTGGGCTCGACACCTAGCCGGCGGCCGCCGCGAAGTCCGACTCGGCCTTCTGAGCCTGCTCGTCGGTCATGGGCACGAAGAGGGCCTTCTCGGCGATCTGCGCCTGGTTGTCGAGGATGTACCGCATGAACGCCGCCACTTCGGGCTTCTGCAGCGACGTGTTCTTGACGTAGACGAAAAGCGGGCGCGAGAGCGGCGTGTAGGAGCCGTCCTGCACGGTCTCGCTCGTCGGGGCGACACAACCGGAGCCGCCGTCGACTTCGACGTCGTTCAGCGTGTCCTGGTTCTGCTCGAAGTAGGAGAGGCCGAAGTAGCCGAGGCCGCCCTTGTCGCCGGAGACCGCCTGCACAATGACGTTGTCGTCCTCGGTCGCCTGATAATCCGTCCGGCTCGCGTCCTCCTCTCCGTTGATCTCACTGGTGAAGAAGTCGAAGGTGCCGGAGTCGGTGCCCGGGCCCGCGAGGGTCAGCTTCTGGTCCGGGAAGCTCGGATCGACCTGGTTCCAGTTGTCGACCTTGGAGTCCGGCCCCCAGATCTTCGCCAGCTGCTCGACGGTGAGGCAGGTGGCCCAGTCGTTCTCCTTGTTGGTGACGACCGCGATGCCGTCGTTCGCAACCTGGAACTCGGTGTACTCGATGCCGTTTTGCTCGCAGACCGGTACCTCCTCGTCCTCCTTGATCGGGCGTGAGGCGTCCGAGAGGTCGGTCTCGCCGGCGCAGAAGCGCTCGAAGCCGCCGCCGGTGCCCGAGATCCCGACCGTGACCTGCACCCCGGGGTTCTGTGCCTGAAAGTCTTCTGCCGCAGCGGTCACGAACGGGCCGACCGTGCTCGAGCCGTCGGCCTCGATCCGGCCCGAGAGGCTCGAGCCTGCGTTCGAGATCGCGGCGCTCGTCCCGTCCGACGAGGAGTCGCTACGGCCGCAGGCCGCAGTCGCGCTCGCCAGGAGCCCGGCCGCAAGAACGAGCAGGAGGACCCTGCTCTTTGGGCGAATACCCACGGTTCTCCTTTCCTTTCGTGTCATTGCTCCGAGTGTCGGGCCGACGCTCGGGCACGTGGGCTGAAAGGCCGTGAAGAAGTGGTTACGGGCTGGTGAACGAGATCCGGACCGTGAGCCCGGAACCCAGCTCGCTCTCGGCCTCGACGGTGCCGCCGGCCGAGTTGGCGATGTGCTTCACGATGGCGAGCCCGAGACCGGTGCCGCGCGAGGCGCGGGCGCGATCGGCCCGGTAGAAGCGCTCGAAGAGTCGCGGAAGGTCGTCCTCGGCGACACCGATCCCGTTGTCCGAGGCGGTCAGCGCGCCTGGAGCGAGCGAGAGCGTGAACGTCGACCCGGGTCCCGCGTAGCGGATCGCGTTCTCGGCGAGGTTTCCGGCGATGACGCGGATCATCCGCGGGCGAAGCGGGAGCTCGGCCTCGGAGTCGCCCTCGGCGCGAAGCGTCAGACCTGCCCGCGCTGCCGGTTCGCCGAGGCCCTCGACGACCTCTTCCAGGATCGGCAGGGCGGCCGTCGAGCCGAGCGCGACGAGCTCGCGCCCCGACTCCAGCTCTGAGAGGAAGAGGACGTCGTCGATCAGCTCGCCGATCTGTCGCACCTCCGCCTGCGCCTGCTCGATCAACTCGTCCCGGTCCGAATCCGGAAGCGTCGCCGTCTCGAGCAGCGCAAGCAGCCGTGCGAGCGGTGTCCGGAGCTCGTGCGAGACCGAGGCGGTGAACCCGGCCCGGAGCTCCTCGTATGCGGCGAGGTCGCCAGGATCGTGCACGTACACGAGCGTCTCCTGGGCTCCGCCGACGCTGTACGGGACGGAGAACGAGTCGCGCAGGACGGCTTCCGGCGGCGCCTCGCCCTCGACAAGCCCGGGGAAGAGCTCGCGCGCCCGGCGGCTCGCAGTGACGACCCGTCCCTCGGCGTCGAGCACGACCACCATCTCCCGGCTCTCCTCGACGAGGACGCGTCCGCGCTCGGCATCGGCGCTCGGCTCGGTCCGGCCCATCGGGGTCTCGCGGCCGAACAGTCTCTTCACCACTTGTTCACCACTCCTACACCTCCGAACAGGGCATCATCTGGAAAGACGTGCCGAAGGTTCTCATCATCGAGGACGACGACGTCATCGCGCGCGGGATGGCGAGCCACCTGAACGCCGCCGGGTTCGATCCGCTCTGGGTCAACAAGGGGGAGTCGGGGCTTGCACGCCTGCGCTACGAGAAGCCGGACGTGTGCGTGCTCGACCTCATGCTGCCCGGCGTGGACGGCTGGCGTGTGATCGAGACCGCACGCGCCGAGGGTATCGGCACCCCGATCGTCGTCGTTAGCGCGCGCGGCACCGAGCACGACCGCGTGCACGCCCTCGAGATCGGCGCCGACGACTACCTCGTCAAGCCGTTCTCCATGAAGGAGCTCGTCGCCCGCGTGCGCGCGGCCGCGCGCCGGGGCGTCCGTGTCCAGGACGAGGACAGGGGCAACCCGATCGACGTCGCGGAGCTCCGGATCGACCCGCTGAACGTGCAGGCCTACGTGAACGGGAAGAGCGCCGAGCTGACGCCGACCGAATTTCGCCTGCTCTACGCACTTGCCCTAGACCGCGGCCGCGTCGTCACGCGCGACGAGGTCCTGCAGAAAGTGTGGGGCCGCCGGCAGACCCATCGCGACCGCACCGTGGACGTCTTCGTGCGCAAGTTGCGGGACAAGATCGAAGCGCTCCAGCCGAAGCACACGTTCATCCAGACGCGCTACGGCGTGGGCTACAAGCTCGAGGCCGTTCGCAAGTCGTAGGGGGCCTCGACGCGCCGCGCGGAGGGCTTTAGGATCGCCTCCTCATGGCGGTCGTTTCCAACCACATGTCGAGCGACATCCTCACCGCCTCCGCGGAGGATCGTCTGGCCGACGCGGCCAAGCGGATGGTGGAGCGCGGCGTGGGGGCGGTGCTGATCCTCGCCGGCGAGCGGCTCGAGGGCATCCTCACCGAGCGGGATCTCATGAAGGCGGTTGCGGCCGGCTACAGCGAGGACGCCAAGGTCGGCGACTGGATGACCCGCCATCCCGAGACCATCGAAGCAGAGGACTCGACGGGCCATGCCGCCGCGCTGATGATTCACGGCGGGTTCCGCCACCTGCCGGTCCTGGACGAGGGCCGCGTTACGGGGATCGTCTCGATCCGCGACCTAATGAGGGTCGCGCTCGAGGATTCCTCCCCGAGAGGGGTCTAGAGAGGGCTCGAAAAGAGTGTGGTTAGCCGTATTCCGGCCTAAGCC
>DATEOR010000105.1:0-5757 GCA_035273885.1 Gaiellaceae bacterium
GCGCCGCTCGCGACGTTGACGATCCGCCCGCGCTCGCGCTCGAGCATCCCTGGAATAACGGCGCGGTTGCACAGGTAGACGCCGAGAACGTTCACCTCGAACGTTCGCCACCAGTCGCTCGGCTCCATCTCCCAGGCTTTGTCCTCGTCGGGCGCCATGCCCGCGTTCGCGACGAGGAGGTCGATCGGGCCGAGCTTCCCCTCGGTCTCCGCCACCATCGCCTCGACCTGCCCGCGGTCGGAGACGTCGCACCGAATGGCGATGCCCCCGACCTCTGCCGCCACGTCGTCGATCTCGTTCGCCGAGCGCGCCGAGACGGCGACCTTCATCCCCGCGCCGGCGAGCTCGAGCGCGACGTTGCGCCCGATCCCGCGCCCGCCTCCGGTTACGAGCGCGACCTGACCCTGAAGCTCGCTCACCCGACGCATCGTAGTTCCCCGCAAGGGAGTTCCGCGGGTGCACGGATGGCGGATGCCCTGAGCCTCGACAAGCTCTCAGCGGAGGTTCGAATGGCAGAGAAGCGCATCGTGGTTCTCGGTGGCGGAACCGGCGGCACGATCGTCGCCAACCGCCTGCGCCGTCGTTTCGACCTCTCGGAGGCGGAGATCCACGTCGTCGACCGCGACGACTTGCACGTCTACCAGCCCGGGCTTCTGTTCGTGCCGTTCGGCATGGCCGACGTGCGCGAGCTCGTTCGGCCGCGATATCTCCAGCTCGGCCGCGACATCGCGTTCCACGAGAGCGAGGTCGACTCGGTCGATCTCGACCGCAACGTCGTGCAGCTCTCGTGCGGCACCGTCCTTCCGTACGACGTCCTCGTCGTTGCCACGGGAGCGCGCCTGCAGCCCGAGGAGACCGAGGGCCTCACCGGGCCCGGGTGGAACGAGCGCGTCTTCACCTTCTACACGCCGGAGGGCGCCGCGATGCTCCGCGACCCGCTCGAGCACTTCGAAGGCGGCCGGCTCGTCGTCAACCTCGTCGACATGCCGATCAAGTGCCCCGTCGCCCCCCTCGAATTCGTCTTTCTCGCGGATTGGTACCTGCGCGAGTGCGGCGTCCGCAGCCGCACGGAGCTCGTGTACGCCACCCCTCTCGACGGTGCGTTCACAAAGCCGGTTGCCTCGGCCCAGCTCGCCTCGCTCCTTGCGGAGAAGGAGATCGAGCTCGTGACCGAGTTCAACGCGGGCGAGGTGGACGGCGTCGGCGGAACGCTCGCCTCCTACGACGGCCGGGAGCTCGACTTCGACCTGCTCGTCACCGTCCCACTCCACGGCGGCGCCGCCTACGTCGAGCGCTCACCCGGTCTGGGCGACGCGCTCGGCTTCGTCCCGACCGATCGTCACACCCTTCAGACGAGGGCCAAGGAGAACGTCTTCGCGCTCGGCGACGCCACCGACCTGCCCACGTCGAAGGCCGGCTCCGTGACGCACTTCGAGGCGGAGGTTCTCGCCGACAACATCGCCCGCTACCTCGGCGGCGAGGAGCTCGACGCCGGCTACGACGGCCACGCCAACTGCTTCGTCGAGACCGGCTTCCACAAGGCGCTCTTGATCGACTTCAACTACGAGACCGAGCCGCTCCCCGGCCACTATCCCTTCCCCATCGGCCTCCCGCTCCTGCGCGAGTCCACGCTGAACCACTTCGGAAAGCTGGCGTTCCAGTGGGTCTACTGGCACGCCCTCCTTCCCGGGCGCCCTCTGCCGGGGATCCACCCGCAGATGCCTACCACCGGGAAGAGACCTTTCCTCTCCGCAAGCAAAGGAGGCTGACATGACCACGACACTCATCGCCGATACAGCCGTCGACGTCGACGCCGAGGGGTTTCTCACCGACCCCGAGCAGTGGACGGAGACCATTGCCGAGGACATCGCCCGCACGAACGGGATCCCCGAGCTGACCGACCGGCACTGGCTCGTCGTCCGGTTCATGCGCGAGCGCTACCTGGCCACAGGCACGGCCCCCTCGATCCGCTCGCTCGGGAAGGAGTCGGGCGTTCCCGTCAAGGAGCTCTACCAGCTCTTCCCGAAGGGGCCTGCCAAGCTCGCCGCCAAGATCGGCGGCATTCCCAAGCCCAAGGGCTGCATCTAGGAGGGACCGCGATGACCGAGCTACTCGAACACCCGCAAGCCGTTACCCCGGAGCCCCGGACGATCGAGAAGGTCGCGATCGTCGTCTCCAAGGGCTCGCTCGAAGGGATCTATCCCGCGCTGATCATGGCCAACGGCGCCCGCATGGACGGGATCGAAGCCGACCTCTTCTTCACGTTCTTCGGGCTCGACGCGATCCGCAAGGACCGCTACGAGAAGATCAAGGTGGCGACGGTCGGCAACCCCGGCATGCATCTGCCGACCTGGATCGGAGCGATCCCGGGTTTCTCCGCGCTCGCGACGAAGATGATGCAGCGGCAGATGGAGAAGATCGACATCCCGCCGATCCCGGAGTTCATCGAGCTCGTCGCCGACTCGGGCGTGCGCCTCTACGCCTGCAAGGCGACCGTCGACATGTTCGGGCTGACCATGGAGGACTTCGTCCCCCAGGTCGAGGACATCATCTCCGTGGGCGAGTTCTACGAGAAGGCCGCCGGCGGCGAGATCATCTTCACGTAGCGCCGGCCAAACCTTGCCCGGGGCCGGTTTCGGCTCGTAGGCTAGTTGCAGCGCCGTGGCCGTTCACGCTGACGAGGTGGTTCTCACAACCTGCCCGCGGGACTGCTACGACGCCTGCGGAATCGCCGTCGTCAAACGCAAAGGGACGATCAGGCACGTCCGCGGCGACCCCGACCACGCGGTCGCCCGAGGGAAGCTCTGCCGCAAGTGCTCGATCGGCTACAACGGCTCCTTCCTCGATCCCGCCGCCCGGCTGACGCGTCCGCTTCGCCGGATGGGTGCCAAGGGGGAGGCTCGCTTCGAGCCGATCTCCTGGGACGAGGCTCTCGGCGAGATCGCCGAGCGACTGCGTGCGATCGAGGCGGCCCCAGGCGCCCACACCGTTCTGAACGCCCACTACACGGGCACGTTCTCGCTCCTCGGCTACTTCTTCCCGCTGCGCTTCTTCAACCGGCTGGGCGCGACGGAGGTGGATCCCGACACGATTTGCAACAAGGCCGGCCACGTCGCGCTCGAGTACGTCTACGGGACCTCGATGGACGGCTTCGATCCGCGCACCGCCCACGACTCGACGTGCATCCTCGTCTGGGGCGCGAATCCGTCCGCCTCCGCGCCGCACGCCCACGAGCACTGGCTGCCCGAGGCGCCCGGCAAGGTCATCGTCGTCGACCCCGTGCGGACGCCGACCGCCGAGGCCGCCGACCTGCACCTGCAGCCCTTCCCCGGGAGCGACGCGGCGCTCGCCTTCACGCTGCTGCACGTTCTCGCGCGCGACGGGCTGGTCGACCGCGCCTTCGTCGCAGCACACGCGACCGGCTTCGAGGAGCTCGAGCCGATGCTCGCCGACTGCACCCCGAACTGGGGCGAAGCCGCAACCGGCGTCCCGGCCGCGCTGATCGAGGAGGCCGCCCACGTCTACGGAGCGGGGCCGTCCCTCCTCTGGCTCGGCCAGGGCTTCCAGCGCCAGCGGAACGGCGGCAACGCCATCCGCGCCTGCGCGCTCCTTCCCGCCCTCACCGGCAACCTCGGCAAGCCCGGCGCAGGGTTCCTCTACCTGAACGGCACGGACTCCCGCGAGATCGACGAGGACTACCTCCTGGCAGCGCATCTCGGCCCCGAGACACCCGACCCGGTCAGCCACATGGACCTCGTCGACTGCCTCGAGGATCCGGCTCGCTCGCAGGCGCTCTTCTGCTGGAACATCAACATCGCCGCCTCGAACCCGCAGCAGCGGCGGCTCCACGACGCGCTTCGGCGGGAGGACCTGCTCACCGTCGCGGTCGACCTCTTCCCCACCGACACGACCGACCTCGCAGACTACGTCCTCCCGGCGGCGAGCTTTCTCGAGTTCGACGATCTCGTCGCCTCGTACTTCCAGCTCACCCTGTCGGCGCAGGTCAAGGCCGCCGAGCCGCTCGGTGAGTCCCTCCCGAACATGGAGATCTTCCGCCGCCTCGCCCGCGCGATGGGCTACGAGGAGGCGGAGCTCTACGAGAGCGACGCCGACGTGATCGCGACGCTCCTCGAGCGCTCGGGCCTCGGCGAGGACTTCACGTCCCTCGCCGCCAAGGGCACCGTCCCCATCTCCACCGAGCCCGTCGTCCAGTTCGCCGACCTCAGCTTTCCGACCCCGAGCGGGCGCGTGGAGATCGCCTCGGCGGCCGCAGAGGCCGAGTGCCTGCCGCGTCTCCCCCAGCCCCACGCCGACCCGAGGCCCGCGGACGGGCGCCTCCGCCTCCTCTCGCCTGCCTCTCCCTGGCTCCTGAACGACAGCTTCGCGAACGACGCGAAGATCGCGCGGCGGATCGGCGCTGCGACGGTCGCCCTGCACCCGGAGGACGCGGCCGACCGGGGACTCGCCGAGGGCGACGAGGCGCTCATGGAAAACGAGACCGGGACTCTGCGGCTCCACGTCACGCTTTCCGACGTCGTCCCGCGGGGCGTCGCCTACTCGCCGAAGGGGCGCTGGCCGAAACGGGAGCCGGGGCGGGCGAACGTGAACGCGCTCAATCCCGGCGAGAGCGCGGACATGGGCCAGAGCACCTCCGTGCATGGCGTCGAGGTCAGCGTGGCCCGAGGCTAGCCGTGGACGTTCTCGTCCTCCAGCACATCGCCTGCGAGCCGCCCGGCGTCTACGAGGACGTGCTCCTCGAGCGCGGCGCGCGGATCCACCGCGTCGAGCTCGACGAGGGCGAGCCGCTGCGGACAGGCGCGACTTCGCCGCCGTCGTCGCGATGGGCGGGCCGATGAGCGCAAACGACGAGGACGAGCTTCCCTGGCTCCGCGCCGAAAAGGCCTTCATCGCCGAGACCGTCCGCGCGGGCACGCCGTTCTTCGGCGCATGCCTCGGCGCTCAGTTGCTCGCCGCGAGTCTCGGCGCCGAGGTCACGGCGGGACCGGCGCCGGAGGTCGGCCTCCTGCCCTTTTCCTCACCGCGGCCGCAGGCGACGACCCCCTCTTCGCCGGCCTCCCGCGCGAGCTCCTCACGCTCCAGTGGCACGGGGACACCTTCGCGCTTCCCGAGGGCGCGGTCCTCCTCGCGATCTCCCCCGCGTATCCCCACCAGGCCTTTCGCTTCGACCGTGCCGCCTACGGCGTCCAGTTCCACCTCGAGCTCTCACGCGAGATGGCGGCCGAGTGGGCCGGCGTGCCCGCTTACGCGGAGGCGCTCACGCAGGTGCTCGGCCCGGGCGCGGAGACCGCGCTCGTCGACGAGCTCGGCGCCGACGATCGTCAGCTGACGGTCTGAACCGGTACCTCGCCCGAGACGCTTGGGGTGTTACGGTCCGCGCAATCGACCAAGGAGCGGGCATGGTTCGCGTGTTCATTCGCCACGACGTCGCCGACTACGACAGCTGGAGAGAGGGATACGACGCGTTCGACCAAACGCGGCGCGGAATGGGCGTCACCGGCCACGCCGTCTATCAGGCAGTCGGGAACCCCAACGACGTCACCGTGACGCATGACTTCGAGAGCGAGGACGCCGCGAAGGCCGCCCTTTTCTCCGCGGAGGTCAAAAGCGCCATGGAGAACGCCGGCGTGGTCGGCGAACCGCAGATCTGGTTCACCTCGCCGGCCTAGAGCCGGCCGCGCGAGCTAGGTCACCGTCTGAACAGGCACCTCGTAGAACTCCACCGACGTGCGCCGCTCG
>DATEOR010000106.1:0-16086 GCA_035273885.1 Gaiellaceae bacterium
AGTTCGAGCAAGCCGCTGACGGGCCCCCCAACGGGGCCCGTCTCTTTTTAAGGTTCAGCCTGAAGCTTCTGGAGGTCGTATGGCGATCACGAGGGAAGACGTACTCCACGTAGCGCGGCTCGCGCGCCTCGAGATTCCCGAGGGCGAGGTCGAACGCGTGCGTGAGGAGCTCGGGGCGATCCTCGAGGCGGTGGGCAAGGTGGCCGAGCTCGACCTCTCGGACGTCGAGCCCACGTCGCATCCGCTGGCGGTCGTGAACGTGTGGGCAGAGGACGAGCCGCGGCCCTCTCTCCCTGCTGCGGACGCGCTGGCGAACGCGCCGGACCCGGTGGACGGTGCGTTCCGCGTCCCGGCGGTCGGGTCGTGATTTCGCTTCGCTCTTTCGACTTTGCGCGCGCCGCACGCGCGTTTTTGCGCGTTAGCGTGAAAGCGGGTGGTGGCGTGGGGTGGCCCCTGGGAATTGCCTCATGATCGACACGCTTCGCCTTACCGCCGAACAGGCCGCCCGCCTGCTCGAGTCCGGCGAGGTCTCCGGCGACGAGCTTGCCGGTGCCTACGTCGAGGCGATCGGCGAGCGCGACCCCGAGCTCCACGCGTACCTGCACGTCGTCGGGGAGCCCGGAACCGGTGTTCCCATCGCGCTCAAGGACAACATCACCACGCGCGGCGTCCCGACCACCGCGGGCTCTCGGATTCTCGAGGGCTACGTACCCGTCTTCGACTCCACCGTTGCAACGCGCGTGAAGGAAGCTGGACTGCCCCTCATCGGCAAGACCAACCTCGACGAGTTCGCAATGGGCTCGTCCACCGAGAACTCGGCATACGGTCCCTCCAGGAACCCGTGGGACCCCGAGCGCGTTCCCGGCGGCTCCTCCGGCGGCACCGCGGCCGCGGTGGCCGGCGGCCTCGCCCCCTGGGGCCTCGGCTCCGACACGGGCGGGTCGATCAAGCAGCCCGCGTCGCTCTGCGGCCTCGTCGGCCTGCGCCCGACGTACGGCACGGTCTCGCGCTACGGCATCGTCGCCTTCGCGTCGAGCCTCGACCAGGTCGGCCCCATCACGAAGACCGTCCGCGACTGCGCGCGCCTCTACGCGACGATCGCGGGCCGCGACCCGTGCGACTCGACGACGGTCGAGCTGCCCGAGCCGGTTTCCGTTCCGGACGTGGAGGACCTCAAGGGCGTCCGCATCGGCATCCCCAAGGAGCTGAACGAGGCCGAGGGCATCGAGCCCGGCGTAAGCGAGGCCGTCGCCAAGGCGATCAAGCTCGCCGAGGACCTTGGCGCAGAGGTGGGAGAGTGCCGCCTCCCGCGCTCCGTCGACTACGGCCTCGCCTGTTACTACCTCGTCGCGCCGGCCGAGGCGAGCTCGAACCTCGCGCGTTACGACGGCGTCCGCTACGGCTTTCGCGCCGCCGGCGACGGCGACCTCACTGCGCTTTACTCGCGCACGCGCTGGGAAGGCTTCGGCCCCGAGCCGCGCCGGCGGATCCTCATCGGGACGTACGCGCTCTCCGCCGGCTACTACGACGCCTTCTACGGACAGGCGCAGAAAGTGCGCACCGTGATCGCTCAGGAGCACGCGGCCGCGTTTGAGGACTACGACCTTCTGCTCAGTCCGACGAGTCCCACGGTGGCCTTCGAGGTCGGAGAGAAGGCGGAGAACCCGCTTGCCATGTACCTCTCCGACCTGCTGACGATCCCGTCCAACATGGCGGGACTGCCCGGTCTCTCGATCCCGTGCGGCCTCTCCGAAGGCCTGCCCGTGGGCCTTCAGATCCTCGGCCCGCAGTTTTCGGAGAACCTGATGTTCCGCGCGGGCCACGCGCTCGAGCAGGCCCTCGCGTTCGACTTCGTTCCGGAGCGGCTCCGTGCCTGAGTGGGAACCGGTCATCGGTCTCGAGATCCACGTCCAGCTGAAGACGCGGACGAAGATGTTTTGCCGCTGCGAGAACGTCTGGGGCGATTCCGAGAACACGCGCACGTGCCCGGTCTGCCTTGCGCACCCCGGCGCGCTGCCGGTCCCGAACAGGAAGGCGATCGAGTGGACGGTGAAGCTCGGCGTCGCGCTCGGCTGCGAGATCGCGTCGCACGCGCTCTTCCACCGCAAGAACTACTTCTATCCCGACCTTCCGAAGGGGTACCAGATCTCCCAGTACGACATCCCGCTCTGCTCGGGCGGGAAATTCGTCGTGCCGGGCCCGGACGGCGACCGCGAGATCGGAATCGTGCGCGCGCACCTCGAAGAGGACGCGGCGAAGACCATTCACGTCGGCGGAAGCGGCGGCCGCATCGCCGGCGCCGAGTACTCCCTGGTGGACTTCAACCGCGGCGGCACGCCTCTCGTCGAGATCGTCTCGGAGCCGGATGTGCACTCGGCCGACGAGGCGCGGCGCTTCTTACAACTCCTGCGTCAGACCGTCGTCGAGCTCGGCATTTCCGACGCCGAGATGGAGAAAGGCTCGCTGCGCTGCGACGCCAACGTCTCCGTGCGGCAGGCGGGCGAGACCGGCTTTCTTACGAAGACCGAGCTCAAGAACATGAACTCCTTCAAGTTCGTCGCGGACGGCATCGAGGCCGAGGTCCGCCGCCAGGTCGAGATCTACGAGACCGGAGGAGAGGTCGAGCAGGAGACGCTGCACTTCGACCCGGCGAGCGGGACGATCGCTCCGCTGCGCTCCAAGGAGGAGGCGCACGACTACCGCTACTTCCCGGAGCCCGACCTCGTCCCGGTCGAGCCGCCGGTCGAGATGATCGCGGCGGCGATCGACGACATCGGCGAGCTGCCGGCCGCGCGCATCCGCCGGCTCGAGGCCGAGATCGGATTCGACCTTGCGGAGGGGCTCGTCTCGAGCGGTCGAGACGGCCTCTACGAGCGGGTCTCGGGCGACCGGCGCGCCGTTGCAAACGTCGTGATGAATCAGCTCGCGGCAACCGGCGTCGACCCGGAGGCCGTGAACGGTACCGAGCTCGGCAAGCTGATCGCCGAGCGCGATCGCATCCCGCGTGTGGCCTTCACGGAGGCACTCGAGCGCAGCGGCGACCCGGGCTTCTCGGCCGACGATTACCTCGGCGAGACGGCGATCTCCGACGCCTCCGAGCTCGATCCCGTGATCGACAAGGTGCTCGCTGAGAACCAGGCGCAGGTCGAGACCTTCAAGGCCGGCAAGGAGGGCGTGCTCGGCTTCCTCGTCGGCCAGGTGATGAAGGAAACCGGCGGCAAGGCCGATGCCCGGGTCGTGAACGAGCGCCTGCGCGAGAAGATCTCCTCGTGAGCTCACCCGAGGCGAGCCGGCCCCGCTTTCACAAGAGCTACGGGATCTGGGCGGCCGACGAGGGCGCGGGCCTGCTCGAATGGGCCTGGGCGGCCGAACGGCTCGAGCGCGCACACAACTACTGGGTTTCGAGCGCGTCGGGCTCCGGGCGTCCCCATGCCGCGCCGATCTGGGGCCTCTGGCTGGACGGCGCGTTCTACTTCTCGACGGCGCGCGGCTCGCGCAAAGGAATGAACCTCGCCGAGAACCCGGTCGCCGTCGTGCATCTGGAGAGCGGTGACGAGGTCGTGATCGTGGAGGGCCCCGTGCAGGAAGTGTCGGCCCGCAAGGAGCTCGACCGGCTCGCCTTGGCTTACGGCGAGAAGTACACGCTGGAGATCACGTTCGAGGATCCCGGTTCCGTCGTCTACGCGCTTCGGCCCGAGCGCGCCTTCGCGTGGCGCGAGCAGGACTACCCGGAGAGCGCCACGCGCTTCACCTTCTAACACCCCGTTCGAGTCTCCGCTTCCTTCGTCTGCGGGCCGATACCGGCTGCGTGGGCCGCTTTGCCTCCGCATTCGCGTTTCTCGCGATGCTCGCCGTCGTCCTGGTTTCGGCCGGCTGCGGCCAGCGCTTCGACGAGCTGGGTGGCGGCTCTCCCCCGGGGCAGGCGGCGTTCGCCGCGGATGCGCTGACCGCACTCGAGAAAGCCGGTAGCGCGCACGTGGTCGTCGACGCAGATGGAGGCTCGATCTCCGGCACCGACGCCCAGCTCAGAGTCCACTTCGAGGGCGACATCTCGAGGACGGCGCTCGTAGGGGATGTGCAGTTCACGTTCCCGGGCGGGACGCTCAGCGCGCGGGTCCTCGCGGATGAGCACGATCTCTACGTTCGCTTCATGGGCGCCTGGTACCACGCTGACGAAGGCGTGGACGATGCGTTCGACGAGGCTGCCAAGAAGGACAGCGAACTACTCGCTCAGCTGACGAGCCCTGCGGGCCTCGGCACGCTCTTCACGAAGTTCTTCGAAGGTGAGATCGGGCAAGGCCCGGCCATCGGCGGCGCCCCCACGTGGGAGTTCGACGGCCGTGTCCGGGCGGGCGCCTTCGCAGATCTCGTCGAGAAGGACGCCCGCATCGAGCTGTCGGCGAACGACCGGGCGCTCTTCGACAAGGTCGCCGCCACTAGCCATGTCGTCGTGGACGTGGGGCAGGAGGACGCGCTCCCGCGGAAGATCGAGCTGACTCTCGATCCGCCGAAGGATCTGCATTTCGACTCCGAGGAGATCGAGTCATCGGACGGCGCCTTCTCGGTCAGCGTCGAGCTCTCCGACTTCGGCGAGGATGTCTCCTTCAGCTCTCCGAGGGACGCGAAGCCGCTCGACGAGCTGTTCGGTCAGCTCTTCGGCGTGATGGGCTGAGCAAGACCCGCTCGCCGCTCGAGTAGAGAAAGCCTCCGTACAGAAGAAGGGCGGCTGCGGCGATGAACCCCGCGGTCGGCGCCGCTCCGAGCCCGGCGACGGCGCTGCCTGCTGCAGCCACCGCCACCCCGGCCAGGATGAGGCCGTTGCCGACGGGCCGCCGGCGAATCGTCGAGAGCGCGATCACGACGACGGCCAGCGTCCCGAGCGAGTTGCCGAGAATCGCGACGAGACGGGCGGGCCAGAAGTCCAGGTGGTCCTGCGCCTCGGGGATCGAAGTGCCGGTGACGGGAGCGGTCAAGGGCACGGCGAGCGCGATCCCCACCGCGAGCCCCGCGTAGAGAAAGCCGATCGGCGCCGCCCAGCGTCGGCCGGACAGGAGCAGCGAGCCGACGCCGAGGAGCGGCGCGGTGAGGAGGCCGCCGCAGAGGTAGTAGACGCGGAAGGAGCGGTCGTCCCAGCCGGCCGCGGCCCCCCATGCGAGCGCGGCCGACGCCACCGCGTATGCGAGCAGCGATGCCGACCACGCCGCCAGCTGGGGCGCCCGTCTCGTGCGCCAGCGGCCGAGGAGATCTCCGGCGAGCCGAAGCGCGAGGAGCGCGGCCGCGAATGCAAGCAGTGCTTCCATGCCGTGAGTTAGTCTCATTGAAGATGCCCGAGAAGCGCTACCTGGTGACGCCCGGACCGACGCCGGTGCCTCCGGAGGTGCTCGCGGCGACGGCGGCGCCGATGATCCACCACCGCTCACCGGACTTCCGAGGCACCCTCGAGCGCGTGACCGAGCGGCTGCAGCAGGTCTTTCGCACGGAGAACGACATCGTCCACCTGACCTCGGCGGGCACGGGGGCGATGGAGTCGGTCTTCCAGAACCTCGTCTCGCCCGGCGATCCGGTGCTCGTGGTCTCGCACGGCTTCTTCGGGGAGCGCTTCGCCGCGCAGGCAGAGGTTTACGGCTGCACGCTCACGCATCTTCGCTACGCCTGGGGCGAATCCCCGAATCCCGACGAGGTCGGGGCGCGGCTCGAGGAGATTGGCGGCGCGAAGATCGTCTTCCTGACGCACTCGGACACGTCGACAGGTGTCGTCTCCGACGTTCAGGCGCTTGCGGAGCGGATTTCCGGCTCCGATGCGCTCGTCGTCGTGGACGCGATCTCGAGCCTCGCGGCCGTTCCGCTCGAGACCGATGCCTGGGGGCTCGACGTCGTCATCACGAGCTCGCACAAGGCCCTGATGAGCCCGCCCGGCCTCGCCTTCGTCTCGGTCTCCGAAGCCGCCTTCGAGGCTTCGCGCTCCGCGACCTCGCCGCGCTACTACTTCGACTGGGAGCGCGCCCGCGCCGCCCAGGAAAAGGGGGAGAACCCGTTCTCGCCCGCGATCTCGCTCTTCCTCGGCGTCGACGTCGCGCTCGGGATGATCCTGGAGGAGGGCCTGGAGTCCGCCTACGAGCGCCACGTCCGTCTCGGACGCGCGGCGCGCGCCGGCGTCAAGGCGATGGGCCTCGAGCTCTTCTCGCCGGACGAAGACCGCTCCGCCGTCGTCACCGCGATCAAGATGCCCGAGGGAATCGACGGCGGCTCGATCGTCCTCTCGATGCGCGAGCGCTCCGGAGTGACGATCATCGGCGGGCAGGGTGAGCTCCGCGGGAAGATTGTCCGCTTCGGCCACATCGGCTACATCGACGTCTTCGACGTGACGACGGCACTGACGGCGCTCGAGCTCGCGTTGGTCGAGACCGGCGCCGACATCGAGCGCAGCGTCGCCGTGACCGCCGCGCACGAGGCCTACGCCGAGCCCGTTTCCGTGTGAGGGTCCTGGTCCGGGAGCCGATCGCCGAGGCGGGGATCGACCTCCTGCGCGAGCGCTTCGACGTCGACGTCGACTCGGACGGCGACCTTGCCGCGCGGATCGGCGACTACGACGCGATCATCATCCGCAGCGGGACGCACCTCGACGCCGGGCTGATCGACAAGGCGACGAACCTCAAGGTGATCGGGCGCGCCGGCGTCGGGATCGACAATGTCGACGTCGACGCGGCCTCGCGCCGGGGGATCGTCGTCGCGAACGCGCCCGAGTCGACCATCGTCTCGGCTGCGGAGCACACGCTCGGCCTGCTGCTCGGGCTCTCCCGCTCGATCCCCCAGGCGCACGCAGCGCTGAAGGAAGGGCGCTGGGACCGCTCGCGCTTCGCTGGCCACGAGCTCGCGGGGAAGACGCTCGGCCTCGTCGGCTTCGGCCGTATCGGGCGGCAGGTGGCGCGCCTGGCGCGCGGCCTGGACATGCGCGTGCTCGCCTTCGATCCGTACGTGAGTCCGGAGCGGTTCGCCGAGCTCGGGGTCGAGCGCATGGAGACGCTGCCCGAGCTGCTGGCCGCCTCCGACTTCGCCTCGCTCCACCTGACGCTAACCGAGGACACGCAGCGGCTGGTGGGGCGCGAGGAGCTCGAGGCCGCGAAGGACGGAATCAAGTTGGTCAACGCCGCGCGGGGGGAGCTCGTCGACGAAGAGGCGCTCGTCGACGCGCTCCGTTCCGGCAAGGTTGCGGGGGCCGCGCTCGACGTCTTCATCGAGGAGCCGTACTCAGGGCCGCTTCTCGAGCTGGACAACGTGGTCGTCACGCCGCATCTGGCCGCGTCCACCGAGGAGGCTCAGGACCGCGCGGGAGTGATCGTGGCCGAGCAGGTGGCCGCCGCGCTCGAAGGGCGCGTGGTCACGAACGCGATCAACATTCCGGCCGTGGCCGCCGACGAGGTCGGATTCCTGGGCCCGTTCCTGCCGCTCGCGGCGAAGCTCGGCGCCCTCGCAGTGGAGCTCGCCGACTCGAGCCCGGCGCGGCTCGACTTCGCCTACCTCGGTGAGCTTGCCGAGCACGACACGCGGCTTCTCACCGTCGCGGCGCTCAACGGCGCCTTCCAGGGCCGGGTCGAGCAGGCCGTGAACTATGTGAACGCGCCCCTCTTGGCCGCCGAGCGGGGGATCGAGGTGACGGAGGAGCGCCGCCGCGCCTCCCGCGACTTCACGAGCCTGGTGCGCGTGACCGCGGTCGCCGGCGAGCAGGAGGTCGTCGTCGCCGGGACCCCGCGAGGGCGGGAGGCAGAGCCTCGGCTCGTGCGTGCGCTCGGCTACGAGATCGAGATCGACCTCGCCCCGTACATGCTCTTCGCGGTGAACGACGACCAGCCCGGCCGCATCGGCCGGCTGGGCACGCTGCTCGGAGAGGCGCACGTGAACATCGCCAACATGGCGGTCTCACGGCGGTCACGCAGCGCGAAGGGCGCGCTGATGGCGCTCACGCTCGACTGCGTCCCTCAGCCCGAGGTGCTCGAGAGCGTCGAGGCCGAGCCCGGCTTCACCGACGTGCGCTTCATCGACCTCTCCAAAGCATGAACGCTTGGCCCGAGCCGGTCGAGCGGGTCGCGGACTACCTCCGCACGGTGGCCGTCGAGTCGCGCGTCGAGGAGTTTCCGGCCGGGACGCTGACCGCGGAGGACGCGGCCAAGGCTGTCGGTTGCGACCTCTCGCAGATCGTGAAGTCGCTCGTGTTCGTCTGCGACGGGAAGCCGGTGCTCGTGATGATCGGCGGAGACCGGCGCGCCGACCGCGCCAAGATCGAGGCCGCGGTGCCGTGCGACAAGGCGAAGATCGCCGGGCCGGACGAGGTGCGATCGGCCACCGGGTTCGACCCGGGGGCGGTGGCGCCGTTTCCGCTGCCGGAGATCCAGACGATCCTCGTCGACAACGAGCTACTGCTGCACGAAGTCGTCTGGACCGGTGCCGGCTCGCACCAGCACGTGCTGGCGATCGCCCCGACCGACCTCGTCCGCCTCACGCGCGCACGTTCCGTCGACGCCGTCGCGGAGGATGCGTAACCTAGGATTAGACCGATGCAAGAGACCGAAAAGATCTGGATGAACGGCGAGCTCGTCGACTGGGCCGATGCCAAGGTCCACGTCGGCGCGCACGGCCTCCACTACGGCTCGGGCGTCTTCGAGGGCATCCGCTGCTACGAGACCGAGGACGGGCCCGCCGTCTTCCGGCTGACCGATCATCTGAAGCGGCTCGACAACTCGGCGCGGCTCCTGCACATGGAGCTGCCGTATTCAGTCGACGACCTGCGCGGCGCGACTCTCGAGCTCATCGGCGCGAACGGACTCGCCGAGTGCTACATCCGCCCGATCGCCTTCTACGGCTATGGCGAGCTCGGCGTGCACCCGCGCTCGAACCCTGTAGACGTCGTGATCATGAGCTGGCCGTGGGGCGCATACCTCGGCGAGGAGGCGCTCACTCAGGGCATCAGCGCGAAGGTCTCGTCCTGGAAGCGCGTCGGGGCCAACACGATTCCGCACGTCTCGAAGGCGACCGGGATCTACCTGAACTCGATGCTCGCAGTGATCGAGGCGACGAATGCCGGCTACGCCGAGGCGATCCTCCTGACCGACGAAGGCCACGTCGCGGACGGGTCCGGCGAGAACATCTTCGTCGTCAAGGACGAAATCATCACGACGCCGCATCTCTCGACGTCGATCCTCCCGGGGATCACGCGCCAGAGCGTGATGGAGATCGCCCAGGCGCACGGCTACGCGGTGCACGAGGGCCCGCTCATCCGTTCCGATCTCTACCTCGCCGACGAGGTCTTCATGACGGGCACGGCCGCCGAGGTCACGCCGGTGCGAGCGGTCGACGACCACGAGATCGGCCCGCCCGGCCCGGTGACGAAGGCGATCCAGTCGACCTTCTTCGACGTCGTGCGCGGCCGCGACGAGCGCTGGACTCGTTGGCTGGAGTACGCAGCGAAGGCCCCGGCGGGCTCCTGACCGCCGAGATCGGGCTCTCCGCTCCCTGGCTCGAGGAGCGGGAGGAGGAGCTCGTCCTCGAGACGCTGCGCTCGGGGCAGCTCTCGCTCGGGCCCATGATCGACCGGTTCGAGGCCGCGCTCGCTGAACGGATCGGTGCGCCTTACGTCGCCGCCGTGTCGAGCGGGACCGCCGGGCTCCACCTCGCCGTGCGCCTCGCCGGGCTGGGGGAGGGGGACGAGGTCGTAACGACGCCCTTCTCCTTCGTCGCGTCCGCGAACTGCATCCTCTACGAGGGCGCGACGCCGGTCTTCGCCGACATCGACCCGCGCACGCTCAATCTCGACCCGTCCGGGGTCGAGGCGGCGATCACGCCTCGGACGAAGGCGATTCTCCCGGTGGACATCTTTGGTTACCCCGCCGAGTACGCGGAGCTCGAGGCGATCGCCGAGCGTCACGGGCTCGCGCTGATCGAAGACGCCTGCGAGGCGCTGGGAGCCGAGTACCAGGGTCGGCCGCTCGGCTCCCGCGGCGCGCCGGCGACCTTTGCCTTCTACCCGAACAAGCAGATCACGACGGGAGAAGGAGGCGCTGTCGCCGTCCAGACACAGGAGGAATGGGCGGCGCTGAAGAGCTTGTCCAACCAGGGCCGGAGCGATTCCGGCGAATGGCTCACGCACTCGCGCCTCGGCTACAACTACCGCCTCGACGACCTTTCCGCCGCGCTCGGGCTCGCGCAGGTGGAGAAGCTGTACCGGATCCTCGAGCTGCGCGCCGAAGTCGCCGCGCGCTACGCGGAGCTCCTCGGCGGCATGGACTCAGTCGTGCTCCCGCCCGAGGACGACGCCGACCACAAGCGGTCGTGGTTCGTCTACGTCATCCAGCTAGCGGACGGTATCGACCGGAATGGCGTTATGGCGAAGCTGGCCGAGCAGGGAATCGCGTCGAAGCCATACCTGCCGTCGATCCACCTGCAGCCGTACTGGCGGGAGCGCTTCGGGACGAGGGAGGGGATGTTCCCGGTCTCGGAGGACGCGAGCCGCCGGTCGCTCGCCCTGCCGTTCCACACCCGACTCGAGCGCCCCGACCAGGAGCGCGTCGCCGAGGCTCTCGCCGCGTCCCTGCGATAATCAGCACATGGCTGACGGCGCCCCCAAGATGGTCTTTCTCGGCTTCGGGAAGTTCGCGCGCGCGGACAAGATCTACGCGCTCGAGCCGCTGACCGGCGGCGACCGCGGCGACGGCCGCCGCACCCGCGTCTGGGTCGAAGGCATTTCCGAGCCGATCGTCGCCTCGCGCACGGAGCGCTCGATCCTCGGGGAGATGGGCATCCGCGACGCGGGCCGCGTCCAGATCCTCGACGACGCCGTCAAGCTCGCCGAGCGCATCGTCGAGGACGCGGGCAAGGGCCGCGTGGACCTCGCCGACCTCGACAGGCGAGCGCGCAAGCTCCTCGAGTCGACGGCGCAGACGAGCGACGACGACCAGCTCTTCTAGGGCGTGAAGCTCGATAGGGAGTTCTTCGGGCGGAGCGTCCACGAGGTCGCGCCCGATCTGATCGGCTGCACGGTTCTCGTCGACGGTGTGGGCGGGCCGATCGTCGAGGTCGAGGCCTACGACCAGGAGGATCCCGCGAGCCACGGCTTCCGGGGCGAGACGGCTAGGAACCGCTCGATGTTCGGGCCGCCCGGTCACGCGTACGTCTACCGCTCCTACGGCATCCACTGGTGCCTCAACCTGGTCTGCGAGGACGAAGACGTGGCGGCCGCGGTGCTCCTCCGCGCGCTGGAGCCGACCCAGGGCGTCGAGGCGATGCGCACCCGCCGGGGCCTCGACGAGCCACGTCTTCTTGCTGCGGGCCCGGGCCGCCTCTGCCAGGCGCTCGGGGTGACGCGGGAGCACGACGGCCTGCCGCTCGACCGCCCGCCCTTCGAGCTCCGTGCCCGCGAGGCAGAGCCGGAGATCGTCAACGGCCCGCGGGTCGGGATCAGCCGCGCGGCCGACCTCCCGTGGCGCTACGGCCTCGCCGGCTCGCCCTATCTCTCGCGCAGCTTTGTTAGAGGCCGAGACACGGCAAGCTCCTGAGTCGCAGGTACGCGCTGGACGGCGCGATGCTGCGTCCTCGGTCGCACGGGTATGCGAATCCGATACCCGTGCTCCCTGCGTTCTTGCCTCGCATCCGCCCAGCACACCGCGGCGACGAGGTCTCGCCCCGTCTCGACCTCTGGGTCAGCGCCCGACGACCAGCTTGATCGTCATGTTCTCGATCGAGGCGAGGCCGGCCTTCGGGAACTGCTGCAGGACGCGGTCGGGCTTCCCCTCCGCGTAGGTCTGCACGAGCCCGGCGAGGTGGTGGTGCGCCAGCTTCTTCCGCGCCTGTTCGAGGGTGAGACCGGTCACGTCCGGGATGCGGCCGTTCTCCGCCACCGGCACGACCACGCGCACGGTGTCGAACGACGACAGCGTGCCCCTCGAGGGGTACTGCGCGACCACGCGGCCGAGGCGCTCGCCGCCCTCCGCGGGCCGGGTGACCACCTCGACGGTCAGCGGCATGCCTTCGAGTCGGATCTTGGCGTCCTCGAGCTTCGCGCCGACGACAGGCGGCACGTCCACCTCGTTCGGCTTGCACGGGGCTTGCCTCTGCGGCTCCGATCCCGCGACGTAGGTGACGAGGTGCACGTCGCGGCAGTTGCCGTTGTCGAGGAGCCACTGGTTGTCGCGGTAGACGACGTCGCGGGCGACGGTGGACTCGTAGACGGGGGAGGGGAAGCTCTCCGGCGGCGCGTCCTCGTACTTGAGCGCCTTCTCGACGAAGCTCTTCCAGATGAGCGCGGGATACGTGCCGCCCGCGACCGGCCCGCCTTCGAACTGTGTCAGCATCGGGATCAGCTTGTTCGGATAGCCGACCCACACGGCGACCGCGAGCTGTGGTGTGTAACCGACGAACCAGGCGTCGCCGTAGTTTTCGGTTGTCCCCGTCTTGCCTGCGACGACGCGGTCCGTGAGCGCGGCGCGCTTTCCGGTTCCCGTAGTGACGACGTTTTGCAGGATGGAATTGAGGGTCGCCGCGGCGTTCGGGTCGAGCACTTCCTTGTCGACCGGCTCGTTCTTCTCGACGCGGTTCCCGTCGACGACCTTCGTGACTGCGCGCGGTGCGTTGCCGAGCGTCGAGCCGTCCACGCGCACGCCGTTGTGCGCGAACGTGGCAAACGCACGTGCCATCTCGAGCGGGTTGACCGCTTCGGCGCCGAGCCCGATTGCGAAGTAGTCGTTCAGCGGGCTCTGGATTCCGAGCCGCTTCGCCATCGCGGCCACGTTTCCCGGTCCGACCTGTGCGGTCAGCTGCGCATAGACCGAGTTGTCGGAGTAGGTCGTCGCGTCGACGAGGTTGATCGTCCCGAGGTACGAGTTCTCGTAGTTGTGCACCGACCAGAGCTTGTCGCCGAGATTGATCACCGTTGGCTGCGACGTGAACTGGGTCTGTGGCGAGATCCCCTCGCTGAGCGCGGTCGCGAGCACGAAAGGCTTGAAGGAGGAGCCGGGCTGGCGCTCGCCCTGGACCGCGAGGTTGAACTGGCTCTTCTTGTAGTTGCGCCCGCCGACCATCGCGAGGACGCGGCCGTCGCGCGGGTCGATGGCGACGAGGGCGGCGGCCGGGTCGTCCCGGTCGGGGAGCCACTCGTCGATCGCCTCCGCAGCGAGGCGCTGCATGTTGAGGTCGATGGTCGTGTAGATCTTGAGCCCGCCCCCGAAGACCTTCCCGGATCCGTAGTACGGGACGAGCTGCTGCTTGACGTATTCGGCGAAGTAACCCTGTCGGCCCGCGGTGATCGGAAGGTGGATGTCCTTGGGCCTCGGAAGCCGCTGTTCGTCGGCAGTCAGCTGCTCCTTCAGGCTGATGAGCCCCTCGTCGCGCATCATCTGGAGGACGAGGCGCCGCCTCGCCTCGGCCGCCTTGGGGTTCGTGGCCGGGTCATAGGCGCCGGGGCTGGCCGGTAGCCCTGCGAGGAGCGCGGACTGGGCGAGTGTCAGGTCGCGCGCGTGCTCGTTGAAATAGACGCGCGCCGCCATCTCGATCCCGTAGGCGCCGTTCCCGAAGTAGATGGTGTTCAGGTAGGCGGTCAGGATCCGATCCTTCGACCACTTGTTCTCGAGCTGCCACGCGAGGGCGGCCTCCTTCAGCTTTCGGCTGATCGTCCGCTCCTTCTGCGTGTAGGTGTTCTTGACGAACTGCTGGGTGATCGTGGAGCCGCCCTCGACCACCGCCTTGTGGCTGATGTCGGCCCAGACGGCACGGAGGATTCCGCGGTAGTCGATGCCCTGGTGCTCCCAGAAGCGCCGGTCTTCGACCGCGACGATCGCCTGTTTCATGATCGGCGAGATGTCGTCGCTCGCCACCACGATCCTGCTCTCGTCGCCACGGAGGGTGGCGAGAACGGTCTTCCCGTCCGACGCGTAGATGTAGCCGAGCTGCTGCGGGCGCTTGCTCGTCGAAGGCTCGAGCGCCGCGACGTCGCTCGCGATCGCGCTCACGAGTCCGAACGCGAACGAGACGAGAGAGACGAAAAAGAGGACGAGGAGCAGCGCCAGAAATCTGAGCTTGCGGATCCTTCGGCGCTTGGGAGGGCGACTGCTTCGTCGGAACGGCACGAAGTGGGTGATTCTAGCCCGGCGTCGCGGACCGGAGGCGACTCTATGATCGAGCACCATGGCGGCCCGAATCGCAGACCTGACCCGTAACGCGGTCGACGTCCTTCCGGAGGGCGAGCTCGAACGCAAGCTGGCCCTCGGGCGTCCGCTGCGCGTAAAGCTCGGCATCGACCCGACCGCGCCCGACGTCCACGTCGGCCACGCGATTCCGCTGCAGCGCATGGCGGCTTTTCAGCAGGCCGGGCACACCGGCGTCCTCATCGTCGGCGACTACACCGGGCGTATCGGCGACCCCTCCGGCCGTTCGGCCGAGCGGCCCGTCCTTTCCGACGAGGAGATCGACTCGAACGCCAAGCGCTACTTCGAGCAGGCGTCCCAGATCATCGACCCGGAGAAGACGGAGGTGCGCTTCAACGGCGAGTGGCTTGCGAAGCTCGACTTCGCGGAAGTCGTCCGGCTGACGCGCACGATCACCGTCGCCCGCCTGCTCGAGCGCGACGACTTCGAGCAGCGCTTCTCCGCGAAGTCGCCGATCTCGGTCTCCGAGCTTCTCTACCCGTTCATGCAGGCCTACGACTCGGTCGCGATCGAGGCCGACGTCGAGCTCGGCGGCACCGACCAGCTCTACAACCTGCTCGCCGGCCGTGACGTCATGCAGGCCTATGGGCTCGAGCCGCAGGTCGCGCTCACGACTCCGCTCCTCATGGGCACCGACGGGCGCAAGATGAGCGCTTCGCTCGGGAACTACATCGGCCTCGCCGAGCGTCCCGAAGAGCAGTTCGGAAAGACGATGCGGATCTCGGACGAGGCTCTGCCCGAGTACTACCGGCTCGTCATGGAGTCGGGAGCCGATCCGGCGACGCTGGACCCGATGGAGGCGAAACTCGCGCTCGCCCGGTTCATCGTGGGCCGGTCGCACGGGGAGGAAGCCGCGCGCGAGGCCGAAGCCCATTTCACACGCGTGGTGCGCGAAGGGCAGGCTCCGGACGAGGTCCCGGAGGCGGCGATCCCCGCCGGCGACCCCGTCCATCTCCCGGCGCTCCTCGCCGAGCTTGGCCTGACGCCGTCGACGAGCGAGGCGAGACGGCGGATCTCTCAAGGCGGGGTCCGCCTGAACGGCGAGCCGGTGACCGACCTGGACGTGCCACGAGCCTCTCTCCACGGTGCACTGCTCCAGGCAGGGAAGCGGCAATTCATCAGGCTTCGCGATTCTTGACGGTCTGACGATCGCTGCTATCATGCGTCGGCTGTCGGAAACGGCTGCGCACGTAAGAGTCCACCCGCGACACAACTGGAGAAGCCCTTCGAAACGAAGCTGATACGGTGGTATCGACTTCTGGAGGGCCTCCGCGCGGGAGGCCTTTTTCGTGGGTAGCCCGTCCGGGGCGCGGTCTTTGAAAACTCAACAGCGTGATACGTCGAGACCCTCGGCACGCTTCGGCGTGGTCGAGGTCTAAATGAACCCGTCTCCTCTCAACGAGGGGACTTTGAGCTCAAGCTCGAACTGAAAGTCAGCAACCGGTCTTCGGACCGAATGCGAACAACTTCACGGAGAGTTTGATCCTGGCTCAGGACGAACGCTGGCGGCGCGCTTAACACATGCAAGTCGAGCGAGAACCAGTCCTTCGGGGCTGGGGACAGCGGCGAACGGGTGAGTAACACGTGGGTAATCTGCCCTCGGCACCGGAATAGCCCGGGGAAACCCGGATTAATGCCGGATGGCCTCTCTGCCCTACGGGGCGGTGAGAAAAGGTAGCTTCGGCCTCCGGCCGAGGATGAGCCCGCGGCCGATTAGCTTGTTGGTGAGGTAACGGCTCACCAAGGCGACGATCGGTAGCTGGTCTGAGAGGACGATCAGCCACACTGGGACTGAGACACGGCCCAGACTCCTACGGGAGGCAGCAGTGGGGAATCTTGCGCAATGGGCGAAAGCCTGACGCAGCGACGCCGCGTGCGGGAAGAAGGCCTTCGGGTT
>DATEOR010000107.1:0-20275 GCA_035273885.1 Gaiellaceae bacterium
GAAGGCGCCCTTCGCCATGAGCGTGGTGACGACGGGGATGCCGCCCGCCTCGGCGAGCTCGCGAGCCAGGTGCGAAAGCTCCGCGCCGCCGACGGCACGGGCCCGGAGGCCTGGCGCCGCCAGATCGACGGCTGGCGCGAGGAGTTCCCGTACCGCTACGCCAAGAGCGACACGCTCAAGCCGCAGACGGTGCTCGAATCGCTGCGCGACCTCACCGCCGGGCGTGACGACGTCGTCTGGACGACGGGCGTCGGCCAGCACCAGATGTGGGCGATGCAGTACCTGGTCTGCGACCGGCCGCGCTCATTCATCACCTCCGGAGGGCTGGGGACGATGGGCTACGGCCTTCCCGCGGCCGTCGGCGCCAAGGCGGCCCGCCCTGACGCGACCGTGGTCTGCGTCGACGGCGACGGCTGCTTCCAGATGACGTGCCAGGAGCTCGCGACCTCCGTCCTCGAAGGCCTGCCGATCGTCGTCGTCATCGTGAACAACGGCTGGCTCGGGATGGTGCGCCAGTGGCAGGAGATGTTCTACGACGAGCGCTTCGCGCAGACCCACCTGACACACCAGGTGCCCGACTACGCACAGCTCGCCGAGGCCTACGGTGCCGCCGGCTTCACGGTCTCCTCCGAGGAGGAGCTCGAGCCCGCCCTCGAAGAGGCGCTCACGTGCGGGCGTGCGGCGGTCGTGGACGCGCGGGTCGATCCCGAGGAGAAGTGCTTCCCGATGATCCCGGCGGGCGCGGCCGCGCTCGACGTGATCGAGTTCGACTCCGAGGACGAGCGGGTGGAAGCGTGACGCACACCCTCTCCGTCCTCGTCGAGAACCGCCCGGGCGCCCTCGCTCGCGTGTCGAACATGTTCGCCCGCCGCGGGTTCAACATCGAGAGCCTCGCGGTCGGGCCGACCGAGCGGCCCAACGTCTCGCGCATCACCCTGCGCGTGGACTGCGCCCAGGAGTCCATCGAGCAGATCGAGAAGCAGATGCACAAGCTCGTGAACGTCCTGCGCGTGAACGAGCTCGAGCCCGGCGAGGCGATCGAGCGCGAGCTCGCCCTTCTGAAGGTCAATGCGCCGGCAGAGCGGCGCGGCGAGCTGCTCGCCCTCGCCGAGGTGTTCAGCGCCCGGGTCGCAGACCTGGGGCCGAACGCGATCATCTTCGAGGTCGTCGGCTCGCCGGAGGAGCTCGACTCGTTCGAGGAGCTCGTCCGCCCGCACGGCCTCAAAGAGCTTGCGCGCACCGGCCGCATCGGCCTCGCCCGTGCGTCCACGGCGCGCGCACCCAGACGTCAACACGTACTCCGCTAAGGAAAGGAACCTCATGGCAACGGTCTACCGCGAAGGCAACGTCGACCTCCTGAACGGCAAGGTCGCCGTCATCGGCTACGGCAGCCAGGGACACGCGCACGCACTGAACCTGCGCGACTCCGGCGTCGACGTCGAGGTCGGCCTGCGCCAGGGGAGCGACTCGCGGGCGGCCGCCGAGGAAGGGGGGCTGACGGTGAAGGCGATCCCCGCCGCCGTACAGGGCGCCCAGCTCGTCGCCATCCTCCTGCCCGACCACGTGCAGAAGGGCGTCTTCGAGCGCGAGATCGAGCCGAATCTCGAGCCCGGGGCCGCAGTCCTTTTCGCCCACGGCTTCAATGTCCACTTCGGCGAGATCAAGCCCGGCGCGGGCCACGACGTGATCATGGTCGCGCCCAAGGGCCCCGGTCACCGTGTGCGCCAGCTCTTCGAGGCCGGCGCGGGCACACCGGGCCTCGTCGCCGTCGCGCAGGATGCGAGCGGCAACGCCTTCGACCTCGCGCTCGCCTACGGCGCCGCGATCGGCTGCGGCCGCGCGGGCATGCTCGCCACGACGTTCGCGGAAGAGACCGAGAGCGACCTCTTCGGCGAGCAGGCAGTTCTCTGCGGCGGCGTGTGCGCGCTCATGCAGGCCGGCTTCGAGACGCTCGTGGACGCCGGCTACCAGCCCGAGATCGCCTACTACGAGTGCATCAACGAGATGAAGCTCATCGTCGACCTGATCTACGAAGGCGGCTTCTCGTACATGCGCCACTCGATTTCCGACGTCGCCGAGTACGGCGACCTCACCCGTGGCCAGGTCATCGTCGACGAGCACGTGAAGACGACGATGAAGAAGCTGCTCGAGGACATCCGCAACGGCTCATTCGCCCGTGAGCTGATCGCGGAGGAGGATGCTGGGCGGCCGCGCTTCACTGCCCTCCGGCGCATGGCCGCCAAGCATCCGGTCGAGCAGGTCGGACAGGAGCTCCGCGACCTCGCCGGTCGGGAGGGCCTCCTTGGCCAGGAGGCTCATGGCGTCCGTTGATGTCCCCGTCGCCCTTCTGGGCTACGGGACCGTCGGGTCGGCGGTAAACCGACTCCTTCACGAAAGCGCCGACGACATCGAGCGCGCCACCGGCCACCGCCTGCGCGTGGTCAAGGCGCTCGTCCGCGATCCGGCGAAGGAGCGCGGGTACCAGCCCGATCCCGAGGTTCTGACCACCGACTTCGCCTCGATCATCGAGGACCCCTCGATCGCGCTGGTGGCCGAGGTCATGGGCGGGATCGAGCCGACCGGCGAGTACGTCCTCGACCTGCTCAAGGCCGGCAAGCCGGTCGTCTCCGCCAACAAGCAGCTCGTCGCCCAGAAGGGCGCGGAACTCTTCGAGGCGGCATCCACGGGCGGCGTCCAGCTCCGCTTCGAGGCGAGCGTGTGTGCGGCCATTCCCGTGATCAAGGTGCTGCGCGAGGCGCTGGTGGTCACGAACGTCCACCGCGTCCTCGGCATCGTGAACGGCACGACCAACTTCATCCTCACGGAGATGGAGCGCGGCGCGACGTACGACGCGGCCCTCGCCGAGGCACAGTCGCGCGGGTTCGCCGAGGCCGACCCGACCGACGACGTGTCGGGTGCCGACGCCGCCGCGAAGATGGCGATTCTGGCCACCGTCGCGTTCGGCTCGCGCGTGACCCTCGCCGACGTCGACTACGAAGGCATCCAGGGGCTCGCTGCGGACGACGTCGAGGCCGCGGGCGACATGGGCATGACCGTCCGGCTCGTCGGAGCGGCGACTCTCGTGGACGGCCGGCTCGACGTCCGCGTCCAGCCCGCTCTCGTCGACCGGCAGCATCCCCTCGCCGCGGTCGCGGGCGCCTTCAACGCGGTCATGCTCCAGGGCGACGCGATTCGCGAGATCACGCTCGAGGGCCCGGGCGCCGGCGGCATCGAGACCGCCTCGGCGGTCGTCGCCGACATGGTCTCGATCATCGGCACCACCGGGACCGGCTTCCTACAGAACGACGCCTGCTGGCGAACCGTCGAGCGCCTCGACCCGGGCAAGCTCCGCTCGCCGTTCTACGTCCGCATCGAGGTGGAGGACCGGGCCGGCGTGCTGGCCCACGTCGCGCTCCGCCTCGCCACGCACGGCGTCTCGATCGCGCGCCTCGTCCAGAAGCAGGACAACGGCTCCGCGACGCTGCACATCGTCACGCACGAGGCGCCCGCCGGCGACGTCGACGCCGCCCTCGAAGAGATCGCCGAGCTGGAGGAGACGAAATCTCCGCCGGCTACCCTGCCGGTCATCTCGGATCGCGGCGTCCCCGGCCTCGGCTGGGCGTGAGAGTAGTCTCCCGCGGAGTGACCGTCCCGCTCGCAGAGCGCTACCGCGACCGCCTGCCCGTGGCGGCGGGCGCGAAGATCGTCTCGCTCGGCGAGGGCTCGACCCCCCTCCTCCCCGCGCCGCGGCTCTCGGAGCGCCTCGGCGCCGACCTGTGGCTCAAGTGGGAGGGCGCAAATCCCACCGGAAGCTTCAAGGATCGCGGCATGACCGTGGCTGTCACGCAGGCGCTTGCGGACGGCGCGGGTTCCGTCGTCTGCGCGTCGACGGGGAACACGGCCGCCTCGGCGGCCGCCTACGCTGCCCGCGCCGGGCTCGAGGCGGTCATCCTCCAGCCGGAGGGAGCAGTCGCGCGCGGCAAGCTCGCGCAGGCCCGGGCCGTCGGCGCAAAGGTGGAGACCCGCGCGAGCTTCGAAGACGCGCTCGCGGAGGCGAAGGAGCTCGAAGCGGCCGGAACGCACGTCCTCGTCAATTCGCTGAATCCGCTGCGACTCCAGGGACAGAAGACCGCTGCGATCGAGATCGTCGAGGAGCTCGGCGCGGTGCCCGACGTCCTCGCCCTGCCCTACGGAGGAGGCGGGAATCTCTCCGCCTACGCGCTCGGCTTCCGGGAGGAGGGCGGGCTTCCCCGCTTCGTCGCGGCCCAGGCCGCCGACCGTGGGACGACGGCCGCTTCGGCGATCCGCATCGTCGAGCCTGCACACGAGGCGGAGGTCGAGCGCGCGCTCGCGGACTCGGGCGGTGCGGCGCCGTCCATCCCGGACGAGGCGATCCTCGACGCCTGGCGCCTCCTCGCCCGGGAGGAAGGCCTCTTCTGCGAGCCCTCGTCAGCAGCCGGGCTGGCCGCTCTCCTCGCCGACCCTCCGCGGGGGGTCCGGATCGTCTGCGTGATCACCGGGCACGGCCTCAAGGATCCGGACGCGCTCGCATGAAGATCCACGTGCGCGCGCCGGCGACCACGGCGAACATCGGGCCAGGCTTCGACTGCGCCGCCGCGGCGCTCGACCTCTGGAACGAGCTCGAGGTCGAGGAGGGCGACGGCGAGCTCGACGAGTCGCACCTCGGCGTCCAGGCGTTCGGCAGGCTCGCACCCGTCGAGGGCCGGCACTTCGAGTTCGTCAGCCGGATCCCACGCGAGCGCGGCCTCGGCTCCAGCGCCTCGGTGATCGCACTCGGCCTCGTCGCGGGGTCCATTGCGGCGGGCGAGGAGCCCGACCCCGAGAGGCTGCTTGCGATCGGGGTCGAGCTCGAGGGCCACGCCGACAACCTCGCCGCGGCGCTCACGGGCGGGGTCTGCCTCACCTGGGAGAACCGCATCGTCCGCGTCGCCGATTCGTTGCCCGCCGTCCCCTTCGCGCTCGTCCCCGAGGCGACCGTCTCGACAGCGGAGGCGCGCAATTCCCTTCCCGACACGGTCTCCCACGAGGACGCGGCCTTCACGGCCGGCCGCGCCGCTCTTCTCGGAGCGGCACTTGCGCAGGGCTCGGCCGAGCTCTTCGCCGAGGCGATCCAGGACCGCCTGCACGAGCCGTATCGCGCGCAGAACGCGCCGCTGCTCGACAAGGTGCGCAGCGATCTTCCGCAGGGCGCGCTCGGCGCGACCCTCTCCGGCTCCGGCCCGAGCGTGATCGTCTGGGTGCGGCCGGACGCGGTGGATTCCTGCGAGGAGGAGCTCGCGCGCCGCTTCGCGGACGCGAGTGTGCTTCGCTTCACGGTCTCAGACCAAGGAGCAGGACAGGCATGAGCGACCCCGGCAAGCGGAAGAGCGCAGCCCTCACCGACGGCCCCGAGCGCGCGGCGGCCCGCGCGATGCTGAAGGGGATCGGCTTCACGGACGACGACCTCGCGCGGCCGATCATCGGCGTCGCCACAACGTGGATCGAGACCATGCCGTGCAACTGGAACCAGAGGGAGCTCGCGCAGCACGTGAAGCGCGGGATCCGCGCAGCGGGCGGGACACCGATGGAGTTCAACACGATCGCCGTCTCGGACGGGGTTTCCATGGGCACGGAGGGCATGCGCGCCTCCCTCGTCTCGCGAGACCTGATCGCCGACTCCATCGAGCTCGTCGCGCGCGGCCACCTCTTCGACGGCCTGGTCTGCCTCGTCGGCTGCGACAAGACGATCCCCGCGGCGGTCATGGCGCTCGCGCGACTCGACCTCCCCGGCCTCGCGCTCTACAACGGCTCGATCGCGCCCGGCCGTTTCCGCGGCCGCGACGTCACGATCCAGGACGTCTTCGAGGCCATCGGCGCGCACGCCGTCGGGAAGATGAGCGACGATGATCTCCACGAGATCGAGGGCGCGGCCTGTCCGGGCGCAGGCGCCTGCGGCGGCCAGTTCACCGCGAACACGATGTCGACCGCACTCGACTTCCTCGGTATCAGCCCGGCCGGGCTGAACGGGATTCCGGCGCTGCATCCCTCCAAAGCCGAGGCTGCCGAGGCAGCCGGCCGGCTCGCCATGGACATCCTACGCCGCGACCTCCGGCCCTCGCAGATCATCACGCGCGAGGCGCTCGAAAACGCTGCCGCGTCGATCGTCGCCACCGGCGGCTCGACGAACGGAGTGCTCCACCTGCTCGCGATCGCGCGCGAGCTCGGCGTCCCCTTCGAGCTGGACGACTTCGACCGAATCGCGGCCGAGACGCCGATCGTCGCAAGCCTGAAGCCGGGAGGACAGTATGTGGCGACCGACGTGTACGAGGCCGGCGGGGTCGCGCTCGTCGCCCGAGAGCTTCTGAAGAAGGAGCTCGTGCACGCCGACGCGCCGAACGTCGACGGCCGCTCGCTCGGCGAGATCGCGGCTGCCGTCGAGGAGAAGCCGGGGCAGGAGGTTGTCGTTCCCATCGAGACGCCGATCAAGCCGGTCGGCGGGCTCGCCGTGCTGCGCGGGAATCTCGCGCCCGAGGGCTGCGTGGTGAAGCTCGCCGGGCACGAGCGCTTGACCCACCGCGGCCCCGCGCGCGTCTTCGACTCGGAGGAGGCGTGCTTCGCCGCGGTAGAGAAGCAGGGAATAAAGGCAGGCGACGTCGTCGTCATCCGCTACGAGGGACCCGCGGGCGGGCCCGGCATGCGCGAGATGCTGCACGTCACCGCCGCGCTCGTCGGCGAGGGCCTCGGCGACAAGATCGCGCTCATCACGGACGGCCGTTTCTCCGGCGCGACGCACGGGCTCATGGCCGGCCACATCTCGCCGGAGGCTGCGCGCGGCGGCCCGATCGCTGCGCTCGAGGACGGCGACACCGTCGTCATCGACGTCGAGGCCCGCACCCTCTCGGTCGAGCTCTCCGACGACGAGCTCGCAGAACGGCTTGCACGCTGGAGCCCCCCGCCCCCGCGCTACGCAACCGGCGTCTTCGCCAAGTATGCGGCCATGGTCTCGTCTGCCTCCGAAGGGGCAGTGACTCGGGCGGAGGTCGAGCCTTATACTCAGACCTGAGCGACGGGCAGCGGCCCCGCTCGCATCAAGAGAGGCTGAGGGAACCGGCCCTTTGAAGCCTCGGCAACCTACTCCGACGAGCAAGGTGCCAATCCCGGCCGAGCCTTCGGGCTCGGGAGGATGTCAGCGAGAAAGGAGCCAAGAAATGCCCGCCACATCTCTCCGTTGCCGTAGCTGCGCGACCGAATACGCGCTCGAGGACATCGGCACCTGCACCGTCTGCTTCGGCCCCCTCGACCCCGTCTACGACTGGGACGAGCTCGCGCGGACGGTCTCCCGCGACACGATCGCCGCAGGCCCCGCGTCGATCTGGCGCTACGCGCCACTCCTCCCCGTCGAGGTGCCCGCGGAGGCACGGCTCGCCCCCGGCTTCACGCCGCTCGTCCGCGCGCCGCGTCTCGCCGACGAGGTCGGGGTCGGCGAGCTCTGGCTCAAGCTGGACACGGCAAACCCCACGCACTCGTTCAAGGACCGTGTCGTCGCCGTCGCGGCGGCGAAGGCCCGTGAGCTCGGCCTCGAGACGATCGCCTGTTCATCGACCGGGAACCTCGCCAACGCGGTTGCCGCGCGCGCCGCGGCCGAGGGCATCGAGGCTGCCGTCTTCTGCCCCGCCGACCTCGAGCCCGAGAAGCTCGTCGCCACCGCCGTCTACGGTGCCACCATCTATGCCGTCCGTGGGACCTACGACGACTGCAGCCGGCTCACCATCGAGCTCTCCTTCGAGCTCCCCTGGGGCTTCGTCAACGTGAGCCTGCGCTCGTACTACGCCGAGGGCTCGAAGACCGTCGGCTTCGAGATCGCAGAGCAGCTCGGCTGGGGCGCGCCGGACGCCGTCGTCGCCCCGATCGCGTCGGGATCCCTCTACTCGAAAATCGCGGAAGGCTTCGACCAGCTGCGCCTGGTCGGCCTGGTGGACGCCGAGACGCCGCGTCTCCTCGGCGGCCAGGCGGAAGGCTGCTCGCCGGTCGCGACGGCATTCTCCTCCGGTGAGAAGGTCGTGCCGGTCCGGCCCGCAACCGTAGCGCGCTCGCTGGCGATCGGAAACCCGGCCGACGGGGACAAGGCCGTGGCCACGGCGCGGAGAACCGGCGGCGCGGTCTACGCCGTCGCCGAGGCCGAGATCGGCGCGAACATGAGCCTTCTCGCCGAGCACGCGGGCGTCTTTGGCGAAACGGCCGCGGGCGTTTCCCTCGGTGCGCTGCGCCGAGCGGTCGACGAGCGCGAGCTGGGCGCGGACGACCGCGTTGTCCTCGTCGTCACCGGAGACGGGCTCAAGACACCAGGGCCGGTCGAGGCACGACTCGCCCCGGTCGAGATCGACGCTGACGCGGATGCGGTGCTGGAGCGGCTCGGCGTGCTCACGTGACCGTCGTCGTTCTTCCGGGCGACGGGATAGGACCCGAAGTGATGCGGGAGGCGCTCCGCGCCCTGGAGCGCGTGGCGCCCGACCTCGAGCTCGAGGAGCACGCGTTCGGGGCGCAGGCGATCCGTGCCACGGGCGATTCTCTCCCCGAGGAGACGCTCGCCGCGTGCAAGGGCTCGGAGGCCGTCCTCAAGGGCCCGATCGGCGACCCCGAGTTCGATGCCGCCGAGGTGCGTCCCGAGCAGGGCATGCTCCGCCTTCGCGCCGAGCTCGACGTCTACGCCAACCTGCGTCCGTCGGAGCAGGGGCGGGTCGACATCCTCATCGTGCGCGAGCTCGTCGGCGGGCTCTACTTCGGCGAGCGCGGAGTACGGGAGGACGGAACGGTCTACGACACGATGGAGTACCACCCCCGGCAGGTCGAGCGAATCGCCCGGCGCGCATTCGAGCTCGCCCGCGGCCGGCGCAAGAGGGTCGTGTCCGTCGACAAGGCGAACGTGCTCGAGACGTCGCGCATGTGGCGGCGCGTCGTGACCGAGGTGGCGGCCGGCTACGACGACGTCGCGCTGGACCACATGCTCGTCGACAACGCGGCCATGCAGCTCGTGCTCGCCACGGATCAGTTCGACGTGCTCGTGACCGAGAACATGTTCGGGGACATCCTCAGCGACCTCGCCGCTTCGCTGACCGGCGGCATCGGGCTTGCTCCGTCGGCCAGCCTTTCGGACGACGGGCCCGGGCTCTTCGAGCCGGTTCACGGATCGGCGCCCGACATCGCCGGCAAAGGCGTGGCCAATCCGATGGCGATGATGCTCTCGACCGCGCTCATGCTCGAGCATGGCCTCGGACGGGCCGACGACGCCGAGCACCTGCGCACCGCCGTGTGGACGACTCACGAAACGGGCGGCGAGCTCCACACCGCCGACTTCGGCGACGCAGTGGTCAGAGCGCTGTCGTAGCGAGCCGGGCCGGGTGCGCGGCCTCGTAGGCTGCGATCTCGTCCTCGTGCTGGAGCGCGCGGCCGATGTCGTCGAGCCCCTCGAGGAGGCACTGGCGCTCGAAAGCGTCGAACTCGAAGCGGTATGGGCCGGCGGTCTGCGCCTCGAGATCCACGGTGATCTCGCCGGGCTCCTCCATGAGCGCCTTCACCTGCTCCTGAGGCAGGACGACCGGAACGAGCCCGATCTTGACGCAATTCGTGCGGAAGATGTCGCCGAACGACGTCGCCACGATCGCCTCGAATCCGTACTCCTGGAGGCCCCAGGGCGCGTGCTCCCGGGAGGAGCCGCAGCCGAAGTTGCGCCCGGTGAGAAGGATCTTCGCGCCCTGGGACTCGGGACGGTTGAGCTCGAAGTCGGGGTCCTTCGCCCAGTCGTAGAAGAGGAACTCGGCGAAGCCCGTGCGCTCGATCCGCTTCAGGAACTGCTTCGGCATGATCTGGTCGGTGTCGACGTCGGGCCGGTCGAGCACGGCAGCGCGCGAGGTGACGGAGCGAAACGGCCTCACGCCACCGGCTCCAGCGCGTATTCGCGGATGTCGACGAAGTGGCCTTCGATCGCCGTCGCAGCGGCCATCGCCGGGCTGACGAGGTGCGTGCGCCCGCCCGCGCCCTGGCGGCCCTCGAAGTTGCGGTTCGAGGTCGAGGCGCAGCGCTCACCGGGCGCGAGGATGTCGGGGTTCATCCCGAGGCACATCGAGCAACCGGCGCGGCGCCACTCGAACCCGGCCTCCTCGAAGATGCGATCCAGGCCTTCCTCCTCGGCCTTCCGCTTCACCGTCGCCGAGCCGGGCACGACCATTGCCCGCACCTTGGGGTGGACGCGCTTGCCCGAGACCACAGCGGCAGCCGTGCGCAGATCCTCGATGCGGGCGTTCGTGCAGGAGCCGATGAAGACGCGGTCGACCCTGATGTCGCCGATCGGTGTCCCCGGCTCGAGCGCCATGTAGGCGAGCGCGCGCTCGACTGCGTCGCGCTCGTCGGCATCGGCAAAGTCGGCAGGATCCGGCACCGCGCCCTCGATGGACGTGACCATGCCGGGGTTCGTCCCCCAAGTGACCTGCGGTGCGAGCCCGCGCACGTCGATCTCGACGTCGCGGTCGTAGGGGGCGCCCTCGTCGGTCGCGAGCGCGCGCCAGCGGTCGAGCGCCTGCTCCCACTCGGCGCCCTTCGGCGCTGCAGGGCGCGCCTCGAGGTAAGCGAAGGTCGTGTCGTCGGGCGCGATCATCCCGGCGCGCGCACCGGCCTCGATGGACATGTTGCAGATCGTCATGCGGCTCTCCATCGAGAGATCCTCGATCACCTCGCCGGCGTACTCGACGACGTGGCCCACCCCGCCCGAGACGCCGATCCGCCCGATGGCGCCGAGAATCACGTCCTTGGCCGTGACGCCGAACGGCAGCTCTCCGGTGAAGAGGAGGCGCATCGAGGCGGGCTTGCGCTGCGGCAAGGTCTGCGTCGCGAGCACGTGCTCGACCTCCGAGGTGCCGATGCCGAACGCGAGCGTGCCGAAAGCGCCGTGCGTGGACGTGTGGCTGTCACCGCAGACGACGGTCATCCCGGGCTGCGTCAGCCCGAGCTCGGGCCCGATGACGTGCACGATCCCCTCGCGCCCGCTCCCGGTCGCATAGAGCGGGATGCCGAACTCGGCGCAGTTCCGCTCGAGTGCGTCGAGCTGCGCCTTCGCGAGCGGATCGGTGATCGGCCCCTCCTCCGTCGGCACGTTGTGGTCCATCGTCGCGATCGAGAGGTCGGGCCGCCGCACCTTGCGGCCGGCGAGCCGGAGGCCGTCGAAGGCCTGGGGCGACGTGACCTCGTGGATCAAGTGGAGGTCGACGAAGAGCAGCGCCGGCTCGCCTTCGGGCTCGGCGACGACGTGGCTCTCCCAGATCTTGTCGAAGAGGGTCTTGGCCATCGGAGGTTCCTCCAATTGTGCCGCACGGTAGGGTCCCGCCCGTGCTGAGGATCACCGTCGGCGGATTCGAGTTCGAGGCTCGCCTCGAGGAGGAGGCCGCGCCGAAGACGGTCGCGGTCGTCCGCGGCCTTCTGCCGTTCGAAAGCCAGCTCGTCCAGGCGCGCTGGAGCGGCGAGGCAGCGTGGGTGCCGATGGGCTTCGAGCTCGAGCTCGAGCTCGGCCCCGAGAACGCGAACTCCTACCCCGCCGCAGGCGAGCTCCTTCTCTATCCCGGCGGCGTTTCCGAGGTCGAGATCCTCTTCCCCTACGGCGCGACGTGCTTCGCGAGCAAGATGGGCCAGCTCGCCGGCAACCATTTCGCCACTGTCCAGGGCGGCCGAGAGCAGCTCCCGGAGCTAGGACGCCGCGTCCTATGGGAAGGCTCACAAAACATTCACATTTCTGAACCCTAGAAAGCTTTCGGCAGATTTGTTTTAGTCAGGTCAGTGGCAGACTTGGCATCGCGAGTCCAACCCCCGGAAGAAGCCTCGGACGAGCCGATCGGCGATTCCGAGGACAAGGACGCGGAGGTCGTGGACCTCACGCACCAGCGCCTGCTCGGCTGGCTGAAGGGCATGTTCGGCGGCGAGAAGAAGCAGCCGCCGCGCGACGAGAGCTAGACGCTTTCCTTCGCGCTCAGCTCGTCCACGTAGACGGTCCAATCGCGCACCGAGTCGAGCTCGAAGACGCCGTTGGCGACAAACGGGTCGGTCAGGACGAGCTCCTTCGCTTCCGCCGCAGCGAGACCCTCGAGCAGGCTCACCGAGCCGGAGTTGTCGCTGAGCGGGCCTCCCATGACGAAGGTGCCGTTCTCGATCAGCGCGTCGACCCACTCGGCGTGCGCATCCCAGCCGGGCTGATCCTCGGGCCGGCCGCTTGCCCACGTCGGGCCTGCCCGGAAGATGACGATCACGCGCTGCTTCGTCTTTCTCACGCGCCTAGATATACCGGCTAGCCCTCGTGGTAGCTGAGGAGCTCGTCGCGATCGGAGCCGCCGGAGACCGTGATCTCGAGCACGACCCCGACGCCCTCGGCGTAGATCTTCTCCTCGATGACGTCGGGCTCGATACCGCTGAAGTTGCGGGTCTGGACACCGTGCTCGAGGCGTCCGTACGGGACCTTGGCGAGCGCGTCGGTCGAGATGATCGAGGCACCGTCCTCCGCGTGGCCCTTGTAGTACTCCTCACGATAGGTCATCCCGACCCGCGGGTCGGCGGGCATGATGATTCCCGGGAGCGCGCCGTCGACGCCGGCCTCCCAGGAGCCTTCCTTCGTCTTCGGCCTGCCGTTCTCGTACTCGGTCGTGTCCTCGCCGAGGTACCAGAGGTTCCCGTCGGCGTCCTGGGCATACCAGTCGTAGGTGTCCTCGACGACCTGGTCGCCTTCGGTCACCTGGTCGTGGACGACCCTCGCCTCGACGCCGTTCGCAATCATCTTCGTCTTGTCGAGGACGGTCACGACGACGCGCGAGACCGTGCCTTCGGCATCCGTCTCGCGGAAGACCCACTGGCTGCCCGGCTTCATCGGCCAGTAGGGGTTGTCGATCTCGGTCGTGAACTCACTGGGGTCGATCGGGAAGGGCTTGCCGTCCACGGGAAGGCCGGCGGTTGCGGGAGCTGTGCTCGTCCCGCCTCCCGCGGCCTGCGTTCCGCCGCTCGATCCGCTCCCGCCGCAGGCGGAGACAGCCGTTCCGATCGCGATTGCGGCCACCGCCGCCATGGTCCTCTTGCGCATCTGAGCCTCCTTGGACGGTCACACCGTACGAAGGCCAGATGAGAGAGCGATGAGCGCTCTAGCGCCGGCGGAAGTACAGGCGGCCGGCGTAGGCGGCGCCGCTGCCGAGGAGAAGTGCGGCTCCCACGATCCCGCCGAGCCAGAGCCAGACCGACCGCTCGCCCCCGCCCTCCTCGTCGATCGGCCCGAGGGCCTCGGCGGCCGTGTCGGCGTCGAGCGCGTCCGAATCGGCGGCCTGCCCGCCCTCGGCCTCGGCTTCCCTTTCCGCCTCGGCTTCCGACCCGCCTCCGGAGGCGTTCTCCTCGCTGGGCATGATGGGACCGCCTTCGCCCTCGGCCTCCCGCTCGGCCTCTTCGCGCGCCTGGTCCTCGGAGGTCAGGAACACGACTTTGAACGGCGCGAAGCCCGTCGTCTGCGACCCGTCCGGGAGCGTCTGCACTGCGACGACGCCGACCTCTCCGGTGCGAGGCCCGCCGCCGGGCAGCCTCACCTGGGTCTTGAACTTGCCTGCGGGCGACACGACGACCCCTATCGCGACCGGAACCCCGTAGATCTGGATCCGCACCGCCGAACAACCGCGCTCGGCGCAGAAGCCCTTGCCAGTCACCGTTACCGTTCCGCCCGGGACAGAGGTCTCGGGCTGAACAGTCACTCGCGGAACGCGCGCAGCCGCCGCCTGGGCCGAAAGGGCGGCGGCTGTGACTGCGAGGACGGCGATGGTCAGAAGTAGTCGGCCCATTTGTCTTCTACTTCTTTGCGACCGACACCGAGGCGCTGTTGTTCCCAGGCACCGGATCAGCAGTGTCGGAGCCGACCGTGGCCGACGAGACGATCGGGAACTTCGACCCCTGCACGAACCAGTCGATGAAGATCGTGCGCGTGGGTGCGCCCGCGACGAACGTCCCGATCGGACAGGTCAGCGTCGCGTTCTGGAGCGTGCAGCCTCCGTCGTCGCGCAGGTAGTAGCCGCTCTTCGGCGGCGGCAGGGTGACAGTCGCCACGACGCCCTGTGCATCCGACGGCCCGAGATTCCGGACCGTCAGCTTGTAGTGGATCGTCGAGGACGGCTTCGTCGTCAGCGAGTCCGCCGTGAAGGTAAGCGCCAGATCAGCGCTCGTGCTCACATCGGTGAACGTCGTGGCGAGGTTGTTCGAGTTGTTCCTGTCGAACGTGTCGCTCGAGGCGCGAGCGTCGTTCTCGAGGATCCCCGTCGTGCCGGACTTGACCCGCGCGTTGATCGTCATCGTCCGGGAAGTGCCGCTGTTCAGCGTCCCGAAGTTGCAGCTCGCGGGCAGGAATGGATCTCCCGGGACACCTGAGACGCACGAGGCGCCGCTTCCGGTGATGGAGGTCACGACGACGCCCGCCGGCACGTTGTCGGCCACGACCACGTTGACTGCCTTCGACGGCCCGCTGTTGGAGACCGTCAACGACCACGTGATCGGGGTGCCGGCCACGACCGGGTCGGGCGCGTCGCTCTTGGTCAGCGACAGGTTCGCGACCGAGGCCACCGTCAGGGTCACCGTGGCGCTGTTGTTCGAGGTGTCTGGATCCGGCGTGTCGCTACGGACGGTCGCGACGTTGTTCAGATCCTGGCCATCCGCCGAGCTCACCGTGTAGGTGATCGTGGCCCGGCCGACCTGGCTCGTCGTCGCCGCCTGCAGGACGCCGAGATTGCAGACAAAGCGCTGGCCGCCCGTCACGGCGGTGGGCCCGGTACACGTGCCCTGGCTCGGCGTGATCGCCGAGATGGTGAACGAGCCGGGCGCGAGGATCGTGTCGGTGACCACGACACCGCGTGCGTCCGAAGGTCCGTGGTTGTCGACGAAGATCGTGCACGTGATCGGCTCGTCTGCCGCCGGCGACGTGTCGGGCTTGCAGAGCTTCGTGATCTCGAGATCGGCGAGATCCTCGACGATCGTCGGCTCAGAAGCCGTGTTGTTCACCAGGTTCGAGTCGAGCGACTCGGTCGACGACACGGTCGCGTTGTTGACGATCGTGGTGGGACCGCCCGCGGCCGCGTTCGTCTTCACGTGCACCTTGATCTGGAAGGTCTTGCTCTCGCCGCTGGCGAGCTCCGAGATCGCGCACGTGACCGTGCCGGACACGTGCGTGCACGGAATCGTGCTCGTCACGAAGTCCACCTGGCTAGGAAGCGTGTCGGTGACCGTGATGTTGCTGGCCACATCCGGGCCGTCGTTCGTGACGGTGAGGGTGTAGAAGAGCTGCTCCCCCGCGTTCACAGGATCGGGGGAATCACTCTTCGTGATGCGCAAGTCTGCGTTCGGCAGGTCGAGCCGCCAGAGCCCGCGGCCCGCCGTTCCGACGTAGATCGTGTGCTGCCGTTCGTCGAAGAAGAAGCTCTGCGAACGCGGCACTGACTCGCTGCCGCGCAGGTTGAACCACGTGTCGCCGTCGTTGACCGACAGGATGATGCCTGCCGTCTCGGTGCCGACCACGATCATCGGGCTGTTGCTGTCGAACGTGATCGCGCGGCCGAGCGCGCCGACGCCGCTGGAGAGCTTGAACTGCGTCCCGTGGCGCATCAGCGAGGTCGCTTCGGAGTCGAGCGTCCAGGTCCCTCCGCCGTTGATGGAGCGCATGAGCCCCTGGGCCGAGTCGAACGTGTAGAGGCGGTTCGGATCGACCGGATCGACCGCGAGGATTCCCGGGCTGATGAGACCGGCGTTCGCGGGAGTGACGGTGGCCGCCGTCGTGAACGGCCCCTGGATCCGGTTGATCTGGCCGTTGAGCCTCACGTAGAAGGTCGGCGAGGCAGCCGGCCCGGAGGCGACGAGCGGCCCGCTGGGGGCGCCCGGAAGCGGCGTCGGTCCCATCTGGGCCCAGCTGCCGCCTTCGTTCGTCGTCACCCAGAGCCGCCACGTGTTCACCGGAGGTGCCCCGTCACGCGTGATGAACGCATAGCTCTGCGGCCCGAACTGGGTCGCCACGAACGCGTTCGCCACGTCGTCGCCCGGTGGCACGGAGAACGCGCCGGCACCCGTGATGCCGGGATTCGCGATGCCCCAGCTGCAGCCGAAGCATTGGCGGTAGAGGACGCGGGCCGGTGCGTTGTGGTCGGTGAAGATGTCGTACACGTCCGCGCCGAGAGGCTGGGTGTAGGACGCGCCGCCGTCGTTGGTGTAGTAGGCGCCGTTGTCCTGCGTGCCCGCGTACAGCTCGGTGGTGTTGCCCGGGATGTCCACGGTTCCGGAGAACCCGGTCACCCAGAGGCTGTGGTTTCCGACGTTGGAGTCGGCCCAGCTGAACGATGTCGCACACGATGCGGGCGCAACGGTCGTCCGGTCGATGCCGCCGTCATCTGCGAGCAGAATCGGGCAGCCGTTCGCGGAGGAGGTGTCGAAGGCGATGTCGCTCGGATCGGGGTGCGCACCCGAGTCCACGGTGGGCCAGTTGCCCGTTCCGGGAGCACACCGCGCTGCGACCGTCGAGTCGCAGGTCTGGTGCCTGACGCGCACCGACGTACCGGCAAAGACCTCGTAGTTGTTGGCGTTCCCGTCCAACGCCGGATGCGTGACGACGAACGGGAAGCGGCAGTTCTGATCGCCGATCGACTGCATTTCCCAGTTGTTGCCGCCGTCGGTGGACTCGTCCATCTGCGCCTGGCAGAAGCCGGAGGGAGTCGTTCCTGAGAAGTAGGAGATGTAGACCGTGTTGGCATCCTGTGGCGCCGTTGCGAGGGTGCACGGCCCGAAGCCCGTTCCTGGAATCGGGTTGTTCGTCCCCGCTGCGTACGCGCCGGCCGTCGCCCCACCGGTCGTTGAGCGCGTGTAGCCGAAGTCGCCGCACGCATCGACCTGGAAGACGCCGCCGCCGAGATCGCGCGCCTGCACGTCCCAGAGCTGGCCCGCCGGGATCCCGTTGGGCCGGAAGTGGGTCCAGGTCGCGCCCGAGTTCGAGCTGAAGGAGATACCGCACGTGTCCGCGACCCAGATCCTGATGCTCCCCGGCGTTCCGGTCGGGGCGATGGCGATGCCGTGCGCGGAGGGCTCGCTCGTGCAGCCCGGATCGGCCGTGGCCGGCTTGGACCACGTTGCGCCGCCGTCGGTCGACCGCCAGATTCCGCCACCGCTGATCTGGCGCCCGTCGTAGTCGGCCGTCGCGATGACGAGGCTCGAGTCGGTCGGTGCGAACTCGACGTCACCCATCGCAAAGAGCTGCAACTGGTTCACGCGTGTCCAGTGCTGCCCCTGGTCGGTCGAGTGATAGAGGCCGCCTAGCTCGCTGGCGGCGAAGACATTTTGGGCGTTCACGGGGTCGACCGCGAGCGCGTCGATCTTGCCGCCGAATTTGACGGGCGGCGTGGGTACCGGGTTGATCTCCGTGACCGCAGACGGCGCTGGCGAGCCCGTTGCGGTCCCGATGACGACGACGAGGAGAACCAGGCCTGCCAGCGCGGTCCACGGCAGAATCCCTGCCCTTCGCGTGCGTCGCGCCAACGTGCTTGCCCCTGAACGCATACCAAACATGACGACCTCCGGAACGGTGGAAAGGTCGTCGGGTCAGGGGAGGGGCCCGACGCCCCGACATTACGCCCCTACCGGGGCCGAGTCAATGCGGAGTTCTTGCTACCGCACGTGCGAGTACGCGGTCGAGTGGGCGCGGGGCCCGGCCTGGATCGAGCGCCTCGACGAGGAAACGCGCGTACCGAATCTTGCGCCGCCCGCCGCTCCCCATGAACCGGCGCAGCTGCTCCTCCGCAGGCCGGCCCCGCCACGCCGGCATCTGCTGCAGCCTCCGGAACCGGTGGAGATCGTCGTTCGCCTCGAGGATCTCCTCGACCCGCGGCGCACCGAGCGCACGGATCAGCTCTTCCTCCAGATCGGCGTCGCAAACGTAGAAGCCGAGCCGCTCGAGATCGTCGCGCGTCAGCTCAGAGCCGAATCCGGCGCGCTCGAGGGCCCTCCGGAAGACCGGTTCCTCGCCGGCATCGCAGAGACCAGCAAGGCGCGGGCCGCTCGTTCCGGGTCCGAACTGATCCAGGAACGTGCCGATGCGATGGGCGCCGCCGAGGCGCTCGATCCGGACGCCTTCGGCAGCCAAATCGATTCCGCGCCGCTCGGCGAGCGTCTCGATCGCGACCTGGTCGCTCTCCCCTTCCACGACCACGACCGCGTGCACGTCGGGCCTCAGTCGGTGTCGGGTCGCCACGGCTTATGCTCGTGCGCGAGCCAGACGAGCTCCGGGTCGAGCGCACGCACCCGCAGCTGGCCTTCCGTGCTCGGCTCGTCGAGCTCGCCCAACCAGACCGCCACGTCGCCGCCGACGACGACCGGACGGCCGCCGGTCTCGACGACGACTACCTGCATGCCGGGTGTGTGGCCCGGCGCCGGGACGAGCCGGAGCCGGGGAAGCAGCTCGAGCCCCCCGTCGACCGGAACGTAGCGCACGCCGGGGGCCTCGACCCACTCGCGAATGGTGTAGTCGTCCTCGGTGCGAGCGTCGTCGAGCTCCCGACGCTGCACGTAGATCGGCCTGCCGGCGAAGAGGTGGTTGCCGCCGCAGTGGTCGAAGTGCAGGTGTGTGTTGACGACGATGTCGATCCCGGCGAGATCGAAGCCCTGCCCATTCAACGGACGGAGGCGGGGATCGAGGTCGGCCACCGCCGGATGCAGTTCCGTCATGCCGGTGTCAACCAGCACGCGCGCATCGGGATGGTCGATGACGTGCACGTAGAGCGGCATTCGCTCGTCCTCGGCGAGCAGGTCGGCGACCTGGACCGGGGTGATGGTGATCGACGTGGGGGCGTTCATTGTGTACCGACCGCCGAGACGGCCAGACGCTCAAACGACGTCGCCCTCACCGTAACGCCTTGCCGCTTTCCGCAAGCGTCCGGCTTCTTGCCCGCCGCTACTCCTGGACGATTACATCGAAGCCGTGGCGGACCTCGACGAGCAGATCAAGACCCTTCACAGCGTGACCGGGGGCAGCGATGAAGAACCCCGCGGTACGCCTGACCTCATCGTATTCGGCCAGTTCGAGCCTGATCATTGAAATGCAGTCTTCTTCACCGCACTCGCAGAGGAAGTTGCTCGCCGTCTCCTCTTGAACGTGGCTGATGTGAGCGATGCGCTGATTGACATCTCGGAAGATGAACTGGTAGGCCCGGGTGCGCTCGTTCACCCGTCCTCGCCGCCTTCGACGTGCTCAATGGCAGCGTCCAAGGCGTCGAGAACATCCTGCTTGGTGCGACCTTCCTCATCGTTCCAGTTTTCCAGCGAGTCCATCCCCGTCACAGCACTGAGCGCCCGAAGCGCAGCTGGTAGATGGTTCATCGGGATGCCATCCTTGCCGGCGAGGGCGAAGGCCGAGGCAAGCGACCAGGCCACTGCGTCCGTGCCTCCAACCCGTACTTGCGCGCCAAACGCATCCCGGGCATCTGCATGCTGGGACCAACCGACTTGGATCCGGGTTCGGACGGCGCGTAGAGCGTCTGTAGACATCGCCTTTCCTTCCCGCTCTCGGCTACCCGCCGAATCGGTCCGAAGGAAAGGAGAGAGCTTGCTGTCGAGCCCTCACCGTAGCACTCGTTCGCGCGAGGCAGTTCAGAAATACAAGAAAAGCCCCGAGTTACCAGGGCTTTCCGCGATGGGCGGTACTGGGCTCGAACCAGTGACCCCCAGCTTGTCGAGCTGGTGCTCTCCCAACTGAGCTAACCGCCCTTGGGGTTCCTACTGTAGCCGCTCAGCGCAGAGGCAGGGAAATCCAGACATCGGCGCCGCCGCCGGGTGCGTTCGCGGCTCGAGCCGAGCCGCGGTGGGCGCGGGCAATGGTCTCCACGATCGCGAGTCCGAGGCCGCTGCCGTCCCCCTCGCGGCCTCCGTCGCCGCGGGTGAACCGCTCGAACGCCTGCGGCAGGAAGTCGTCGCCGAAGCCGGGGCCCTCGTCCACGACGTGCAGCTCGGCGGCTCCGTTCTCCCGGACGGCCGAGACCGTGACCAAGCCGCGGCCGTGACGAAGCGCGTTGTCGACGAGGTTCGTCAGGGCCTGCTCCAGCCGGAGCCGGTCGGCCGAGACGACCAGCGGCTCGCCGGGCGCGACCGAGATCTCCCGGTCCGTGCGGAAGCGGCCGGCCACGTCTTCGAGGACGTCCATCACGTCCACCTGCTCGGTCTTGAGGCGCAGCCCTCCCCGCTCGGCGCG
>DATEOR010000108.1:0-43652 GCA_035273885.1 Gaiellaceae bacterium
AAGCCCTCCCGCCACTGCGAACAAAACGAACGGAAGCGCCTCGGGAGGTGCGTGCGCGAAGATGTAGAGAATGAACTTGCGGACGTTGTCGTAGACGCGGCGTCCGGCCTCGACCGCAGCCGCGATCGACGCGAAGTTGTCGTCGGTAAGGATCATCGTCGAGGCCTCGCGGGCCACGTCCGTGCCGGACCGCCCCATCGCGACGCCGATGTCGGCTCGCCTGAGCGCAGGCGCGTCGTTGACCCCGTCGCCGGTCATCGCGACCACGTGGCCCTCCGCGCGGAGGGCATCGGCGATGCGGAGCTTCGCCTCCGGAGACGTTCGCGCGAAGATCAGCTCGTCCTCCTCGCTCAGCAGGCGGTCGAGCTCCGCCTCGGTCAGGGCGTCGAGCTCCAGGCCGGTGACGACGCGCGGGTGATCCGCGATCCCCACGCGGCGGGCGATCTCTGCCGCCGTCGGCCCGGCGTCGCCGGTGATGACGATGATCCGGATGCCCGCGCCGCGGCAACGAGCAACGGCGTCGGCGACCTCAGCGCGAGGAGGATCGAACATGGCGACGTAGCCGAGGAGAGAAAGGTCCCGCTCGGCCAGCTCGCGGCGCTCGGGCAGGCGCTGGTCGGGATCGAGCGGGCGCCGTGCCACCGCCAGGACGCGCAGCCCCCTCTCCGCGAACCGGCTCGCCAGGGCTGCGGCGTCCGCACGTAGTCCGTCGTCCAGGACGCGTTCGGCGCCGTCTCCGTCGACGAGATGCGTGCAGCGGGCGAGCACTTCTTCCGGCGCGCCTTTGACATGGAGAACGACGGCGCCTGACTCGTCGTCGACAGTGGACATGAGGCGCAATCGCGGGTCGAAATGGAACTGCCTCAGACGCGCTCGCTCACGGGGCCCCACGCGCACGTCGACTCCGGAAGCCGCCGCCATCTCGAGCAAGGCCAGCTCCGTTGGATCTCCCGAAGAGTCCTCCTGTGTCTCGCGCAACTCGGCGTTGTTGCAGGCCGCGATCGACCCCAGCAGCCCCGTGAGGGCCGCATCGCTGCTCGCACCCTGCGCGAGAACTGCGACGTCATCGGCCTCGACGACACCGGAGGGGCTCGCGAGCGCGACGACCCGCATGCGGTTCTCCGTCAGCGTCCCTGTCTTGTCCGTGCAGATGACCGTGGTCGAGCCGAGCGTCTCGATCGCCGACAGGCGCTTCACCAGGCCTCCCGACCGGGCCAGAAGCCGGACCCCGATGGCGAGGGCGAGCGTGATCGTCGGCAACAAGCCCTCGGGGACGTTGGCCACGATCAGCCCGATCGCGAAGCTCGCCGCATCGGACACCGACAGGCCGGCCAGAAGGCCGAGCGGCAGAAACGCGAGTCCGGCACCGACCGCAACGAGCGCGATCAGCCAGGCGACCCTGCGCACCTCGTACTCCAGCGGGCTCTCCTCCCTCCCGACTCTCGCCGAGAGCGACGCAATGCGGCCGAGCTCAGTGCTCATCCCCGTCGCGAAGACGAGCGCAAGCGCATCGCCCTCCGTCGCGACCGTGCCGCTGAAGACGAGATCGCGTGCCTCGAGGAGCGGGCCCTGGTCTCGGAGCTCGGCCGACCGGTACGCGGGGAGCGACTCCCCGGTCAGCATCGAGAGGTCGACCTCGAGCGCGCCCTTGAGCAGGCGGGCGTCTGCCGAGATCCGGTCGCCTGCCGTGAGGACGAGCACATCGCCCGGGACGAGGCCCCGGGCGTCGACCTCGCGCCGGCGGCCGTCACGCACGACCGTCGCCCGAGGCGGCAGGTATTCCTTCAACGCCTCCACCGCCCGCTCGGCCTGCTGCTCCTGGACGAACGCGAACACGGCGTTGAGCACGATCACGGCGACGATCGCGACGGCGACTGCCGTCGAGACCGCGACCAGCGCGAGCGCCGCCGCAACCCACAGGAGAAGGGCAAGCGGATGCGTGAGCTGCCGGGCGAGCTCCCGTGGCCACTGCCGGCGGACGCGTCGTTGCAGCTCGTTCGGGCCGTAAACGACGAGCCGCCGCTCCGCCTCGCGGCTCGAGAGCCCACCTTCCGAAGTCTGGAGATGGCGGAGCAGCACTGCGAGCGGCTCGCGGGGATCGTTTCGCCGGACCTCGCCGATCGACTCTTCAGCGTCCATCTCGCGCCCCTGATGTGCGCCGGGGGCCGTCACCGGCCCCCGGCGCTTCCCTCCTTCACGACGCGTAGTCGTCCATGGCGCCGACGAGGAGATGTGTCTGGTGCCGCTCGATAAACGGCATCAGCGCGTCCTCCAGCGTCGGCGGGCCATGGTCTTCCAACGCGTAGGTCGCGTGCCTGACCGGATGACGGATGTCGATCAGCCTCGAGAGGTTCATCGGCGTGCCCGTCACCACGACGTCGCACTCGGCGGCGTTGATCGTCGCCTCGAGCTCGTGCAGCTGCTCGCTGCCGTAGCCCATCGCGGGCAGGACCTGACCGATCATCGGGTACTTCCGGAACGTGTCCGCGATGCTCCCGACCGCGAACGGACGGGGATCCACCAGCACGACCGCCCCTTCCTGCAGCGCGGCCACGGTGCCCGCTCCGTAGGGCATCTCGCCGTGGGTGATCGTGGGCCCGTCCTCGACGACGAGAACGCGCTTGCCGACGAGCGACGGCCCATCCTCGAGCGCGACCGGAGAGGCCGCCCGCACGATGGTGGCATCCGGATTCACCGCACGGACGTTGTCCGCCACCTTCGCGACGTCGCGCGGATCGGCGGTGTCGACCTTGTTCACGACCACGACGTCCGCCATGCGGACGTTGGTCTCGCCCGGGTGGTAGCGGAGCTCGTGCCCGGGCCGGAGCGGATCGACGACGACGATGTGGAGATCCGGAGCGTAGAAGGGCAGGTCGTTGTTGCCTCCGTCCCAGATGACGACGTCGGCCTCCTCCTGTGCGCGCTCGAGGATGTCTCCGTAGTCGACCCCGGCGTACATGACCATCCCGAGCTCGACCGGCGCCTCGTATTCCTCCCGCTCCTCGATCGTCGGGTCAGAGGCGTCGATGTCCTGGAGGGTTGCGAATCGCTGCACCCTCATCGCCTCCAGGTCGCCGTACGGCATCGGGTGCCGGACGAGCGCGACCGAGAAGCCCGCGCGAAGCAGGATCTGACCCACCCGCCGGCTCGTCTGGCTCTTGCCGCACCCCGTGCGGGCAGCACAGACGGCGATGACGGGCTTCCTGCTCCTGAGCATGGTCGCCTTCGGACCCAGGAGGGTGAAGTCGGCGCCCGCCGCCAGGACCGTCGAGGCCTTGTGCATGACCGTCTCGTGCGAGAGGTCGGAGTAGGCGAGGACGACCTCGTCGACGGACTCCCGGCGGATGAGCTCGGTGAGCTCCTCCTCCGGTCGGATGGGAATCCCGTGCGGGTAATTGGGCCCCGCGAGCGAGGCCGGGTAGACACGGTCGTCGATCCCCGGGATCTGCGTCGCCGTGAAGGCGATGACGTCGGTCTCCGGGTCTTCCCGGAAGACCGTGTTGAAGTTGTGGAAGTCGCGTCCTCCGGCTCCCATGATGATGACCTTGCGCATCGTCTTCTCCTTCCGAACGGGCGGCCCGGGCCCGTCAAGGCCCGGGCCGCGTCAATTTCCTCACGCGACGGGCACCCTGGCCCGAGGCTGCTCGACCAGCTCCGGCTCCTCCGCGAGCACCGCCGTCGGAAGCTCACGGCTCTGCCGCCAGCGCACCCAGAGATAGACCGGGATGCCCGCGATCAGGAGCATGAAGCCCTTGGCGATGTACTCGTAGCCGGCGCCCCAGATCGCCCATGACGAATAGGCGAGCGCAAGCAGCGCGATCACCGAGTAGCGGGCGAAGTGGACGCCCGAGAACGAGTCTCGGTCGGCGAAGAACAGGTAGAGCTGCGCGGCCGCCGCGTACATGTACGGAACGAGGGCCGTCAGCGTGGCGATGATGATGATGTCGGTGAACGTCTCGACGAGCGTGCCCGAGCTCCGGATGTTCAGGAGCAAGAGGCCTGTGATCAGAACCGACGAGATCACGAGCCCGAAGACCGGCGTCCCCCGCTTGCGATCGACCCGGGCGAACTGCTTGGGGAAGAGCCCGTCCTGGGCGGCGCCGAGCGCGGCGCGGCCCTGCAGCAGGATCCACCCGTTGAGCACGCCGAAGATCGAGATCATGGCGACCACTGCGATCGCCTTCCCGCCCCAGGTTCCTCCGAAGATGACGTTGGCGCCGTCGGCGAAGGGACTCGTCGATCCGGCCAGCGTCGAGCTCGCGATCATCCCGAAGAGTGCGATCGTCGCAACCAGGTAGAGGAGCGACGCCGCCGCGGTGCCGACGATCGTGGCCCGCGGAATCGTCCTCTCCGGGTCCTTGACCTCTTCGGCCGGGACCGTTGCCGACTCGAGCCCGATGAAGGCCCAGAGCGTGAGCAATGCGGCTCCGCTGATCCCCCAGTCGAACCCGCTGGAGAGCGTGAAGGGCTCGAAATTGGCGCTGTCCATGAAGAACAGGCCGACAACGCCGATCACAAGCAGCGGCACGAACTTGAGGACCGTGGTGACGAGCTGAATCGCACCCGCCTCGCGTGCTCCGAGGATGTTGGCGATCGTCAGGATCCAGATCAGTCCGATGGCAACGAGCACGGCGACCCAGTTCGTCGCCGCGTCGCCCCAAAAGACGGCCAAGTAGCCGGCGAAAGCGATCGAGATGGCCGCGTTCCCGACCCAGGCGTTGATCCAGTAGCTCCAGGCCGTCTGGAAGCCGATGAAGTCGCCAAAGGCCTTGCGCGCATACACGTACGGGCCGCCCGTCTTCGGATAGGTGCGGCCCAAGAGCGCGAACACGAGCGCGAGGAGCATCGCGCCGATGCCTGTGAACACCCAGGCGAGAATCGACGCGGGGCCCGCTGTCCCGGCCATTGCGGCCGGCAGGAGGAAGACTCCCGAGCCGATCATGTTGCCGATCACCAGGGCGGTGGCCATCCAAAGCCCCAGCGACCTCTTCAGCTTCGTGCGCTCGACCGCTGAAGAGGCCGGCGGGGTGCCGTTCCCTTCATACGCGAGCATGACTCCTCCTTTCGGTCAGACGCCCGACGCCGAACCGTTGACCAGGTGCGGGCACTCGATCTCGATCGTCCGCCTGCCGGTCACCCGTCGCAGGGGCGCGGTAACAGTGAGTACGCCGTCCGCAAAGCGGGCGCGCAGTCCATCAAGAACCGTTGCGGCGGGGAGAGTGAAGATGAAGTCGAACGCGCTTCCCACATGTCCGTGCTCCGGGGTTCCGAGAACCCTGAGCGTGTGGCCCTCGACCTCAACCGCCAACTCGTCCGCCCCGAATCCCGGGGTCTCGATCTCGACCTCGTACGCGGACGGGGTCTCGTGGACCTCCGCACAAGGCCATTCGGTCGCGACCGCGGGGTCCATGAGCAATGCCGTCATGGCTCCTCCTTTCGTCGCTTCACCAGAATCTTCCAGCCCGGCGTGCCGCTCGACGTCAGCGCCGACGCCGATTTCGTCCTCGGTTAACTACGGACCCATGCGCGTGTAACGCTTGCCGGGATGCAGGCGTACGCACGCAGCGCCGAATCCGTGCTCGAGGAACTCCGATCGGACGCGGAATCGGGCCTCACGGAGCAGGTCGCGGCCGGGCGGCTAAGAGACGAAGGGCCCAATCGCTTGTCGCGCGCGCGGCGGCCGCCCTATTTCGCCATCGCCCTCGACCAGGTCGCGGACCCGCTCGTCCTTCTCCTGGTCGCCGCGGCCGCCGTGTCCTTCGCGATCGGTGACGCCCTGGAGGCCGCAGCGATCGCGGCAATCGTCGTCCTCGATGTGGCCCTCGGGTTCGTGCAGGAAGCCCGCGCGGCCCGCGCGGTCATCGCGTTGCGCGAGCGCCTCGACCGAAAGGCCACGGTCGTGCGCGGGGGGAAGCAGCAGGAGGTGCCGGTCGAGGACGTCGTGCGCGGCGACCTGCTCGTGCTGCGCGAGGGGGAGCGAGTGGCGGCGGACGCGCGGATCGTGGAGTGCGAGGGCTTGGAGGTCGACGAGTCGCTCCTCACCGGGGAGTCCTATCCCGTCAGGAAGGGCGGGGAGGCCGTGCCGGAGGGAACGACGCTGGCCGAGCGGCGTTCGGCCGTCTTCGCCGGCACCGCCGTCACTCGAGGACATGCGACCGCGGTCGCAACCGCCACCGGAGACAGGACGGAGATGGGCCAGGTGGTGCACCTCGCCAATGAGGCCGAGCCGCCCGCGACGCCACTCCAGCTGCGCCTGCAGTCGCTCGCACAAATGATGGTCGCGGCCGGCCTCGCCGTCACCGCCGTCCTCACGGTCGGCATGCTCCTGCGGGGGGAGCCGCTGCACGAAGCGTTTCTCGTCGGAGTCGCGGTGGCGGTCGCCGCGGTGCCGGAAGGCCTGGCGGCGACGGTCACGATCGCGCTCTCCCTGGGCGCGCGGGCAATGGCATCGCGGGGCGCGATCGTGAAACGGCTCTCAGCCGTCGAGACCCTCGGAGGCGCGACCGTCATCGCCTCGGACAAGACGGGGACGCTGACCGAGAACCAGCTCCGCGTCGCCGCCGTGCGGCCCGCGCCCGGACGCACAGACGCGGACGTCCTCGCCGCCGCGCTCCTTGCTTCCTCGGCCGACATCGTCGAGGAGGTGGAAGGAACGCGCATCCTGGGCGACCCCGTCGACGGAGCCATCGTGCTCGCCGCCCTCGAGGCGGGCATCGTGCGCTCCGAGCTCCTGACGAATCGTGCGCTCGTGCACGAGATTCCCTTCGAGCCGGAGCGGAGACGGTCTGGGGCAATCTACGAGGAGGAGGGACGGCGGCGAGGCGTCGTGAAGGGAGCGCCGGAAGTGGTGCTCGGCGCGCCGGAGGAGGGGCCCGAGCCTCTGCTCGGATGGGCGGAAGGATGGGCGAGCGAGGGCATGCGGGTGCTCGCGGTCGCCGATTGCACTGTCGACGAGGACGCCTTCGGCAACGACAGCGAGTGGGATCTCCAGGCGCTCGGCCTCGTCGCGCTCAGCGATCCGATCCGTCCGCAGGCCGCCGAGGCGGTCGCCGCCGCGCGAGCCGCAGGGCTCGGCGTGCAGATCATCACGGGCGATCACCCGGCGACCGCGGGAGCGATAGCGCGCGCGCTCGACCTCCCCGCGGAGGACGTGCACGCACGAGTGACGCCGGCCGACAAGCTGGGGATCGTCCAGAAGCTTCAGCAGAGGAACGAGGTGGTCGCCGTCACCGGCGACGGAGTCAACGACTCGCCCGCTCTGCGTCGCGCAGATGTCGGAATCGCAATGGGACGCTCGGGCACCGAGGCGGCGCGCGAGGCCGCCGACCTCGTCCTGACCGACGACGACTTCGCCACGATCGTCGCCGCGATCAGGGAAGGCCGCGCGATCGGGGACAACATCCGCAAGTTCGTCGCCTTCCTCCTCTCGGCGAACTTCGGCGAGGTGCTCCTCTTCGCCGTGACGATCCTCGGCGGCCTCGGAGTGCCGATGACCGTCGTCCAGGTGCTCGTCGTCAATGTCCTCACCGACGGGCTGCCGGCGGCGGCGCTTTCCCGCGACCCACCCTCCGCAGGAACGATGGCGCGCGGCCCGATCCGGTCGGGCAGACTCTTCTCGACCGGGCTCTGGATCGCGCTCGCGTTCGTCGGCGCCGTCGTGGGGCTGGCCGGCCTCGGCGCCTACCTGACCGGCAAAGCCCTCGGCGAAGGCGAGGCGCAGACGATGGCCTTCGCCACGGTCGCGCTCGCCGAGCTCGTGCTCGTCTTCAGCTGCCGCTCGGAACGCGCCGCGGCCTGGCGAGGGCCCCGCAATCCCTGGCTCGTCGCGAGCGTGCTCCTCTCGCTCGTCTTCCTGGCCGCCGCCGTGTACCTGCCGTTCCTGCACGAGCCGCTCGGCACGGTGTCGCTCGGCGCACGTGAGGCCGCCGTGGTCTCGGCGTTCGCTCTCGTTCCCGCCTTCGCCACCGAGGTGGCGAAGGCGTCTGCCCGCAGGCGCTCGAGCCTCTAGGAAGCCGGCGGCACCGCCAGAACGGGACACGCGGCGATGTGCAGGAGCCTCTGCGTTACGCTGCCGACCAAGAGACCCTTGACGGGGCCCTGCCCGCGCGTGCCCACCACGATGAGCTCGGCCTTCCGAGCGGCCGCCAGGTCGGCAATCGCGTGTGCGGCACCCCCAACGTGGGCCCCCGGCTGCTCGTACTCGGCGTCGATGCCCGCATCCTTCGCGGCTTTGGCCTGACCCTGAATCTTCTGCTCGGTCTCGTCTTCTCCCGGTTGCACGGGATAACTGCCTGCTCGACCGACGTTGATCTCTCGCACATGTGTCGCGATGAGCTTTGCCGAGCTCGCCTCTGCAAGCTTCTGCGCGTATTCGAGCGCGCGGTCCGCATGCTCGGATCCGTCGCTGGCCCAGACAATCACCTTGAACATCGGGTCCTCCCTCTCCCCCCGGTGTCAGAGCGATTCTGCGCTGATTGCCGTGTCTGCGTCAAACCCACGCCTCACTGGTAACGCAGCGCCTCGGCGGGATAGACACGCGAGGCGCGAAGGGCCGGCAGGAAGGTCGTGGCGAGGGCGACGGCGTAGACGACGAGAAAGACGACGACAAACGTCCACCACGGGACGATGAATGCCATGCCCTCCCAGCTCGGCGTCTGGCGCGAGTCGCGGATGACGTTGTGGCCGACGAGCACGCCAAGACCGGTACCGATCACGATCGAGGTGAGCGCGATAAAGGACGACTCGAGGAGGAAGCACGCCTGCACCATTTGCTTGCGGAAGCCGATCGCCCGCAGGACGCCGATCTGCTGGCGCCGCTCGACGACCGAGCGCGCGCTGATGACGCCGAGAGCGGCGACCCCGACGATGAGGCCGAGCCCCATGAAGCCCATGATCAGCCGGTTGAACGTGAGGTTCCCGCCGATGACATCGTCGAGCAAGCTCTGCAACGAGTCGGCCTGCATCCCATGGGAGAGGAACGCCGACTCGAGCGCTTTCGCCTCCGCATCGGAGTCCACTCCGTCTCGCACCGCGAAGAGGTACGTGGTCGGGATGACGCGGTCGCCGAACACCGCCACGACCGAGGATTGCGACGTCCAGATGCCCGCCATGAGCTCCGGCGTCCTGTCGGAGAGGACGCCGATGACGTGGACCGTGAGGCTCTTTCCCGTCTGCGGATCCTCCACCTGCACCGGGATTGGATCGAACGCCTCGTCCTCGAGATAGAGACCGGAGAGGCGGAACGCCGGCATCGGTCCGAAGGCCCAGTTCGCGCGCCGCGGCACGACGAACGCATCGACCACGGCAAGGTTCTTGCCGTCCCGAATCGCCTGCCAGACAGCGGCATCGGACTCATACCCCTTTGCCCTCGTGGCGAGGCTGTAGGTCGTGTTCGTCAGGTAGGCGCGGTCGGCGCCGTGGACGACGTACGTCTCGGGCTTCGCCTCCGTGCCGACCTGCTTCGCGTCCACGGGTAGATCGGACACGCTCGCGACGACCCGGAAGTCGGCCGGATCCACGCCCCGCGCGAAGCGAAGCGCATCGGGCATGTCGGGCACCGGGCTGGCAGGCGAGGCGGTCGCACGAACGTCGAAGCCGCCGCCGAACACCTGGACGTTGTCCATCGCGCCGAGGAACGAGCTCGTCGTGATGGAGCCGACGACGATCGTGAAGACGACGAGCGTGAACATGGCGAGCGTGACTCCCGTGCGGAACACACTGCGAAGTGGATACGCGATGGACATGCGCAGGACGGGCGCGAGCGCCCGGATGCGACCGAGCGTCGAAGCGACCGCCCCGAGCAGGACATCCGCGTTGTAGACGATCGTCCAGGTGGCGCCGATCACGATCATGAGCCCGCCGAGCAAGAACATGGAGAAGTTGACTTTCAGCTCGCCGAAGAGCCAGCGGTCGATCGGAAGCAGGAACCACGTCAGGAGCGCGAGGCCCGCACAGGTGTGCACGGCGCGGTCGGGGAGGCCCAGCGCGTGCAGAATCGGGACGAAGCTCAGCACGATGAGAGCCACGCCGAGCCCGAGCGCCACCGCGTCTTCGGCGCTGACTCCCGAGACGGCCAAGAGGCCGCCCAAGAGGACGCCGACGATGCCGAGGATCCAGCGGCGCCGGCGCTCCTTCTCCACCGGGGGATCGGGAAGGTCCCGAATCGCGCTCACGATGTTCATGCGGCTGACGCGCCAGGCGGAGAACGTGACGACGAGGAGCGTCACGAGGACTCCGATCGCGTAGGAGACAACGAGGCTCGTCGGCTTGACCGAGTACGAGATCTCGAAATCTCCGAACGCCTGCGCGAACGCCGCCGCCATCACGAGCACCATGCCGTAGGCGACGGCCACGCCGAGGAGCACGCCGATCGCGGCCGCCATGAGGTCGTACGCGACTCCCTCGAAGAGGAACATCTGGACGAGGTGCCCGCGACGCGTCCCGACCGCGCGCGCGATCCCGAGCTCACCGCGCCGTTCGGCGGCGAGCATGACGAAGATGAGGAAGATCAGGAGGATCCCCGCGGCGATCGAGAAGGAGCCGAAGGTCGTGAACATGGACATGAACGCTCCGCCCGCCGTATCCGCGGCCGCGAGTGCGTCCTCCTTCGTGTTGTCGGCCTCGAGCCCGAGCGGGGCGAGCGTCGGCTCCAGGCGGTCGATGACCTGGCCGCTGAGCTCGGCGCCGCTCTCGGCCCCACCGGTATTCGATACGAAGACAGCCTTCACGAGGCCGGGCTTGTCGAGGAGACGCTGGGCCTCCGAAAGCGGGAGGAGCAGCCCGGAGCCGTCGGTCGCGCCGCCGTCGTAGTGCACGATCGCCTTGACAGTCGCATTGATGAACTCCTGTCCAGCGAGAACGCGGAGCATGTCTCCCGCCTTGGCGTCCAGCTCGTCGGCCGCGTCAGCATTCAGATAGACCTCACCCGCCTTCAGATCGGCCAGTGAGACCGTCTCTCCGTCGCTCGTGATGTCGCCGAAGGGCCGCATGCTCTCGGGATCGGCGGCGAAGAGCGTCGCGCGCGGCTCGTTCTGGCGCGTCGTCAGGTCCTGCACCGCGATCGTCTCGACGATCACGGGCGTGACCCCATCGACAAGGCCGGAACCCTGCGTCGCCGCGCGGATCTTGCCCGCGTAGCTCTCGGGGAAGTAGCGAGTGCCCGTCGTGCCCTCGGTTCCGGCAGCGAGCGCGGTCGCGACACCTTGCGCAGCGACGACCTCGTCTGCTTGCCCGAGGGCCGAGATGGCGGAAGACCGAACCGTCCGCCCCATCGTGTCGCCGGTGGCGAGCGCCGCCGCGATGATCGCGGTGCCGAGCATCGAGCCCACGACGATGAGCGCGCTCCGTCCTGGCCGCCGCCGGATGTTGCGGATTCCCATGCGGAAGAACACACGGTTCCTGAGCGCCAGGAGACCTACGACTGCGAGACCCGCGGCGAGAAGCGCGAGCAGCACCACCGCGAGCTCGTCGACCGGAATGCCGAAGAGCTTGCCCATGACGACCTCCTAGCCGACCGTGACGGCCGGCGCCTCGGCGAGCACGACGTCGTACGTGTCGCGCCCCGGGGGCGAGCGGTAGATGGTGGCGAACTTCGCCACTTGCTCGGCGTAGAAGCTTCTCGCTCCGGCGAGGCCCGCGTCAGCCTCCTCCACGGTGGCCCAGAAGGTCAGGACCAGCGCCTTCCCCTCGGGGGAGAGTAGGACGTACGAGCCCTCGTAGCCCGGCTGTTCGTGCAGAGCCGGAAGCACGGACTCCCTGAAGACCGCGACCGCCTCCTCGACGCTGATCCGCACGGTGTCGACGTCGGCCGTTGTCGTGCGCGCGATCATGATCAGACCACCTCCAGGTATTGCTCCTCGACGATCTGGCCGTCGACCATGCGAACGATGCGATCCGTCGCGCGGCCGACGGCGATGTCGTGAGTGACGATGAGAAAGGTCAGCCCCTTTTCCCGGTTGAGGCGGCGCATGAGCTCGACGATCTCCTCGGCGTTCTCGCTGTCGAGATCACCGGTCGGCTCGTCCGCCCACACGATCGCCGGGTCGTTGACCAAGGCGCGGGCGATCGTGACCCGCTGCCGCTGGCCGCCGGAGAGCTCGTCGGGAAGGTGATCCCCGCGGTCGCCGAGCCCGACGAGCTCGAGAGCCGCGAGCGCACGGCGGCGGGCCTCCCCGGCGCCCACCCGTGCGACGAGGAGGGGAAGCTCGACGTTCTCCACGGCGGTCAGGACGGGCATGAGGTTGTAGAACTGGAAGACGAAGCCCATCCGCCTGGCGCGGTAGTCCGTTCGCTCGCGGTCCGACATCTCGCTCAGGGAGACGCCTTCGATGACCACGTCGCCCACGTCGATCGCGTCCAGGCCGGAGAGGCAGTTGAGCAAGGTCGTCTTGCCCGAGCCGCTCGGGCCCATGATCGCGACCATCTCCCCACTCGGGACCGAGAAGGTCACGTCGCGGAGGGCGTGCACCTCGATCTTGCCCGTGTCGTAGGTCTTGTCCACGCCACGCGCCTCGATGATCGGCTGCCGGGCGGCAACCGTCGTCGTCGCAACTCTCTGCTCGACATCGACTGCCATGCCTGCTCCTTTCCTCGTCACGAGGTTGGCAGGGGGCCGCCCGCAGAGCATCAGCGAGTCCCTTGATCCGCGTTCGGGAAACTACGTAAGCCGGCCCGGCCCTCTAGGCCTCGCCTGGAGACCGAGGCCGCAGATACACGAACCAGTAGAACGCGCCGACCATGAGGGCTCCGCCGATCACGTTCCCGATCGTCACGGGGAGAAGGTTGTCCGCCAGGAACGAGCCCCACGTGAGGTTGGAGAGATCGAGCTCGTTGCCGGTTCCAGCCAGCCAGGAGTCGTCGTTCGAGACGAGGATCCCGAACGGGATGAAGTACATGTTGGCGACGCTGTGCTCGAAGCCCGAGGCGACGAATGCCGCGATCGGCGGAACGACGGCGAGGATCTTGTCCGCGGTCGTCCGCGCGCTGTACGTGAGCCAGACCGCGAGGCAGACGAGCGCGTTGCAGAACGCTCCGAGCACGATCGCCTGGGTGAAGCCGAGCTCGACCTTGGCGGTCGCGATCGCCAGAGCCTGCTCGCCGACAGCCCCTCCCCCGAACCGATACTGCCGAGTCAGATACATGAGCCCGGCGGTCGCGATCGCGCCGGCGAAGTTGCCGACGTAGACGAGCGCCCAAACCCAGAGCAGACGACGCGTCGAGACCCGCCGGCTCGCCCAGGCCATGACGATCAGGTTGTTGCCCGTGAAGAGCTCGGCCCCGGCGACCACGACCAGGATCAGGCCGAGGGAAAAAGCCAGGCCGCCGAGCAGCCGAACGACGCCGTAGGGAAGCTCCGAGCCTCCGGCCGTGACGGTGGTGGCGAAGATCGCCCCCATCGCAATGAAGGCCCCGGCGAGAACGCCGAGCGCCAGCAGCTTGTCGGCGGCCAGGCCTGCTTTCGTGACACCTACCTCCTCCGCCCGGCGCGCCATCTGCTGCGGCGGAAGGGAATCCAGGCCCGCCGCGGTGAACCCGGATTGCACCGGAACGGAGTGCTCGGGAGCGGCCACCCTCTACCCGAGCTCGCGCATCAGGATGACCGCCTGAGGCGGGGCGATGAACAGCTGCTTCTTCGTCGTCACCCCGACGACCATCCAGCCGGCCGCCCCGAGCTCGTTGAGCTCTTCCTCGACGTGCTTGCCGGTGTCGAGCACCTTGTACTCGAAACGCCTTGCAGCATGCGAGGCGGGCGGCAGTTCATGAGAAAGCGTCGCCATGGCTACACCCCTCCTTTCCGATCGCTCAGCGTGGTCTCATTCTCGACATCGCGCGGTTGATCTCCGCGTCCGTCACTGGACGCCGGATGTACCGCCCCACCGGCCCCACGCCCGGCCCGAAGTACGTCTTCAGGCCGTGGACGGCGAGGATGATCGCCCAGATTCCTGCCACGAAGAAGAACCAGGGATCCCAGGTCCCGGCGACGTCGGGAGCCGAGGCGAACCGGTCGGGCCACGTGTGCTCCTCGAAGTACTCCGTCAGCACCCAGATGGCGCCCAGAATCGGGAGCCCGAGTGCGAAGACGACGACGTGGAGCTTGAACCTCCGAAGCTGATAGATGCGCTCGACCGCCTGCTTTCTCAGCCGGCCTTCGCGCTCGAGCTCGGCGCTCTCCGGCGTACGGCCGGCGACGACGCTCTCGCCCTGTCCGAATTCGGTTGACACCGTGATCACCTCCTTCCGGGCCACCGTGAACGTGCCACGCCTGTGCCGCCCGGACATCAGTGATTGCTCGCATTCGGCGTGCGGGGTTACGCGCAGCCCGGGCGCACCCGCCGACGGGATTGCGGGACAGCCGCAGCTCCAGATCAGGGTCTCACCCGATTCTGCGGCGGTGACGGAGAAGCAAACTGCGACGTATGCACCGCGAGCTCGCGAGAAGCAGCTCACACCCGGACGACCAACACCCCTCCGCGTCCTTCAGCGCGACCCTTCGCATCCATCTCGACAATCAGCCGGGATCGTTCGCACGGCTGGCCGCAGCAATCGGAGACGCGGGCGGGCTCCTCGGCGCGATCGACCTCGTGCGCGTGGAGCGAGGCAAGAAAGTCAGGGATGTGACCGTGCTGGCGGCAGACGAGAAGCACATCCATCGAATCGTCGACACGGTTCGGGCGCTGGACGGGATCGAGGTGGAGCACGTGTCCGATCGCACGTTCCTCCTCCATCTCGGGGGAAAGCTCGAGGTTGTCCCCAAGGCTCCACTGAAGACGCGCGACGACCTTTCCATGGCCTACACGCCAGGCGTGGCCCGCATCTGCCGTGCGATCGCCGAGGACCCCGAGAAGGTCTGGAACCTCACGATCAAGCAAAACACCGTCGCTGTCGTGACAGACGGCACGGCCGTGCTCGGCCTCGGCGACATCGGGCCTGAAGCAGCTCTGCCCGTCATGGAAGGCAAAGCGATCCTGTTCAAGGAGTTCGGTGGCATCGATGCCTGGCCGGTGTGTCTGGCGACGACTGATCCCGATGAGATCGTGCGCATCGTCGCCGCGCTTGCTCCCGGTTTCGGCGGGATCAACCTGGAGGACATTTCCGCCCCTCGCTGTTTCGAGATCGAGGCCCGCCTCCGCGCGGAGCTCGACATCCCGATCTTTCACGACGACCAGCACGGAACGGCAATCGTCGTCCTGGCTGCCCTCGTCAACGCTCTGCGCATCGTGGACAAACGGCTGGAGGAGGCCAAAATCGTCCTGACCGGTGCCGGCGCGGCGGGGGCCGCGACCGCTCGGATGCTGCTTGCCGCCGGCGCAGGAGAGGTCATCTCCTGCGACAGGCGCGGCATTCTCTGCCCCGGCAGGACGAGCCTCGACTCCTTCAAGACGGCACTGGCCGAGCAGACGAACCCACGCCGAATGCGAGGCTCCGCGGACGAAGCCCTTGCCGGGGCCGATGTCTACATCGGTCTTTCGGGGCCCGGGGCAGTCACCGTGGACGGCGTTCGCTCCATGGCGGACGACGCGATCGTCTTCGCGATGGCGAACCCGACCCCTGAAGTCGTGCCCGAGGAGATCGAAGACCTCGTCGCAGTCATCGGGACCGGCCGCTCCGACTATCCGAACCAGATCAACAACGTGCTGGCCTTCCCGGGCGTCTTCCGGGGCGCCTTCGACGTGCGCGCGAGCGCTATCACCCCCGAGATGGAGCTCGCGGCCGCCCACGCCATTGCCGGCGTCGTCGAGCCAGATCATGCTGAAGCGGACTACGTGATCCCGAGCGTCTTCGATCGGCGCGTGGCGCCCGCGGTCGCGGAAGCCGTGGCTGGGGCCGCCGTCGAGGCTGGAGTCGCCCGACGGGCAGGCGCGAGGCCTACGTTCGCACCGGGACCAGCGGGAGACTGAGCAACCGACGCGTACCTCGACCGGGCCGCCTCGCTACCCGCTCAGGGCTACATGGGCCGTCGTCGCCACGACGAGCTCCACCGAAACCGGCACGCCGAGCGCGCGACTCACGATGCAGCGTCGTTCGGCTTCCTCGACCAGGGCCTGAATCGCATGCGGATGCTCCCCCGTTGCTTCGACCTCGACGAGGAGCTCGATCGCGATGAAGTGAAAACCGCCTTCCGGCGCCTTCTCCAAGTCGCCGACGGCGTTGACGTCGATCCGTTCGAGGTCGACTCGTCGCGCCTGCGCGACGGAAGCGAGCGTGAGCGCGAGACACGACGCGGCCGACGACATGAGCAACTCTTCCGGGCTCCACACCCTCCCGTCGCGGCCCCCGAGATCCGGTGGAGCGTCGACGCTGATCATGGGCCTTCCGCTTGCGATCGCCACCGTCTGCGCGCCCCGGCGCCACTGCGTTGCCGACGAGAATCTGAATGCCTTTTCGATGCTCATCTCACCCTCCTTTCGAGGTTGGGAGACCAGTCTCGAAAAGCACGCGCCGATGGACATCGGTGGAGGCGCCGAGTCGGTCGCGGAGAACTACTGACTTCTCAGCAGCCGGTAAGGGTCTCCGCACTACTCGTGAACCGGGACGACCACTACCGGCCGGTCGGCGCGGTGGAGGACCGCGCTTGAAACCGAGCCGATGAGAGCGCCTGCGACTGCGCCCAAGCCTCGGGAACCGACGACGATCAGCAGGGCGTCGCGGGCCCGCGCCAACCCGACGATCTCGTCCGCAGGCTGGCCCTCGAGGATCTCCTCCTCGCTCTCCACGCCCTCGAACTCCGCGATCCCCTTCGCGCGGTCGAGGGCGACTCGTGCATGCTCCATCTCCTTGCTCAGCCTTTCCTGGTGATACGGCTCCCCGAGCGCACCCATCGCGGGGCGGACGTAGAGGAGCACGGCTCGAGCTCCGAGAGCGCCGGCCAGCTTGCACCCGGCAGTGACGGCATGTCTTGCGCTGTCCGAGCCGTCTGTCGCGATGACGATCTGCCGCTCCGCTGGGGTCTGCACGGGGCGATCGTACTCCTCCACCCGCGGCCAGCCTAGTGACGCCCCCAAAACCGCATCCGCGATTTCCCCCATGGGGGATCAGCAAGTGCCACGATGCTGTGCCGGCTTCGGACGACGACCATTCGAGCAATGTTCGAAGTGCGCATTCACGGCAGGGGCGGCCAGGGGGTCGTCACGGCGGCCGAGCTTCTCTCCGTCGCTGCCTTTGACGAGGGTCGCCACGCCCAGGCGTTCCCGAGCTTCGGATCCGAGCGAATGGGAGCTCCGGTGGTTGCCTTCTGCCGGATCGGAGACGAGGAGATCCGTTCGCGCGAGCCGATCGAGGAGCCCGACGCGCTCATCGTGCAGGACCCGACGCTCATCCACCAGGTCGACCTCTTCAGCGGAGTCGGCGCGGACGCGTATCTCCTCGTCAACACCGCCCGGACTCTCGAAGAGCTCGGGCTGGAACGAATCGTTTCGACCCTTCGCCCGGACCGGGTGAGCACCGTCCCCGCGACGGAGATCGCCCGCCGGCACCTGGGCCGACCGCTTCCGAACGCCGCCTTGCTCGGCGCATTCGCTGCCCAGACCGGTGCCGTCACGCTCGGCTCGGTCACCGACGCGATCAGGGGTCGATTTCCGGAGAAGATCGCAACGGCAAACGTCCTCGCCGCGGAGCAGGCGTATGCGGCCGTGAAACCGCCGATCGGGGAGCTCACCGGTGCGTAGCCAAATCGAAGGCTCCCAGGCTGTGGCGCGCGCCGTTGCGCACTGTCGCCCCGAGGTCATCTGCGCGTACCCGATCTCTCCACAGACGCACATCGTCGAGTCGCTCTCGGATCTCGTGCGCCAAGGCGAGATCGGGCAGTGCCAGTTCCTGAACGTCGAATCCGAGTTTGCCGCCCTCTCCGCGTGCATCGGCGCTTCCGCCACCGGCGCGCGCACGTACACCGCGACCGCGAGCCAGGGCCTCCTGTACATGGCCGAGGCGCTCTACAACGCTTCCGGGCTCGGACTACCGATCGTCATGACGGTCGCCAACCGGGCCATCGGCGCCCCGATCAACATCTGGAACGACCATTCGGATGCGATGTCCCAGCGGGACAGCGGTTGGATTCAGCTCTATGCCGAATCGAACCAGGACGCGGTCGACCTGCATCTGCAGGCGTTCAAGCTCGCCGAGGCGGTCTCGCTTCCGGTGATGGTCTGCATGGACGGGTTCGTCCTGACACATGCCGTCGAACCGCTTGACGTCCCCGCCCAGGAGGACGTCGACGCCTACCTGCCCGCCTTCGTGCCTCGGCAGCTCCTCGACCCGGACGACCCGATAACGATCGGCGCCATGGTGGGCCCCGAGGCCTTCGCCGAGGTCAGATATCTCATGCACGCCAAGCAGATGCGTGCTCTCGACACGATTCCGGAGCTCGCCGCGGAGTTCTCGCAGCGGTTCGGCCGTAACTCCGGTGGGCTGCTCCACCGCTACCGAAGCGAAGGGGCGGAGACGGTCGTGGTCGCACTCGGGTCCATCTTCGGGACGATTCAGGACACCGTCGACGAGTTGCGCGGGAACGGCGTCGACATCGGCGCGGTCGGGCTCAAGTGCTTCCGGCCGTTTCCCGCGGAGGAGGTGGCCGACGCGTTGGCCGGCGCGAAGCGCATCGTGGTCTTCGAACGCGCATTCTCAGTCGGCGCAGGCGCGATCGTGGGCCAGAACGTGCGCACCGCTCTCCCCGACGACGGTCAGCAGGTTTTCGACGTGGTCGCGGGGCTCGGGGGCCGGCCGGTGACACGCCGGTCCGTCAGGTCGCTCCTCGAGAAAATCGTTGCCGGCCGAATCGGCCCCGAGCGCCTCATCTTCCTGGACCTCAAGTGGGATGTCGTCGAGCGCGAGCTGGCCCGCATGACCTCCGGAACAAGGTCGGGGCCCAACGCGGAGAACATCCTGCGGGACGTCGGCGTCGTCGCCGCCCGCCTGCACTAGCTAGGAGAAGACATGCCCTTCCAGCCGATCAAGTTCTACCAAGCGGGGAGTTTCGTGGCCGGCAACCGGCTGCTCTCCGAAGACGAGCGCTCGGTGCAGGCTCGGATGGAGCGCTCGAACACGCTCACCTCGGGTCACCGCGCATGTCAGGGCTGCGGCGAAGCGCTCGGTGCGCGCTACGTGCTGGACGCGGCCCTGCGTGCGGCGCAGGGGCGCTTGATCGCCGCAAACGCGACGGGGTGCCTGGAGGTCTTCTCGACTCCCTATCCCGAGTCGTCGTGGCAGCTGCCCTGGATCCACTCGCTCTTCGGCAACGCACCCGCGGTGGCGAGCGGGATCGCTGCCGCTCTCAAGGCGAAGGGCCGCACGGACGTGCGCGTCGTGGGCCAGGGAGGCGATGGCGGCACCGTCGATATCGGTTTTGCCTGCCTCTCGGGGATGTTCGAGCGAAACGACGACGTGCTCTTCGTCTGCTACGACAACGAGGCCTATATGAACACGGGCGTCCAGCGCTCCGGCGCGACCCCGCCAGCCGCCGCGACCGCGACGACCAAGGCGACCGGACCCGAGCCCGGCAATGCCTTCGGCCAGGGCAAGAACGCACCGCTGATCGCTCTCGCGCACGAGATTCCATACGTGGCCACGGCGACGGTGGCGGAGCTGCACGACCTGGAGGCGAAGGTCGAACGTGCGCTCGAGCTGCACGGCGCGCGCTACCTTCACGTTCTCGTCCCCTGCCCGCTCGGCTGGGGATCGTCGGCGCGCGACACGATCCTCCTCGCCCGCCTGGCCAAGGAAAGCGGCCTCTTCCCGGTCTTCGAGGCCGAGGACGGTGAGATCACCAGCGTGTCCGAGATTCGCCGCCGCGTCCCCGTCGAGGACTACCTGCGACCACAGCGCCGCTACGCCCACCTCTTCCGCGACGGAGGCCGGCCCGACCTCGTCGCGCGAATCCAAGAACAGGCCGACCGCAACATCGAGCGCTTCGGCCTCCTCGAGGAGGAGGTGCCTGCATGAACGACAAGCCTTTCGCCATCTCCCTCGACGTTGCTTCGAGTCTCGCCAACAAGACCGGTTCCTGGCGGACCGAGCGCCCGGTCTACGTCGACCTCCTCCCCCCGTGCGCGCAGGCGTGTCCGGCGGGCGAGAACGTGCAGGCGTGGCTCTACGAGGCCGAGGCCGGCGGCAAGGGCTATCGGCGCGCCTGGGAGAAGCTCGTGGACGACAACCCCTTCCCGGCCGTGATGGGGAGGGTTTGCTACCACCCCTGCGAGTCGGTCTGCAACAGAGCCGAGCTCGACCAGGCTGTCGGCATCAACGCGGTCGAGCGCTATATCGGCGATCTCGCCCTCGAGGAAGGCTGGCAGTTCGCCCGTCCGTTGCCGCCGTCGGGTAAGCGTGTGCTCGTGGTCGGTGCGGGGCCCTCGGGGCTCTCGGCCGCCTACCATCTCGCCCGTCTCGGCCATGCCGTGACCATCCGGGACGGCGGGCCCAGGGCCGGGGGGATGATGCGTTACGGGATTCCGCAGTACCGACTGCCCCGGGACGTGCTCGACGCGGAGCTCGCGCGCCTGTTCGCCCTCGGGATCACCTTCGAGTCGGACACCAAGGTGCGAAACGCCTTGGCGCCGCTCGAGGACGAGCGCTTCGACGCGGTCTTTCTCGCCGTCGGGGCGAACGTCGGCCGCAGCGCGACGATCCCTGCAGGAGACGCGGCGCGCGTCCTCGACGCGGTTTCGGTGCTCCGGAGCATGGACGGGCAGGGGCGGCCCTTGCTCGGCCGGCGGGTCGCCGTCTACGGGGGCGGCAACACGGCGATGGACGTCGCGCGCACCGCGAAGCGGCTCGGCGCCGAGGAGGCGATCGTCGTCTACCGTCGCACCCGGGAGCGAATGCCCGCACACGGCTTCGAGGTGGAGGAGGCCGAGGAGGAGGGCGTGCTGATGAAATGGCTCTCCACGGTCAAGCGAGCCGACGGTGGCAGCCTGGTGATCGAGCGGATGGAGCTCGACGAGACCGGCTTCCCCCAGCCGACCGGCGAGCTCGAGGAGCTCGAGGCCGACTCGCTCGTCCTGGCACTCGGACAGGAGACCGACCTCTCCCTCGTCGAGGACGTGCCGGGAATCGAGATCGCGGACGGCGTCGTCCAGGTCGACCCGGGCATGATGACCGGGCAACCCGGAATCTTCGCGGGAGGAGACATGGTTCCCGCCGAGCGCACGGTGACGGTGGCGATCGGGCACGGGAAGAAAGCCGCGCGGCACATCGACGCCTGGCTACGGGGCCGCGACCTCGACGCGCCGGCGAAGCACCCGCTCGCGAGCTTCGACCGGCTCAACCCCTGGTACTACGCGGACGCGCCGCGCTCGCTGCAGCCGAAGCTCGACCTTGCCCGCCGGAGCTCCACGTTCGAGGAAGTCGTGGGCGGTCTCGACGACTCGACCGCGCTCTTCGAAGCGCGCCGCTGCCTCTCGTGCGGCAACTGCTTCTCCTGCGACAACTGCTACGGCGTGTGTCCCGACAACGCCGTCATCAAGCTCGGCCCCGAGAAGCAGTACGAGATCGACCTCGACTTCTGCAAGGGGTGTGGCCTCTGCGCTGCCGAATGCCCGTGCGGCGCGATCGAGATGGTGCCCGAAGAGATCTGAAGGGCAAGCGCCGGCGAGCCTCTCATGCGGGCCTCGACCCTTAGCCGGCCGGCCGGACGATGACGAGCGGACAGACGGCGTGATGGGCGCACTGGGCGCTCACGGAACCGAGGAGCAGTCCGGTAAAGCCGCCGTGTCCACGCGACCCGACAACCAGCATGTCGGCGTTGGCTGCCTCTTCGACGAGTACCTCGGCCGCCTGCCCCTCGCGGACAACCGCATCGGCCTCCACTCCGGCGTCCCGGGCGCGTGCGGCCGCGACCTCAGCCGCCTCGCCCGCGGGTTCCTCGAAGGACTCTCGAGTCCCGGCAGTGGGTATATAACCGGGCCCGCTGTACACCGCAGGCGGAAGGTGCCAAGCGGCGACGAGGCGCAGGCGCGCGCCCCGAAGGCCGGCCTCCTTGACCGCCCACTCCAGTGCCCGCTCGCCGTGCTCGGAGCCATCCACTCCGACGACGATCGTCTCTTGTTGAGTGTTCATTGGTCACTCCCCTCGGGGACAAGCCAGCACAACACTACCTTCTGACAAGGGCCCCTCTGAAGGAGTCGGGCTCACGCCCGGAAGACGAGGGTGCCCGATCGGCAAAAGGCTAGAAAGTTCCGCTTCGCGCCGCCCGGCCCAAACGAAAAGGCCCCGTTTCCAGGGCCTTTCGAGTAGCGGGGGCAGGATTTGAACCTGCGACCTCCGGGTTATGAGCCCGGCGAGCTACCTGACTGCTCCACCCCGCGTCGCGAGGGCAAGGATAGCATCCGTGCCATGCCCTGGTGGACCTGGGTCTCGCTTGCATTCTTCGCCGCGTGCGTCCTCGCGGCGAGCATCGTCGCGCTGACGATGCTGCGCTCCCTGATGCGGCTGCAGAGCGTCGGCGAGCGCCTTCAGGCCGCCTTCGAAGACCTCTCTGAGAAGAGCGAGGAGCTCGAGCGCCGCGCCGCCCGCGCGAGCTCCAAGGTCGAAGGCGCGGAACCGCATTTCGAGCACCTGCGGGTCTCGCTCGACCGCTTCTCCGTTCTCACCTGGGCGATCGGCGACATGGCGAAGACCGTCAGCCGCCTGCGCAGCGCGCTGCTCGTCCAGAAGTGACGCGCGTCGCCGGCGTCGACATCGGCACGAACTCGACGCGGCTCCTCGTGGCCGAGGTCGAAGGCGGCTCCGTCCGGGAGCTCGACCGCCGGCTCGAGATCACGCGCCTCGGCGAGGGCGTCGACGAGCGGCGCATCCTGCTCCCGCAGGCGATTGCGCGCGTCCGAAACGTCCTCGCCGAGTACCGGCGCGCCGCCGAAGCAGCGGACGTCGAGCGCACCCTCGCCTTCGCGACGAGCGCCGTCCGCGACGCGGAGAACGGCGAAGCGTTCCTCGGCGAGATCGAATGGAGCTACGCCTTCGCGACGCGGCTCCTGAGCGGCCACGACGAGGCGCTCCTCACGTTCCGCGGAGTCTCCGCCGGGCGCGAGGTCTCGCCGGGCACCGTCGTCGTCGACGTCGGAGGCGGCTCGACCGAGCTCATTCTCGGCGGCCCGGAGGGTGTCGTCTTCCACACGAGCCTCGACCTCGGCTGCGTGCGGCTCACGGAGCGCTTCGGCACGGACTTCGAGGCTGCCGCAGCGCACGTCCGGGACGTCCTCGCCCCGATCGAGCTCGACACGGACAGCGCGATCGGCGTCGCCGGGACGATCACGACGATCGCGACGCTCGACCTCGGCCTCGACCAAGAAGATCCCGAGGTCGTGCACGGCCACTCACTGTCCGCCGAGACCGTGGCCGGCTGGACCGAGCGCTTCGAGGCGATGACCGTCGAGGAGATCCGTGGACTCCGCGGCATGCATCCCGACCGGGCGCCGGTGATCGCGGCCGGCGCGGTCGTCGTGCGCGAGACACTCGCCCACTTCGGCCTGGACGCGCTCGAGGTGAGCGAGCACGACATCATGCACGGCGCCGTGCTCGCCGCGGCCGAGCTGCCGGAGGAGGCCGAGCCCGGCGCTCCTCCCTCGGCGCACACCTGTTGTTAGCCAGGCTTAGAAGTGGCTGAGGAGCCAGGCGTGGACGTCGCCGATGCGCTCGACCTGCAGCGTGAGGTGCCCGTCCTCGTCGTAGACGTGCTCTTCCGCGCCGGGGATCCGTTCGGCCAGCCAGCGACCGTGCGCGACCGGGACGAACTGGTCCTGCGAGCCATGCCAGACCTGCACCGGCACGTTGATCTCGCCGAGCTCGAATCCCCAGGGCCTCACGAAGACGAAGTCGTCGTCGACCCAGCCGTCGACACTGACCCGTAGGGCCTCGCCGATCTGGTCGTGGAAATAGCGAGCGAGGTCGCCGGTCAGGCAGGCCCGGTCGGGCGGACACAGGAGCGAATCGAGCGTTTCGGCGATTTCCTCCGGGGTGCCGGCGAGCATGGCCTCACGCTGCTCGTCCAGGTACCGGCGCAGGGACTCCTCGCCTTCCATGGTGGCGCCGAACTCGTCGAGATTGTCCTGCCCCATGCCGTCCAGCCAGTCCAGACCGTCGGCGCCCCAGGGCGCGACGCTCGCAAGGGCGGCCACCGCGACCACCCGCTCGGGGCGCACCGCATTCGCGAGCGCGTGCGGCCCGCCGCCGGACCCACCGTAGACGGCGTAGCGGTCGACGCCGAGCCCGTCGGCGATCGCGGCGATGTCGTCGGCCGCGTCGGCAACGATTCGCCCAGGATCCGGATCGGAGCGGCCGTATCCGGGCCGGTCGTAGGCGATGAGGCGGATTCCCTGCTTCTCGGCGTCCTCCACGACCTCGTGCCAGAAGAGGCGCGAGCCCGGGGTGCCGTGGAGGGAGAACACCGCGTGACCGGCGGAATCGCCGGCCTCGGCCACGCACAGCGCGCGCCCATCGACCTCGATGCGATGCTCCTGCATCAGCTCTCCTCGAGGGCAGGCGGCGGCTCGTCCTCGGCGAGCCGGCGCGCGATGGGCTCGCGGGAGAGCACGCCGAGGAGGCGACCGTCATCGGTCACCGGGAGTCGCTCCACGTCCAGCTCGGCCATGCGATGGAGAGCCTCGTCGAGCGGAAGATCGGGAGGCAGCGTGATCACGTCGGCATCGGCGACCTCGCCTGCGGTCGCCTGCTGCAGGTCGAGGCCCTTGGCGACCGCGGCAACGATGTCCTCCGCCCCGATGCAGCCGATGAGCTTCTCGCCGTCGGCGACGAGCACGCTGGAGACATGCGGATGCGTGAGGAGCTCGGCGGCCTCGCGCGCGCTCGCGCCGGCCTGCAGCACCCGGGGATCCGTCATAAGGGCTTCGCGGACGATCACGGATGGATGCCGCGCGCCTCGAGCGCCTCGGCGACCTCGCGGATGCTGGTGATGAGGGCCGCGCGCCGAAACGAGAGCGCCTCGCTCTCGGAGAGCTCCCAGACGCGGCTGAGCGCGTCGCCCATGAGGTCGGCGAGGCGAGAGCGGATCTCGTCGGGGCCCCAAAACAGGCGCTGGATGTCCTGTACCCATTCGAAGTAGGAAACCGCGACCCCGCCCGCGTTCGTGAGGATGTCGGGCAGCACGGGAATTCCGCGCTCGGCCAGGATCTCGTCCCCCTCCAGGGACGTCGGCCCGTTCGCGCCCTCCGCGACGAGCTTGGTCTGCAGCAAGCCCGCATTCGCCGCCGTGACCTGGTTCTCCGTCGCCGCGAGCACGAGCACGTCGCAGGGAAGCTCGAGGAGCTCTGCGTTCGAGACGTCCTTGGAGCCAGGGAAGCCCGCGATGCCGTCGTGCTCGCCCCGCCACTCGTCGAGCTTCGCGAGGTCGAGACCGCTCCCGTCGTGGACTCCACCCGCGATATCGGAGACACCGACGACCCGGGCTCCGCGGAGCGCGAGCTCGTGCGCCGCGACGGCGCCGACCTTGCCGTAACCCTGGACGACGCAGGTGGAGCTTCCCAGGGACGAGCCGAGCCGGCGCACGGCCTCTTCGACGACCATGACGACCCCGATCCCGGTGGCCTCCGGCCGGAGGATGCTGCCGCCGACCGAGAGTGGCTTGCCCGTCACGATCTCGGGAACGGCGTGGCCGACCTGCATCGAGTAGGTGTCCATCATCCAGGCCATCGTCTGCTCGTCGGTGGCCATGTCGGGTGCGGGAATGTCGCGCTGCGGCCCGATGATCGGCAGGAGCTCGGCCGTGAACCTGCGCGTCAGGCGCTCGAGCTCGCCGCGGGAGAGGTTGCGGGGATTGCAGCGGACACCGCCCTTCGCACCCCCGTACGGGAGGCGCAGGAGCGCCGTCTTCCAGGTCATCCACATGGCGAGCGCCGCGCACTCGCCGAGCGTCACCGCCTTGTCGTAGCGGATCCCGCCCTTGGTCGGCCCGAGCACGCTCGAGTGCTGGACGCGGTAGCCCGGGTAGACGCCGAGCGACCCATCGTCCAGGCGTACGGGGATCGACGTCGCAAGCGCCCGCTCCGGATAACGGAGCACCTCCGCGACGAACGGGTTGATCCCTGCGTTCGGGAGCGCACCGTCGAACTGCCCGATCGCCTGCCGGAAAAGCGGGTCGTCGAGCTCGGGAGGGAGCTCGCCGCGCCGGGTCGTGGCGGGCTCGGTCGCCATGCGCTCAGTCTATGCGGGTCTCGACGTCCCTATGCGCGCCGTCCTCAGGGGAGCCCTGATGTCCTCCGACTCCTCGAAGATCGCCTCCGGGATAAAGGCGCCGACGACCCAGTTGGGCGCGTCGACGACCTCGTGGATGCGCAGGTCGGCGGCCACGCTCGCCACGGCGTAGGCCTCCTCCCGCTCGAGCCCGTACCGGTCGCCGAGGTGCGCGATCGTCGCGCGGACGGCGTCGCGCGAGCACTCCATCAGGTCGGGCCCCACTCCTGTGCAGACGTGGAAGCTCGTCCGCGCGTCCTCCACCTCCGCGCCCGCGGGCAGGTGGAACTGTGGCGCATCGACGGAGAAGTCGCGCCGCACCGTGAGGCGCAGGATGACGTCCATGGCGGTCTCGATCGCGGTGCCGCACACCTCGCCGTCGCCCTGCGCAGCGTGCGTGTCCCCGAGCGAGAACAAGGCTCCCTCGACGCCCACCGGCAGGAAGAGCGTGACGCCCGTGCGCAGATGCTTGACGTCCATGTTCCCGCCGAAGCGCGACGGCGGCACGATCGAGTGCTCCCCCGGCTCGGGCATGGCGACCCCGAGCGTGCCCGGGAAGGGCTGGTGCGGGAGCGTGATCTTGTCGCCGAAGCGCACGATGCCGGCGGCCGCGTCGACCTCCGAGATCCGAAGCCACGGGTCGGGGAACTCGTCCGCGAGCAGGCCGAAGCCGGGGATGATCGCGGTCCAGCCCCAGTCCCTGGCCTCGAACGCGAGCAGCTCGACCTCGAGCACGTCGCCCGGCTGCGCCCCCTTCACGAACACGGGGCCGCTCACCGGATTCACGTGCGAGAAGTCGAGCTTCGCCACGTCCTCGACGCCGGAGCCCTCGTGAATCTGCTCGTCCGAGGCGTCGCGCACGTGGAGCTGCACCGTCTCGCCCGACTCGATCTCGAGGGCGGGCTCGATCGAGTTGTCCCAGACGTAGTTGAACGCGTCCGGGGGTACGTCGTGGATGGACGCCATGCGCGGCGTGCAGCCTACTCCCGCTCGACGAGAAGCGTGAGCCCCGAGCGCTCGACGACGCGGACGGTGTCTCCCGGGTCTGCCCCGCCATCGCACCGCGCGCGCCAAAGCTCGCCCTGGATCCGCACCTGCCCGTCCGGGCGGCACGGACTCGTCACCTCAGCCCGAGCCCCAAGCAGGGTCTCGGCACCCATCTTCGCGCGGTGGCGCTGCGAGAGCCAGATCCAGAAGAAGGTCTCGCCGATCTCGATCAGAGCCGCAACGCCGACCAAGACGAGCCCCCACGGAGAGGGGACGACGAAGACGGCGAGGATGATTGCGATGACGAAGAGCATGCCGGGGGTGAGATTCGAACTCACACGCCCTTGCGGGCAGAGGATTTTAAGTCCCCCGCGTCTACCGTTCCGCCACCCCGGCGGGTCGGCTCAACGCAAGTCTAAGGTGGGCCCCGGCAGGACTCTCATTGCCCGCCCGGCGCCAGCGAGTCGAGCGGGAACTTCTCCGGCGCGTCACCGCTTGGCCCTCGGTAGTCGTCGACAAAGTTGTCGAACGCGCCCTGGTCGAAGGTGGGACACGTCATCAGATGCGTCCACGAGGTGAGGTAGATCTTCTTGCCGGCGTCCGCGGGCGGCGTCGCCTGGATGCTGGGCCAGATCGGCGCGACGACGAGGCCGTTCTGGGTGTCTTGGTCCTGGTACCAACGCGTGATCTCTTCGACGGTCGAGTCCGGTACGTCGGCGCCGTACTGCACGACGACCCCGCCGTGCTCGAGGTTGTGGACGAGCGCGGCCTCGTCGACCGGCGTGTCGTAGAGGTTCCAGACGGCTGGCGCCTTGGACCCGGGCGGATAATGCGGCCCGCTCGTCGGCGGGTACGAGTTGTAGCGGAAGTCCGAGCTGAGCTTTTCGACGTGCTGGCGCCCCATCGGCGGGAAGGTCTGGCGCGTGCAGGCGCCGTCCGGCCCGCTCGCCTCGGCGCTGCCGCTGCGCGTGGCGAGCACGATGCCGACGACGGCCGCGGCGACGATGATCGCCACGCCGAGCGCCACGAACCAGAGGTTCAGGCGACGAGGCCCGCCCGACTCCACACGCCGCTGCGGTCCTGTGGCCCTCTGCTGTGGACCTTGGTTCGTGCGGGGAGGAGGCGGGACGCGGCTCTTCTTCTTCTTAGCCACGACTTTCGAAAAAGTATCAAGCAGTCGCGCGAGCCTGTGTGCCGAAGAAGTCGGCAACGGCCTCGAGCTCGCCGACCACCGGGGCGGGCGGCAAGGCCTCGAGGAAGCGGCGCCCGTACGCCCGCGAACGGAGGCGTGGGTCGAGGATCGCGACGACGCCCTCGTCGCCGTGTCCGCGGATCAGGCGGCCGAAGCCCTGGCGCAGCTGCAGGACCGCCGCCGGAAGCGCGTATTCCGCGAACCAGTCCCCTCCCTCCCGTGTGATGCGCTCGCAGCGCGCCTCGACGAGCGGGTCGCCCGGCGCGGCGAACGGCAGCTTGTCGATCACGAGCAGAGACAGCGACTCGCCCTGGATGTCGACCCCCTGCCAGAAGGTCGAGGTTGCGAAGAGGATGGAGTCGACGTCCTCGCGGAAGCGCTCGAGGAGCCGCTCGCGCGGCGCATCACCCTGCTTGAGGACGGGAAACTGCAGGCGCGGAGCCGAACGGGCGACGAGCTCGTCGAGTGCACGGTACGACGACGTCAGGACGAGCGCGCGGCCCGCCGACAGCCGGCAGAGCGCGACGATCTCGTCGGCGAGGCGGTCGTAGTAGCCCGGCGAACGAGGCTCGGGGACGCGGGTCGGGACGTAGACGAGCGCCTGGTCGCGGTAGTCGAACGGCGAGGCGAGCACGAGCTCGCGCGCATCGTCGAGCCCGAGCCGCCGCCGGACGAGGCGGGGATCGAGCGTGGCGGAGACGAGGATGGTCGTCGTCTCGGTCCCCCAGAGGCCCTCACGCAGAAGCCCCGACACGTCGACGGGCGCCCACGCGACGGCGCCCGGCTCGGCCCACGACACGCGGTCCGGATCGTCGAGGGCGAGGCAGCTCTCCACATCCTCGGCCGCGACGAGGGTGCGTCTGGCGAGCACGTCACCCTCCTCCCCCGTGCCCGCGAGCGCCGCGGCGAGCGCTTCGAGCGCGGTCGCGAGGACGAGGCCGTGCTCCTCGAGCCCGGCCTGATCGGCTGCGGTGAGACGCCGGCGCCCCGAGCCGGGATCGAACGCGCCGATGAGGCGCTCGCCGGCCCGGTCGACCGCGGCGAGCGGGCGCGACGGCGGTGTCCGGCTCTCCTCACGGCAGAAGCGCTCGACGTCGCGCTCGAGCTGCCGGAGCCGTGCAAGCGAGATGCGGCCGCCGAACCAGGCGGCGGCAGCCTCCTCCAGGCGGTGGGCCTCGTCGAAGACGACCGCATCGTGCTCCGGAAGGACCGCCGCACCGTCGGAGCGCGTCCGCAGCGCGAGGTCCGCGAAGTACAAGGCGTGGTTGACGATGACGAGCTCCGCTTCGCCCGCCCGCTCCCGCGCCTGCTCGGCGAAGCAGCCCTTGACCAGAGGGCAGCGCCGTCCAGCGCAGCGATCGGCGCCCACGGAGAGCTCGGCCCAGAGCGTGTCCGAGGGCTCGAACTCGAGCTCTGCGCGGTCGCCTGTAGCGGTGGTCGCGATCCAGTCCCGTAGCCGCTCGAAGTCCGCCGCATCCTCGGCCGTGCGGAAGAGCCCGCCGAGCTGGTCGACGCCCTGAAGGCTCTTGCGGCAGAGGTAGTTCTGGCGGCCCTTGAGGACGACCACCCGGACCGGATGCCCGAGCGCGGCCGCGGCGGCGGGCACGTCCTTCGTCAGAAGCTGTTCCTGCAGGGCCTTCGTCGCCGTTGCGACGACGACCCGCTGGCGGGACAGGAGCGCCGGCACGAGATAGGCGAGGCTCTTGCCGGTGCCCGTCCCTGCCTCGGCGACGAGGTGGTCGCCGTTCTCGAGCGCGTCAGCGACCTCGGCCGCCAACGCCTCCTGCTCGGGCCGCGGCTCGAAGCCGGCGAGCGCGCCGGACAACCGGCCAGCGGGTCCGAAGAAGGCATCCATGGGGGACGACGAGCCTAGTTCAGGCTCCGGTCATCATAGAACGTGTGTTCGCACCCGTGTGGCCGCCTTTGTGCCGAAAGAAAAAAGTGTGCTCTTTGCGAACGTTTTCGTCCGCCGCGTCCTTGACGACCGGCGAAACCGGCCAGTACGCTGCGCGAGCCAGATCCGGTAAGCCCTCGGGCTCGCCGGATTTGGCGTTTAAAGACACGTATTCTGCGGCGTATCCAGACGAAGGAGAGGAGCCCTCATGGGTTGGCTGGACAAGCTGCTGGGCCGCGACAAGCAGGACGAAGGCGGGGCTGGCCATACCTCGGCGAGCGTCGAAGAGACCGCTCCCGAGGCCGTCGGGGACGATCCGCACGCGGGGCATGACCACCCGCCCGGCGAGCATCCGCACGACGAGCATTCGTAGCTAGAGAGGCGGCCTGCGGGCCGCCTCTTCCTATCCGAGGGTATGCCGTCCGACGCGATCCCTAGCGTTTGTCGGTCCATGATCGTGCTTGTCTCCATCGTTGTCCTCGCCGCCCTCGGGGCGCTCGCTCTCTGGCTCAAGAAAGAGCTCACGGACCTGCGCGCTGCTTCGGGCCAGGACCTCTCCGCGCAGCTCTCTGAGCGAAACGCGGATGTCGACCGGCGCCTGGCAAATGTCGTCGAGACGATGGACCGCCGGCTCGGCGAGCTCGACCGCCGCGTCGACCACCGCCTCGAGAGCGCGGCGCGCACGGCGACAGCCATTCACCAGCAGCTTGGGAAGATCGGCGAGACGAACACGCAGATGCTCGACCGTGCGAAAGACCTCGCGCGGCTCGAGCAGGCGCTCCGTCCGCCGAAGGCGCGGGGCGGTTTCGGCGAGCTTCTCCTGGGCAACCTGCTCGCCGATACCTTCCCCCGTGACAAGTACGAGCTCCAGTACGGGTTCCGGAGCGGCGAACGCGTCGATGCCGTCATTCGACTCGACCGGTCGCTCGTCCCGGTGGACGCCAAGTTCCCGCTGGACAACTTCACGCGGCTGATCGAGGCCGAGGACGACGCACAGCGCGAGCTGCACGGAAAGCAGTTCGTGCGCGACGTCAAGGCGCACGTCGACGCGATTGCCGACAAGTACATTCGCCCGGACGAGGGCACGTACGAATTCGCGCTCATGTATCTGCCGGCCGAGGCCGTGTACTACGAGCTCGTCTGCAACCGCCTGGGCGGCGAGACGGGGCCGCTCGGCTACGCGCTCGAGCGGAAGGTGATCCCGGTCTCACCCTCGACACTGCACGCGTATCTCCTCGTCATCCTCCTGGGCTTCAAGGGCCTGCAGATCGAAGAGCACGCGAAGGAGGTCATGGCGTACTGCGCCCAGCTCGGGAAGGACTTCACCCGGTTCAAGGACGACTTCGAGCTCGTCGGGACGCACATCGGCCGCGCGCAGTCGAAGTACGCAGAGGCCGAGAAGCGGCTCGGCCGCTTCGAGACCAAGCTGGAGCGGGCCGCCGACAGCGAGCTCGAGCCCTCAGAGGCAGAGTCCATGCAGGAGCTCCCGCGGGCGCTCGATGCAGCCTAGGGACGGGCTAGTACCGAAGAAGGGCGCCGATGCCCTCGACCGGCCCGAGGTCCTGGCGGTGCCGCACGGCCCAGACACGGCCCCCGTGGACGAGGGTCTGGTGCACAGCAAGGTCAAGACCGTTGCTGGAGGCCTCCATGCTGGTGCCGTCGAGCGGGCACGTCCCACCTTCGACGGCGACCCGGCCGCAGCGGGGACACCGGAAAGCCTCGTGGTCGACGCCGTCCTGAAAGAGCAGCAGATCGACCCGCGCGTCTGACGCGGCCTCGAGGGTCTCTTCCCAGCCGGCAGCGGCGCGGCCGTTTCGTCCGGCTTCCTCCTCCCAGCGTGCGACCACGTCGGCCTCCCTCTCCGCCCGGTAGCGGTCGAGCACCGGGGCGGCGAGCTGGAGGAGCTCGGCCGGCGTCGCGTGGGCCTCGGCAGAGGTCCAGCCGATCACGGCGGCCGCCGCGTCGTGCGAGAGGAGCTCCTCGAATTCGGCGCGAGTCTCCTCCGAGGAGATGACGACGACCTGGACGTCGCGAAGCCGGCGCACCAGCCGGTCGAGCGCCAGGGCCACCTCGTGCAGATGCTCGCGCACCTTCGTCTCGATGTGGCGCTGGTAACGCGCCTGCGACCAGCCTCCCTGGTCGTGCCGGCCGGGCTGCTCTTCGGTGTGGTCTGCGAGATCCTGGAGCCGGCCGCCGCGCAGGCGGTAGAAGTGGCCGAGCTCGCGGCCTACGACGACCACGAGCGCCCCCTCCCCGCGCCCGACCAGCGGCACGAGCGGAGCCAGGTAGAGCATGCTGCTGACCTTCACCTGGTCCTGCACGGCTTCGGTGAGCGGCAATGTCCGCCAGATGTTGTCGAGGCCGGCGGAGAAGATGGCGAGCCCGTGTGCCCCGTCGCGCTCGAACTCGCTTTCGTAAAAGGAGCGAATGCGCTCGAAATCGTTCTTCAGCCCGACACGCTGGTCGTGCGTCAGGTCGCGCCGGTTGGCGCCGTCTCCCCTTGCGGCTTCGTCGAGAAGCGAGTGCAGCCTGGTGACGGCGTCGCCCGGAGTCGGTGTCACGCTCGGGTCGAGGCCCAGGTAGAGGCTGATCGCGCAGCCCTTCTCCGCCTCGAAGCCCGCCAGGTCGCGCAGCTCGTCCCAGGTGATCGTGCGTGCCATCGGCTACCAGCAGTACGTTTCCAGAGGCACGGGAAACTACACGAGCAGGAACAATCGGCTCGGTGAGACCGTTTATTACGTAGAAGCATGAATTCCGAGAACGGAAAGGACGCGAAGAGCTTGAGCGACGTGCGTGAAGTGATCGTGATCGGCGGAGGCCCCGCCGGCTATACCGCGGCCCTCTATGCCGCGCGGGCGAACCTCAACCCGCTCGTCATCGAAGGCTTCGCCTGGGGCGGCCAGCTGATGATCACGAGCGACGTGGAGAACTATCCGGGCTACCCGACCGGCATTCTCGGGCCCGAGATGATGCAGGACTTCCGCAAGCAGGCGGAGCGGTTCGGCACCGAGTTCATCACCGACGACGTGACGAGGATCGACTTCTCCGAGCGCCCCTTTGGCGTCTGGGTCGGCGACACGGAATACCGCGCCGAGTCGGTCATCGTCGCCACGGGCGCAAACGCACGTCAGTTGGGCCTCGAGTCCGAGAAGACCCTGCAGGGCCGCGGCGTCTCCTACTGCGCCGTGTGCGACGCGGCGTTCTTCAAGGACCGGGAAGTGGTCGTGGTCGGCGGCGGCGACTCGGCGATGGAGGAGGCAACCTTCCTCGCCAAGTTCGCGCCCAAGGTCGCGGTCGTCCACCGGCGCGAGTCCTTCCGCGCGTCTCCGATCATGGTCGACCGCGCCCGCTCGAACGACCGCATCGAGTTCGTCCTCGACTCGGTCGTCGAGGACGTCCTGGGCACCGAGGACGGCTGCGTGACCGGTGTCCTCATCCGCAACGTGAAGACCGGCGAGGAGACCGAGCTCAAGACCGACGGGCTCTTCGTCGCGATCGGCCACGACCCCAACACCGCCCTCTTCCGCGGCCAGCTCGACATGGACGAGGCCGGCTACATCATCACCAAGGGCAAGTCGACGGAGACCAACATTCCGGGGGTCTTCGCCGCCGGCGACGTCCAGGACCACATTTACCGCCAGGCGGTCACGGCCGCCGGTTCGGGGACGATGGCGGCGCTCGACGCCGAGCGCTGGCTCGCCGCGCAGCACGGGCAGCCCGAAGCTGCGCTCGCGACGCCGCGCAACTGGTAGTTCTTCACCGGACGTGCCGTACTTCATCTGCCCCAACTGCCGGCGCCGGTCGATCGACCACGACCGCCGCGAGGACCTCACGAACGAGGCCGTCGGCTGCTCGCATTGCGGCTTCGGCTTCCTCTTCGAGCTGCTCGACGACTACTACCCCGCGCCCGGCACCGGGTTCGTGGTCTGCGACCAGGAGCGGCGGATCATCGCCGCGGGCCAGGGCGTCTTCGAGCTCACCGGCTACCGCGAGCAGGAGCTTCTCGGCCGCGACGTCACCGAGGCCTTTTCGATCGAGACGCAAAACGGCGATGCCAACCCAGCGGAGGTCGCCGTCGAGTGGGGCGTGCGCCAGCTCGGGAAGAAGATTTCCCTCCGCACGCGGTCAGGCGTGACCAAGGACATCACGGCCGACTACTTCCCGGCCTACGACGAGGACGGCGGTCTCCTCGTCGCCCTGATTCCCAAGTCCTAGACGCGGCTCGACGGGCAGAGCGCGTTGACCGCGCACTCCTCGCAGCGGGGCGCCCGCGCGATGCAGACGCGGCGGCCATGCCAGATCAGGAGGTGAGGGAAGCGGGCCCAGTCCTCCCTCGGAACGAGGCGCATGAGGTCGCGTTCGATCTTGACCGGATCGTCCTGGCGCGAGAAGCCGAGGCGCTGGGAAAGCCGGCGGACGTGCGTGTCGACCACGATCCCTTGGGTCGCGCCTCGCTCGGCCGCGACGACGTTCGCGGTCTTCCGCCCGACTCCCGGAAGCCGGACGAGGTCCTCGATACGAGTCGGCACCCGGCCGTCGTACTCCTCGACCAGCACCGTCATCGCTCCGCGAAGGTTCCTCGCCTTCTGCCGGAATGTTCCGGTCGGCCGCAGGTCGGCCTCGAGCTCTTCAGGCGGAACGGCCAGGTAGTCCTCGGGCCGCTCGTACTTCCGGAAGAGCTGCTCGGTCACGCGGTTCACGGTCACGTCCGTCGTCTGCGCGGAAAGCATCACCGAGATCAGGAGCTCGAGCTCGTTGCGGAAGCGGAGTGCTATGACCGCGTCGGGGTGCGCCGCCGACAGCCGCTCGATGACGGGACGGATGCGTTCCCGCTTAGGCCCGACGCGCTTCTTCGCCTCTTGGACGTAGCTGCGATGCACTAGCCGGGCGCCGCGAAGGCGAGGTCCGCTTCGAGGAGCCGTGGGCCCGCGCACACGACGTCGAGAGCCGGGCAACCGGCGCACGCGAATTCGCTCGGAGTCGGACGGAAATCGCCGTCGTGGATCGCCGCGATCACAGCGGTGAGCTCGGCCTCGAGCGCGGGCACCTCGTCGCGGGCAAACGTTCGCCGCACGGGGTTCTCAGGCTGCTCGAGGAAGACGTACGCGACCTCGACTTCGCCGGCGCCCGCGCGGAACGCGGCGAGGGCGTAGACGAGACGTTGCAGCGAGTAGTCGTCCTCGAGGGCTTCCTCCGGACTGAGGTCCTCGAGCCGGTTCGTCTTGTAGTCGACCACGAGCGCGCGGCCGTCGTCGATACGAAAGAGGTCGAAGCGTCCGTGCAGCAACACTCCGTCGTGGGCGAAGGCAAACGGAAGCTCGGGCTGAGGCTCGGCGGCTTCCCCAAGCTCGGCCGCGAGCGGCGAGGCGTGCCAGGCGTCCACCAGCGAGGAGACGCGCTCGAGGTCTTCGGGAGTGGCAGCCGGATACCGGCCGAGAACGAGGTCGGCGGTCTCTACCCCGGGAAGGCCGTGCTCGAGGGCGACGTGCACCGCGTCGCCGATCTCGGTCGCCGCCAGACCCTCGACGCCGGCGACGAATCCACCCGGCTCGGCCGACCGAAGTCCGACGAGGCGCTCGGCGTAGAAGCGGTACGAGCAGCGCCCGTAGAGCGCCAGGGCGCTGTAAGACAGGCTGCGCATGCGGAATGCGGGTGGGTCGGAAATCGGCGCAAGCGGAGGAAGCTGCGGCGCGGCGCGCGCCATCGCGCCCTCGACCGCGGCGAAGAGCTCGAGCTGGGCGACCTGAGCCTCCTCCGCCTCGGCAGCGCCGTCCTCGCGCCGGTCGACGCGGAGGAGCACGCGCGCGCCTTCCCGCTCGAGCTCGACGGGCTGGCCCGATTCGAGGTCGGCCTCGAGACGGTCGAGAATCCAGCGGATCGGGGCCTTGGCATCGCGCGTCGAGGTCGGATCGACGGCTCCGGACACGATCAGGCGGTCGATGGCCCGGGTCATCGCGACGTAGTAGAGGCGGCGGGTCTCGGCCTCGTCGGCGGCGCGCTCGGCCGCGCGGAGCTCGTCGAACCCCGACGCCGCGTGGCGCTTGCCCGTCGAGGGGTCGACGACCTTGAAGCCGACCCGGCCGTCGGGCAGGCAGAGGATCTCGTCACGGGTGGCGTGCTCCGGATTCCGGCCCGCATCGGCGACGACGACGACCTTGAACTCGAGCCCCTTGGCCGAGTGGATCGTGAGGAGCCGGACCGCGTCGCCGCCCTCTTCCTCTGCGACGGCCTCACCCTCCCGCGCGCCGGCCGCCTCCTGGTCCGAGACGAAGGCCAGGAAGCCCTCGATGTCGGGACCGCGGAGCTCCTCGTAGGAGCGCGCGAGCCGCGCGAGCTTGCGGAGGTTGGCGTAGCGGCGGCGGCCGTCCCACCGCGCGAGCACCGCGAGGTCGTAGTCGTGCTCCGAGACGATGCGTTCGCAGAGGCGCTCGAGACCGGACGTGGCCGCGGCGCGCAGGAGCCGGTCGTAGCGCTGGCGGAAGGCTTCGAAGAGGCGGCGGTCGCGGGGGCCGAGCTCCGCAGGAAGCTCGCGCTCCATCCCGCTGAAGAGCGGGCGCTTGCCGGCCGCGCGCCGCAGCAGGTACAGCGCGTCGTTGGAAACGCCGACGAAAGGCGAGGCGAGCACGCTGACGAGCGCCTCGTCGTCGTAGCGGTTGAGGACGAGGCGGAGGTACATGGTCAGGTCGCCGACCTGCTGCTGTCCGAAGTAGCCGCGCCCCGCCGCGCGGTAGGTCGGCAGACCCTCGACCCGCAGCGCCTCCTCGTAGCGCTCCGCGTCGGTTCCTGCGGCGAAGAGGAGGACGATGTCGCCCGGCGCAGCCTGACCCGAGTCGACGAGCTCGCGCACGCGGCGGGCCACGTGCCGAGCTTCGGCGATGCGCCAGTGCGTGTCGCCCTCGCGGTAGCTCGCCTTGTCCGTCACGAGCAGCTCGACGGCCGGGCCGAAGATCGGATCGGGGAAGCGGCCGGCCGCGACGAGCGGCTCGTACTCTGTCCCGAACTCGGCGCCGAAGAGATGGTTGACCACCTCGAGCACCTCGGGCCGCGAGCGGTAGTTCTCGGTCAACGGGAGCACGCCCGCACTCGCGGCACGGCGCTCCCGGAAAACCTCCACGTCCGCGTGGCGGAAGCGGTAGATGGACTGGAACTCGTCACCGACGAAGAACACCTCGTCGCCAGCGACCAGGTCGACCAGCTCGCACTGGAGCCGGTTCGTGTCCTGGAACTCGTCCACGAGGATCGAGCGGAAGCGCCAGCGCGCGTCCTCGCGCACCTTCTCGCTCAGCTCCAAGAGCTGGCGGGCCTTGAGCTGGAGATCCTCGAAGTCGAGCGCGGACTCGCGGGCCTTGGCCTCGCCGTAGGCCGCGTCGAAGTCGCGGAGAAGCTCCTCCAGGAGCGCGCGGTCGCGGGCAGCGATCTCGTCCAGAGCGGCCTGCTCGACCGCCGCGAGAGCCTCGCCGAACGAGGCGAAGCGCTCTCGCTCCTCTCCGCCCACACGCAGGTCCGACAGGTCGAGGAGATCCTCGGCTGGCGGAACGGGGTCGAGCAGCTGCAGGGCGTCATCGACCTGTGCCCGTCCGGGCAACGATTCCTCGGTGACGCTCAGCGTGATCTCGGCCACCTCGCGCAACTCGGCCACGCGCTCGGCCAGCGACGACACCGGCTCGCCCGGAAGCTCGAGCGGCCGCCCCGCGGAGCGCAGCCGGTCCTGGACGCTCGTGAGCATCCCACGAAGGCCCTCGGCTCCGTACGTGGCGAGCAGGCGCACGCGCTCGGGCGGGCCGGCTTCCACGTAGCGGGCCAGCGCCTCTGCGAAGGCCTCGGAGCGGAGCACCGCGGCCTGGCTCTCGTCGAGCACCCGGAAGCGCGGGTCGAGCCCGGCCTCGAAGGGATGCGCGCGGAGCAGCCGGTGGCAGAAGCCGTGGATCGTGGAGATCCAGCCGCCGTCGAGGTCGCGGGCGAGATCGTGCCGCTCGGTCTCCACGAGGCGCTCTCGGATGCGAGTGCGAAGCTCGCCTGCGGCCCGCTCCGTGTAGGTGATGACGAGGACGTTGTCGATCCCGAGCCCGCGCTCGCACACGGCCTTGACGAACCGCTCGACGAGCACCGTTGTCTTCCCCGTCCCGGCGCCGGCCGAGACGAAGACGACGCCCGGCTCCTCGATCGCCGCGACTTGCTGGTCGGAAGGAGTCGTCCTCATGAGCGCCTGACCCTGCACATCGTCCAGAGGGAGCACCAGCGCGGGCATTCCCCTCCGCGCGGATCTGTACGGACGTCTCCCGCATGCACGCGATCGACCGCCCGCCGCGCGCGGGACTGGGCCTCGTCCACCTGCTGCCAAAAATCGTCCTCGGCGAGGTAGTCCGGCCGCTTCAGGCCCGGAACTGCGTCCTCGCGGGCATCGGCGCGGAGGAGGCCCCGCGCCTCGCGTGTCCCGGTCAGGCCGCGATACAGGCCGCCGAGCGGCTCAACTCCGACGAGGTCGCGGAGGGCAAGGATGTAGAGCGGGATCTGGAGCTTCTCCTCGGTGTCGATGTCGCGAGCGCTGTACGCGCGGCCGAGCTTGTAGTCCTGGACGATCCCCCGGGCGCTGAACGGGTCGAGGTCGATCCGGTCGATCTTCCCGGAGACCGTGAAACCGCCGAGCTCGAGGCCCCGCTGAAGCTCGACCGGGGCCGAGCTCGTCCCGAACCCGACCTCGAACCGGCGCGGAACGAGGGGAAGGCCGAGATCGAGCTCCTGCTTGACGAAATGCTCGAGGTCGCGCGCGAGCGTCTCCTGGAGCTCGAGCCGCTCGAGGTCGGAGAGGTCGAGTCGAACGCCGCCGGCGATCGCCTCCGCCAGGCATTCACGAAGGAAGACCAGCGCCTCGTCCAGCCGGTCTGCTTCGACGGCATCCGTGCCGAGGCGCTTCGGCAGCCCGCTGTAGAAGCGGTAGAGCGTCTGGTGAGCGATACCTCCCCGCACCCGCGCGTCGAGCACGGCGTCGATCTCCTTGGGTGCGATCACCCGCTCGAAGAACCACATCGAGGAGCAGTCGAGGAAGCGTTCGAGATCGGTGACCGAGAAGCGCGCGCGCTGGGCCAGCTCCTCGAGGACGAGCGGGTGCGCGAGAACGGTCTGCCGGTCGAACGCCGCCAGGGCTCGCTCGATCCTCCGCTCCCAGCCGTTCGCCAGCGCGAGCGCGCGGGCCTCGTCCTCGTCCGTCGAGGCGATGGCCGCGGCCGCGCGGAGGCGCTCCCGCTCGGTCGGCCCTCGCTCGAGCTCCCAGGAAAGGCTCGAGAGCGGACGCTTCTTCGTCGCGAGCACGACGTCGGCCGGATCGAACCGCGATCGCGCCTCCTCGTAGAACGGGCTCGGCTCCTGCGGGCGTCCGTCGTCGTCGGCCGCCTCGCGAACGAGCACGAGCTGCCGCCAGGCGCGCGTGCACGCCGTGTAGAAGAGGTAGCGCTCGCGCGAGAGGGGATCCGGCCGCGCCAGGCGCCGGCCCTTCCCGGCCGATTCGATCTCTCGTCGGGTCTCGTCTGGGAGGAAAGGCGTCTCGGTCGACCGGCGCGGGAAGACTCCCTCCTCGAGCCCGAGGATGAAGACCCCCTGCCAGCGCCTCGTCCGCGCGCGCATGAGGTCGACCACCGCCACCCGGCCCGGCTCGGCGGTGCCGCCGATGCGGATCTGGGCCCGCTCGAGCGCGGAGACGATCTGCTCGGGCGAAACGTCGCCTCCGAGCTTGCGCCATCCCTCGAGCTCGTCGAGCAGGCCAAGCGCGGCCTCGTGTGTTCGCAGGTCGATCCGCGAGGCCTCCCCGACCGGCGGCGACTCGAGACCGTAGGCCGCGGTGATCATCCGCCGGACGAGCGCTCGGGCAGCGACAAGGAAATCCTCTTCCCCCTGGAGCTCCCGCAGGGCCGGGAGCGAGTGGCCGAGGAGCCGCTCGGCTTCCTCGACGACGCGGCTGGGGTCCTTGATCCCGCGCCCGCGGAGCCGGCCCTCCATGAAGTCGGCCCGGGTACGCGCGAGACCGGAGAAGGGCGAGCGCAGGAACGCGAAGAGGTCGCGGCGGCTTCCGCCGAGCCAGCCGAAGCGCAGGAGACCGAGGAGCGCCGTGCCGAACGACGTGCGCCGCAGTGCGAGCCGGCCCTCGTAGGAGTACGGGACGCCGAGCGACCCGAACGCGGTCTCGAGCGGCGAGCGGACGCGGTCCAGACTCGGCACGACGACGGCGATCTCGTCGGCGGGCATGCCGCCGCGGATGAGAGTGAGGATCTCCTCACCGACAAGCTCGAGCGAAGCGCGCGCGCCCGCGGCTTCGAGGAAGCGCACGGCTCCTTCGAGCGGCGGCGGGTCGATGCGCCTCTCCTCGAAGAGCGTGCGCTCCAGGTGGGCGAGCGCAGGGCTGTCGTACCACTCCTGCGGGGCGAGGGACTCGACATCGTCACCCGCGAGGCGCGCCAGATCGTCGGCGGTGCGCTGCAGGGAGCTGAACGCAGGCCGCAGAGGCTCGTACGGGAGTGAGACGACGACCTCCGTGCGGCCCGCGAGTGCCTCGAGCAGCCGCCACTGCGCGCCGGTGAGATCCTCGAAGCCGTACGCGAAGACCGGTTGGTCGCCCCAGGCGCCGAAGTCGCCCGCAACCAGGTCGGCCGCGTGCCCGCGTGCCAGCTCTCGGTCCCAGAGCTCGAGGCGGTCGAGCTCGGCCCGGTAGCCGCGGTAAAGGCCTGCGAGCGGGCCCTCCACGTCATCGGGGTCGAGCAGCGCAGCTTCGAGGTCGGCAACCGCCGAGCCGAGCGCGTCGGTAAACCCCGGATAGCGCGACGACGGGCCGAGACCGTTGAGGCTCGCCGCCGAGACGACGCCCGCCAGGAGAAGCGCCCGCTGTGCCTCGGTCACCCGGGGGCGCGAGGAGGCGCCGGCGTTCTGTCGCACGCGCCGGAAGAGGTCGTCGAACGTCCCGATCGAGCCGCCGAGCAGGGCCGGACGGCGCGCCAGCAGATCGTGCTCGACCCTGCTGACGTCCGCCCGGTTCGGAACAATCAGAAACGGGTCTCGGTCGAGGGTTTCGAGATAGCGATCGAGCAGACGCGCGACTTTGCCCGCGTTCGCGGGGCCCACCAGGAGAGCCAGCGCCATCCGCTCGATTCTAGACGTCCGCCCGGTGGTCTCCGGCCACCGGGCAGAGCGCTAGTCGAGCCGTTTTCGTCGTGAAATTCCTACGCGGCGTACTTCGGCCGACGGCCGCGGCGGGCGGCGGGCCGGCCCGGCATCTTGCCCGCGCAGTCGTCGCAGAGATCGGCAGCCTTGGCGCCTCTGCGCGCGTCGGTGTACGTCACCCGCATTCCGGCGCCCTTGCCTTCGCCGACTTCCTTGCCGCAGTTGTCGCACACGAGAATTGTTTTTCGAGCCAACGTTCCTCCAGAGATCGGTGTTCGAGGGTGCGGATGCTAGCGAAAACCGTCCCGCTATTTCTCGTCCGATATCTCCGCACCCAGGAGCGCGTCGGTTCCGCCCGGACTATTCGACACGTGATTGTCACCTAGCTCCGCTTTTGCGCCGTAATGCGCGAGGATCGCAAACCCCATCCGTGTCCTGTCGCCGGACGCATCGTCGGGACGAATGCCGTCAATACTATTGTCATCGATCTCGCACTCGGAATAGTCGCCACAAAAGATCCCGACGCCGAGCGAATCGCGCACCTCGTTTCCATCCACAACCGCCATCGACATCTCCGTGAGCGTCAGTGCGCGGAGCGATGTGCCGCTGACCAGGTTGTCGCTGACGCGGGCCATCGCGAAGTGGGTGACGATCCCCTCACGGCCGCCGATCACGGTGCAGTCCTCGACCACGCTCGGAGCCAGGTCGAATCCGAACGAGATGTCGATTCCCTGCGCGTAGTCGCCGGCCGGCGAATGGATGAGGCAATTGCGGATCGAGACTGACGCCCGGCGCACGTGAATGCCGTCGAGCTTCGCGCCCGAGATCCGCACCTGGTCGAGTGTCACGTTATGGGCATCGTCGACCTCGATTCCGTTCTCGCCGCCGACCACCGTGACGTTGCGGACGGTGACGTTGTCCGCGCTCACGATGATTCCCCCACGCACGACCGCGCCGGGATCGCCGACGAGATTCTGGGCGCGATCGAGGATCAGAGGCCCGTCGTGAACACCGCTCGACAGGCGCACGGTCGGCGGCTGCATGGCCAGGGCGACTCCCGCGAAGAGCGCGAGGGAGGCCAGCACGAGAACCGCGATCGCGATCCCGACGCGCCCCAGCTCTCCTCCGTCCTCTCCGTACGAGAGCCGGAGGTACGGGAAGACCCCGTGAGTGAGGAACTGGGCGAGGAGCCACGAGCCCGCAAAGAACGCGAGCGCAACGAAGAGCGGCGCCGAGATTCCCAGCGCATAGACGATGCCCATGATCGCGGCTAGCTCAACCACGCCGAGCGGAATCGCGAGCCAGCCCGGTTGGTAGTCGAGCCACCGATCGAGCACGAGGTCGAACGCAAGGCCGACTCCGACCATCGTCCCCGCAAGGGCGAGCGGCCACCATTCGGTGATCGCCGCAGCGAGGCCGCCTGCCGCTAGGAGCGGAGCGAGCGCAGCCGCCAGACGCGACTCCATCCGGCCTCTCAGCGTGAACGACATGCCTTCACCCTTCGGAGAAATCCGCGGGCCGCATATTTCGCCCCGGTCAGCGTGTCCGCGGCCGGAAAGGCCCACTGGCCGGCGACTCCGGCGACGGCCAGGGTGCGCTCGGCGTCGGTCAGCGCCCGGACTGCCGAGTCCGGCTCGAGGACGATCCAGCTGCCGGCCGTGGCGAGACTGTGATCGGCAACCAGGGCCGCAAGCAGAGGGTCGTGCGCGTACCCGCGGGCGAACCCGGTCGCGCAGATGACCTGGTCGGCGCCGTTGAGCTCGGGGGCGACCCGGAATCGGCCGGACCGCCGCGCGCGCTCGACCGGCTCGTCCCAGCTTCGCCCAGCCGGGTAGGACGGCCCGGACCAGCGGCAGAGAAGCGCGCGGCGCTCGTCCGGCCTCGTGATATGGAACCGAGCGAGGCCGCGGCGCGTGAAGAGCTGGCGCGGAAGGTTGAGCGGCCGGCGCTCCGGCTCGCGCCTCCGCACGGAGACGACGTCCGCACCGGCCGCCAGCGCGTTCAGCCACTCGGTCGCGGCGGCCATGCCCGCGCCTACGATCTCGACGCACTCGGCGTAGTCGTGCGGCTCGTACGCGTGCACCGCGCGCGGATCTCCTTCCAGCCCGGTGGGGAAAGAGAGCCCCGGATGGCCGGTCGCGACGAGGACGTGGCGGTACCGGCCGAGACCGTCGAGCTCGAAGCCGCCCTCCACGGGCCGGATCCGCTCCACGCGGACCGGGCGAAAGCTCTCTTCCCAGTGGCTTTCGGCGCGGACCT
>DATEOR010000109.1:0-31334 GCA_035273885.1 Gaiellaceae bacterium
CGATAGTCGAGGAAGCGAACGCCCTGCTCGTACCATCCGACTGCGGCGATCCCGTTCTTCGCGTCGAACCAGTGCGACGAGCAGTTCACGGTCACGGGCGCCTTCGAGTCGACGGCGCCGCTCGTGAACATCCCGTTCAACTCGGTCTCCCAGGTGTCCTGGGGCGTGATGGCGCCCTTGCTCAGGCGCGAGACGTCCCAGGTCTCGAACTTCCCCTGGCCGCGACAGCCACCTGGCGGCACCTCGTCCGTGTCGATGTAGTCCTCCTCGGTGATGAGGAGCGTCTTCCCGCGGCGCTGCGAGTTGTGGAGGATGAAGTCGTTGTAGGGCGAGGGGTTCTTGCCCGCGTCGCCCGTCGTGCCGAGCAGCTTCGGCGCGAGCGGGTTCGCGGTCACCTGGTAGGCGGCCGCGCCTCCTCCGCCGACGTTCCAGACGGTGCCCGTCGAGTCGAGCTCGGTGTCGTGGGAAACCTTGAAACTCGGGCTCATGGACGCGGCCGACTCGAACTTCCCGAGCGAGCGCGGCGCGGACGGGACGCTCAGGTCCACGACCTCCACCAGGTTGCCGCCATCCACCCAGAGCTGGCTGCAGTCGGGCTTCACGAAGTTCGCGATGTGGCCCGAGCCTCGCCCGCTTCCGGTGCCGCCGAGCGGCAGAATCGCCTGCACGACCGGCTGGGTCGGGTTCGCGATCGTGAGGACGTACATGATCGAGCCGAGATCCTGCGCCTCGCGGTCGTTGACGACGATCAGCGTGTTGCCGCACAGATCGACGTCCTCGTTCTCGAAGTGCGGCAGCGGGAGGACCGCGGCGACCTTCGGCGAGGCGGCCTGCGCGATGTCGAGAACCGTGATCCCGCCCCACCCGCTCACGTACGCGTAGTGATCCTTGAAGTTCATGCCGGCGGCGCTCCCTGGGATGTGCGCGACCAGGTGCACGTTGCTCGACGTCGCGAGGGGCGGCTCGACGACGGCTGCTCCGCCTGTCTCCGACCGGGCAAGGAGCGCGCCGGTCGCCAGCACGAGGGTCAGCAGCGATATGGCCGCGGCGATGCGCCGTCCGCGCTTGGACATGTGCCTGCCAGGCAGTGCCCCCACTGAGCTTGTGCTACCCGGCGCGATCCACTTCAAACGCCGCCGCACCGAATTGCACGGGGCGCCCTCTGCTCGGGGCGCCCCGTGAATGTCGACGGCTTACGGGAGGCTGATCGAGTAGGCGCCGCGGCCGTGCGTGGCCGCGTAGAGCACGTTCGCGTCCTGTGCGAGCGTGAGCCCGAAGACCGAAGCGGTCGGAAGCCCCGTGCCCGCGCGCACCCATTGGGTCGCGCCGGCGGCGAGGCGCAACACGCCGAAGTCGGTCGCCGCGTAGAGATCGCCGTTGTCGTCGTTTCGCGCCAACCCCGTGATCGGCTGGTCGCCGATGTCGTAGGACCGGTCGACGAACGTGCCCGTGTGGCTCTTGGGGTCGAAGCGCGCCTCGAGCACGTGCTGCGGCGTGCCCGGCGTGTACGCGCCGTAGCCCGAGTAGGAGATCCACGCGTGGTTCGAGTCCTGCGGGTCGATCGCGATCCCGGATACGAAGCGCCCGGGAGTCGCTGCGGTGTCGATGCGCCAGAAATGGGCGTTGCGCGGATTCGCCGAGTCGGCGTCCTTGCTCACCCAGATGCGCCCGGCCCGCGTCCCGGCCCACAATGTGCCGTTGTCGCTCGGCGACGGAACGACGGCCACGACGAACTGACCGCCGCGGTCCCTGGCCGAGCCGATGGTCAGCGAGTTGCCGAGCGGCTGCCAGTCTCCGCACGGGCCCGCGTCACGGTGGAGCGCGTTGCAGTGCTCCTCGAGGAACTCGGGGTCGCCGCCGTGATCGTCGGTGCGCCACACGTGCTCGAGCCCGATGAAGGCGCGGCCGCCCACGCTGGGATCGGCCTGGAACGGGACATAGAAGGAGCGTGCCTCCTTGGACGCCTGCAGCGGGTCGTAGATGGCCAGCCACTCCTTCGGATCCGTGCCATGGAAGTTCACCTCCGGCGTCGCGTCGTAGTAGTTGTGGTACCGCGTCGTCGGGTTGGTCACGTCGAAGCCGGACTGCCCGCCGTCACCGCCGACGCTCTCGAGCCACGTCGGCCCGCCCGTGTAGGAGAACGTCCCGTTGTCCTGCGTACCGCCCAGCAGGTCGCCGGTCTGGTTGGCCGGGTTGACCGAGAGCGACTGGAACTGAATCGTGTTCAGGCCCGAGTTGATCGGCTCGATCGACGACGGGATGCCGTTCAGCACACGCTGACAGTCGGCGAGATCGTCCGCCGCGAGCGGCTCCCCGCCGAAGCGGCGAGAGCTGCACGCGGCCGAGGCGTCTACCGGACTGCGCATGTCGATGCGCACGACCCCGCCGTCCGAGCCGACGAACGCGATCCGCGGGTCCGCCGAGTCGAACACGACCGCGTGCTGATCCGGATGGATCCCCTTCGTGAACGCGTACTCGGGCGCCGGCCCGAGCGTCGCCGTCATGTCCCCCCACGTCACGTCCGCCGCGGAGGCGCCCGCGTTGGTGGACCGGATGACCGCGCGCCCGTTCGACCGGGGCGGCAGGCCCGCGTACGCTGGCAGCTCGTCGTAGTTCATCGAACCGCCGAGCCAAAGCTCTCCCTCACGGCCGGCCGAGACGCCCGGCTGGGAGGCCGGGCTGACGACGAAGTCGTCGTAGCCGCACTGGCCGTTCTGGCAGTAGTAGTACGCCAGGAACCCGTTGGTGCCGTTCTGCGAGCTCGAGAGCTCGGTCCAACCGGCGTTCGAGTAGCCACCGGTCGCAGAGCCCGTGATCGCAGCCGCATCGTCGGTGCGATAGACCCTGGCTACGAGGAGGTCGTCGGAGGAGTCGCCGAGGTAGATCCGTGTCTTCCCGCCTGCGAGCTTGACGGCGTCGAACTCCGTGCGGTCGCCGAAGAAGTCGGCCGGGTTCATCGTCTGGAACACCTGCGACCAATGGGCTCCGCCATCGGTCGAGCGCCACACCCCGTAGCCGAGCACACCTGCGTAGACGGTGCTGTTCGAGTTCGGGTCGTACTCGATCTTCGTGATCCCGCCCTGGAACCAGTCGACGCCGCTCGACGACGGAGCCGGATTCGGCGGAGTCTTTCCCTGGAGGTCGGTCGACAGCGTGAAGTGCGCGCCGCCGTCGGTGGACGAGTAGAAGCCGAGCGTCGGCGCGTTCGGCGGCGTGAACCGGCCACCGTTCACGGACGAGGAGCCGTGACGGGCGACGGCCGTGCCGATCACGATCGTGTCGGGATGCCCAGGCCGGATCGCTACGGCGCCGATCGAGCGGTTCGTTGCGACCGAGGCGGAGCCGCTGACGAGCTGCCAGGTCTGGCCGCCGTTGGTCGACCTGAAGAGCCCGAGACCGGCCTCGGAGTCACCCGAGCCGTTGGGCTCGCCGGAGCCCGCGTAAAGCGTGTCGCCGCTCGCATCGTTCGGGTCGACGATCAGCGAGCCGAACGAGTTCGTCGGTAGGTCGTCGGGTGGCGCGATCCACGTCGGCTGCGCGGCGAGCGCGTTGTTCGTCCGCCAGATTCCGCCGCCGGCCGCTGCGACCCAAAGGCGGCATGGAGCACCCGAAGGCGCCGACGCCTTGCCGCAGTTGGGGTCGATTGCGAGCGCGGTCACACGCCCTGACTCCTGCGTGGAGGGGCCCGTCTGCGTCTCCAGGTCGAAGAACTGGCCCGACTCGCCCGGAACATCGCCCGTCACGGGTCCAAGCGCGGTCCAGGCTCCGGGCGCAGCAGACAGCGCCTCGTTGAACGCCGCTGTGTTCTTGAAGGCCGAGCGGTCAGGCTTTTTCGGCGTATTCGTGAACTTCTTGTGTTCCGCCACCGCACGCTTGTCGTTGACGTAGCTCCGCGGGAAGGCGCGGTTCTCTACCTGCTCCGCTGCGGGGGTGTCAGGCCCCTTGCGATCGGCCTCCCCGCCCGTCCGCTCGAACTTCGCCTCTTTGCGTGGATCGAAATAGCCGTCCTCCCATTCGGCGTCGAACTCGCCCTCACCCTCCGCTTCGCGCACCACGGCGCTGTCCGGGCTGGTGATGTCGCGTCCACGGTCTGCTCTGCGCAATGCGGCGCCGGTGAGCCCTGCGCCCATCACGATCAAGGCCAGGACACCCGCAGTAACGATCCACTTCCTGTTTCTCATCGGTCCTCCCCGCAGCGAAAAGGTGGGCATGGAACCTTCGAGCCGCGTTGACATTACTCCCCTACCGAGGCGCCCGCATCCCTGCGCGGTAGCGCCAGAACAGAACGCCTACGGGCGATTCGGCGGCTGTTCGTCGTAGCGCGGGAGGCCGTCGTCCGGGATCTCCTCCCAGCTCGCGGCGTAGGCGACGAACTGGCGGTGCTCTGGGCGAATCCCCGGGTCCGAGTCGAAGGCGCCGAGCCGGACGCTGATCACCTCGGGGTCGTCCGGGTTGCGGCTCCAGAGCTGCGAGCCGCACTGGGAGCAGAACTCCTTGGCGAAGCCGCTTTCCGGCTGCCACGCCCGGACCAGCTCCTCGCCGGAGAGGATTCGGAGTGAGCCGGGCGCGACACGGGCCTGGGCGGACGCGGCAGTGCCAGTCCTCCGCTGGCAGCGCGTGCAGTGGCAGTAGCTCGCGCGTAGAAGCGGCTCGGTCACCTCGAAGCGGACGCCGCCGCAGAGACAGCCGCCGGTGAGCTGCTCGCTCAGTCGCTCCACCAGCCGGGCGCCATCTCGGCGTCGGTCGGATCGGTCCCCGCACCGAAAGCGATGTACTCGATGCCCTCGGGGCCGGCCTCCATGTTGCGCATCGTGTCCTTGTCGAAGCGGATCGCGTCCCACCGGCGTAGCTCGACGACCTCGTCGTCGACCTTCACCCGCCCGGAGCCATCGACCACGACGTAGACCTCCTCCTGGCCCGAGTGCTTGTGGCCGAAGGGGATCCGGAAGCCGGCGTCCAGCTTCATGATGCTGAGCCCGAGAGTCTCTCCCTGCAGGTCGGTGCGGGCGAAGCGGGCGTCCATCCCGTCCGGCATGTCGAACTTCGGCGCCTGGTTCTCGACATCCTTGAGATTCTTCTTCGTGTAGCTGCTCATGACCGGATTGTGGTCCGAGCGGACGGAGAGGAAACCTGAGCTAGGAGTCCGAGTCGGGCTGATGCGCGAGCGGCTCGTTCTCGAGGAACACCTGCTGGAGGCGCTCGTCGACCTCGGCGAGGCCCTCCTTCGCCCACGAGATGCGCTCTTCGATGAGGCGCGCCTCCTCACGGAGCCGGTCCTTGCGCACGCGGGCGTCGTCCTCGACCTGGCGGGACGAAACCCGGGCCTCCTCCTCGATCGCCTGTGCCTTGCGGCGAGCCTCGGCGAAGATCTGCTCGACCTCCTTGTCGGCCTGCAGCTTCTGCTCGCGCAGATAGGCGTCGGCTTCGGCCCTCGCCTCGCGGCGGATGTCCTCCGCCTCCTCACGGGCGAGCGTGACGATGTGCTGGCCGGCCTTCTCCGCCGCGGTGAAGACCGCGGTCACGCGAGCGCCGATGCCCTGATCGTCGTCCGAGGGCTCGAGACCGGGCGCCTGGGCAACTGGCTCGCTGACCTCGGCGTCGACGTCTGCCCGCACTTCGTCCGCTTCCTCTTCCACAACCGCCTCCGGCGGCGCTTCCTTTGCGTTCATCACGTTCGAGAGTATCGGTCGATGCGGACGCCGAACTTTAGGCCGAAGCGTTGCGAATGCCGAGGCGGTCGAGCTCGAGCCGCGCCAGCGAGCCATACCGGCCCTCTTCGAGATCTCGAAATGGCTGCGCGCTGACGGCGAGGAGCTTGTCGTAGGGGAAGTTGGAGACTGCGCGGCGGGCGAGAAACTCGACCAGCAGCGGATCCGAGGGGGACTGCCTGAGCGCGCGGCGCACGGCACGCGCGTCGTTCGTCCACGCCCAGCGGAGCGGCAGGTACAGGCCCAGCAGCGGCAACGTCGGGATGAGGGCGATCGAGAGCGCCAGGAGAACGCTCAGGTTCTCCGTGGAGTCGCGGCTGTCGCGTCCGCTCACCTGGGCGCTCCGTCCGGCCGCCTCGACCTCGTCGGCGACGTCCGAGACGTGGCCGCCGACGAACGGGATCGCCCCGAGATTGCGTACGAGCCCACCCGTCTCCTCGACGGCCACGCCCGCGGTGACGACGGTGTCCGAGAGCTCGCGCAGGTTCCGTACCTCCCGCCCGACGAGCAGCGCCAGGGCGATCCAGAGAACGACCCAAACCACAGTTACGAGGTCGAGGAGGCGAATCAGGCGCACGCCTGCGGTCGGGAACGCGAGTCCCACGGCTCGTTTCTACCCGTTCGACCAAGGGTTTCACCGGCCTGGGCCAGGGAACAAGACCGTAGAGCACCGGAGCGGGCTAGCTCAGGGGGGTGGCGATGATCACGTCTGAAGAGCGGAGAAACACCGGTTTCTCGACCGACGAGGACGAGAAGACGGAACCCGGGCGATCTGCTCCGATCGACGAAGACGTCGAAGGGGAGCTCAACGCGGCGCTGCCGGAACCTCCCGACCAGGAGAAGGAGCGGTCTCGGAGCTCGAGCTGAGGAGGCCGCCGAGGACCGCGCCGAAGAGCGCGTGGACGGTCACCTCGTAGGCGAAAACGCGTCCGTTCCGTAGGAGCGGCGGCCACGTGCCGGCGCGGCGCTCTTGGTGGACGCGGTCGACGACCGCCATCCAGGGCCAGAGCCCGAGGCTCTCGGCCTGGGCCATCACAACACCTTTGACGGGCCCGCGGAGCCCGAGCCGCTCGAAGGTCGCACCGAAAATCGCACCGTTCACGAGGTGGATCGCGATCGCCGCCTCCGGGCGGACGCGAAGGAGCCCGCCGAGCAGCCCGCGGTCGGAATACCAGGGGATTCCGAAAGCGCGGCCGAGCGCCGGCTCGGCGGCGGCCCAGACTCCCGCTGCGACGATGCCCGCCGCCATTCCCCTCATCGTCGGGCGAGCATATCCTCACCCCGATGGCGGCCTTCACCCTGGATCAGCGGCGCACGCTCACCCTGGCCGCGACCGTGCTCGGTTCATCGCTCGCCTTCATCGACGCGACCGTGGTCTTCGTCGCTCTGCCCACGATCGCGGAGGATCTCGACCTCGGCCTCACGGGGCAGCAGTGGATCGTCCTCTCGTACTCCCTCTCACTTGCCTCGCTCTACCTCGTCGGCGGCGCCATCGGCGACCGCTACGGGCGGAGGCCGACGTTCATCGCGGGAGCCGCGGGCTTCGCCGTTGCCTCGATCTTCGCCGGCTTCGCTCCTTCGGGGAGCCTGCTCATTTTGGCGCGCGCGTTGCAGGGGATCGCCGGCGCCTTTCTGACGACGAACTCCCTCGCGCTCCTGCGCGGCGTCTACGGGGACGAGGCCGGGCGCGCGATCGGGCTCTGGACTGCGTTCACGACCGTGGCCACGATCGCCGGGCCGCCGATCGGCGGCGCACTCGTCGAGTGGGTCTCGTGGCGCTGGATCTTCTTCATCAACCTTCCGCTCGCGGCGCTCACCGTGGTCCTGGCCAAGGCCGGCGAGTGCAACGAGCAGAAGATGCTGCGCGTCGGCCGGCTCGACATCCCGGGGGCGACGCTCGCGGCAGTGGCGTTCGGGACGCTGACCTACGGCCTTGTGGAAGTGCCCGAGAAGGGCTTCGCAGGCGTCTGGTGGGCGTTTGCGATCTCGGTGCCCGCGCTCGTCGCGTTCTGCCTCGTCGAAGCACGCTCGAAGAACGCGATGCTGCCCTTCGATCTCTTCAAGCGCCGCAACTTCGCGATGGCGAACCTCGAGACGTTCCTCGTCTACGGCGCCCTCTACGCGCAGCTCATCTTCGTACAGCTCTACCTGCAGTTCATCGGCTTTTCGCCCTTCGAGGCCTCGCTCCTCGGCATTCCGGGAAGCGTGATCATGATCGCCCTGGCCGCACGCTTCGGGAAGCTCGCCGACGAGCACGGCCCTCGCCTCTACCTGACGGCGGGCCCGTTTCTCGTCGGCATCGGCATCCTTCTGATCCTGCCCGTTACGGAGACGAGTGACTTCTGGACCTGGGGCTTCGCTTCGATCATCGTCTTCTCGCTCGGCCTCGCCATGCTCGTCGCGCCGATCACGTCGACCGCGCTCAAGTCGGCGCCTTCGGAGTTCGCGGGCATCGCCTCGGGAGTGAATTCGACGGTGTCGCGCCTCGGAAACCTGATCGCGGTCGCAGCCATCGGCCTCGTCATCTCGCTCGTCTATCACTCGCAGGTGAGCGTCGGCGACCCGCTGGCGAAGAACCAGATCGCCCAGCCGCTCCGCGACGCTTCCATCGACGGCTTCCGGGTCGGGATGCTCGTCGCCGCAGGCCTCGCCTTCGCCGGCGCGTTCGTCGCAGCGGTCGGGATCGTGAACCGCGAGGAGGCGCCGGAGGTCAGCGCACAGGAACCGGCGCCAGCCGGAAATTGAGGCCGGCCACCCGCTCGCGCGCCATGGCCACGGCCTCTTCCCTCGTCGCGCCCGACTCATAGAGGATCGCGAGGCGATAGCTCTGGGCGTCGTTCGTGCCCTGGGCGGAGAGCGAGAGCCCCGGGCGGACAAGCACCTCGAGGTTGTTCTCGGGGTCGGGAACTGCCTCGACGAAGGCGTCCTCGAAGACGCGCATCACGTAGCTGACGGCGACGCCGTCGGGAAGTCCTGTCTCCCAGTGCGGGTCGTCGCCGCAGGCGAGCTCGAAGAGCGCGTCGTAGGTGGAGCGGCCGTGCAGGGCCTGGACGAGCGGGGCGAACTGCGAGGCGATCCGCCCGTTCACCTCGATGATCTGCGCCGGCCCGTCCTCCGGGACGAAAAACTCGACGTTGAAGAATCCACCCTCGAAGCCGAGCGCCGGGAGGATCCGCGCGGCGATGCCGGAGAGCTCCGCCTGCCGCTCCTCGGACTGTCGTGACGGGTACTCGAAGCGCTCGAAGCTGAACGTCCCCTCGTACTTGACCGAGTCGGTGACGCCGATCGTGACCACCGAGTCACCGTGGACGTAGCCCTCGAGCGTGACCTCGTCGCCGGACAGGAGCTCTTCGCCCAAGAATCCGTGCACGTTCGCGGGAACGCCGCCGGCGAGTGCCGCGATCTCCGCGTAGCGGTTCGTGTAGCGATCGGCCTCGTGGAGCTTCGAGAGCTCGGAGAGGTCGTCGATCCGGTAGGTGTTCTGGGAGAGCCGGCCGACCACCGGCTTGGCGAAGAACGGCGGGTCGCAGGGAGTGGCGTCTTCGAGCAGGCAGAAGTTCGGCGTCGACTCAGGCGCGACGAGCCGTTGTACTTCGCGCGAGGTCGGCTTGTGCTGGAGCGCAAGGAGGGAGTGCGGCGTCGGGCCCGGCAGACCTCGGCGCTCGGTGAGAAGGGCGGCGAGGAGCGCCGAGAGGTCCTTCGTACCGATGACTCCGTCGGCCGGAAGCGTCTCGGCGTGCTCGAGGAACGGTTCGGGCTCGAAAGTCTCGAGCTGGTCGAGGTCCGAGCCCTCGTAGCGAACGCGGTATCGGTCCTCCAGCCCCGCAGCGCGAATGGCGACAAGATCCCGCTCCTGCGGGCAGAGGACGAGGATGTCTCTCATGCGCGCGACCCGCGCCTCGGCGCGAAGCGGGGATCGTACCCGCAGGGCCATGAATCCCGTTTGGGATGGAGCCTCCGCGCTGAAGAGTGGTGGGCGTCACGAGGCCAGGACGCAGGGAGCGAGCGGATCGAATGAGATACGCGCGCGACCGAGGACGCCGCATTGAGGCGTCCACCGCTGTTCGGCGGTTCAGGTCTCCATCCCGAACGGGGTTCTAAAGTAGGCGCGTGCTCACGGCCCGCACAGACGTCGTCGGCAGCCTGCTGCGCCCTGAATCCCTGCTCGAGGCCCGTAAGCGGCTCGAGGCCGGGGACATGAGCGAAGAGCGCTTCGGGGAAATCGAGGACGCGGCCGTCGACGAGGCACTCGCCTTGCAGGAGGAGGCCGGTCTCGACGTGGTCACCGACGGGGAAATGCGCCGCCTTTCGTTCCAGAGCCAGCTGCCGGCGGCGGTGGAGGGGTTCGGCGACTGGGACCTCGACGCCTTCCTCTGGGGAGAGTGGCGAAGCGACGAGCTCGGCGACCTGAAGGTCGAGCGGCCGCCCCTGGCGGTGACGGGGAAGCTTCAACGCAGGCGCTTTCTGTCGGCGGCGGAATTCATGTACGCGCGGGATCGAACCGACCGTGTGCTGAAGGTAACGCTGCCCAGCCCCTCCCTATTCGCCAACTTCTGGAATCCGGATCGCCCGCCGGAGGCCTACGCTTCTCTCGAGGACTACCTCGGCGATGTGGCGGAGATCCTGCGCGAGGAGGTCGACGAACTCGTGCGCCTCGGCGCCCGCTACATCCAGCTCGACGCGCCGCACTACCCTCTTCTCCTCGATCCGGGCTATCGCGACTTCTACGAGAGCCGCGGCTGGCCGGCCGGCCGCTGGCTGGAGCTCGGCCTCGAGCTCGACAACCTCGTCATCGGCGACCATCCGGGCGTGACGTTCGGCATGCATCTCTGCCGCGGGAACCAGGCGAGCCGCTGGCTCGTTTCCGGCGGCTACGACTGGATCGCCGCGCGCCTCTTCCCGCGAGTGAACGCCGAGCGGATCCTGCTCGAGTACGACGACGAGCGCTCGGGCTCGTTCGAGCCCCTGGCGGAGGTGCCGGAGGACAAGGTCGTCGTCCTCGGGCTCGTGACGACGAAGAGCGGCCGGCGGGAGACCGTGGACGAGCTCGTCAGACGCGTCCGGGACGCGTCGGCGTTCATACCGCTCGAACGGCTCGCCATCTCGCCCCAGTGCGGCTTCGCCACGTCCATTCTCGGAAACGCGCTTTCCGAGGAAGACGAGCGCGCGAAGCTCGCCACGCTCGTCCGCGCGGCAGAGCTGGTCTGGTCGGCATGACGGTCGTCCTGTCGGGAAGCGGGCTCACCGTCGCCAACGTCGTCCGAGTCGCCCGCGACGCGGAGCCCGTCGAGGTCGCGCCGGAGGCCCTTGAGCGCATGCGCGAGACTCGTGCGCTGGTCGATCGCGTGGTCGAGCGCGGAGACGAGGTCTACGGCACCACGACCGGTGTCGGCGCGCGCAAGAAGCACCGCGTCCCGCTCGAAGAGATTCCCGCCTTCAACCGGCGACTCATCGACAACCACCGCATCGGAACGGGGCCGGACGCGCCGCTCGAGGTCGTGCGGGCGACGATGCTCCGCCACGCGAACATGCTCGCCAAGGGCACCTCCGGGGTGCGGCCGGAGATCGCGGAGCGGATCGTGCGCGCGTTGAACGACGGGGAGCGCCCGCGCGTCCGCATGCTCGGCTCGCTCGGCCAGGGAGATCTCGCGCCGATGGCCGACCTCGCGGCGGAGCTCTTCGGCGACACCGAGCTCCTCGCCAAGGAGGGGATCGCGCTCGTGAACTCGAACGCGTTTTCGACCGGGCTGGCGTCGCTCGCCCTGGCCGACGCCGCGCGGCTCGTGGACACGCTGGACGTCACGGGCGCGCTCGACCTCGAGGCCTTCGCGGCGAACCTCACCCTGCTGCATCCGGCCATCGGGGACGTGCGGCCGTATCCCGGCCTCTGCTTCGCGCTCGAGCGGCTTCGCGGCCTACTCGAGGGCAGCTACCTCTGGGAGAAAGGCGCCGCGCGGAACCTTCAGGACCCGCTCACGTTTCGTTGTCTCCCCCAGATTCACGGCGCCACCCGGGATGCCTTCGACTTCGCCCGGAGGCAGCTCGAGATCGAGCTCAACGCGTCGCAGGAGAATCCCCTCGTCATCCCGGACGAGGACCGCATCGTCTCGGTCGCGAACTTCGACATCCTCCCCCTCGCCGCCGCGCTCGACTTCCTCCGCCTCGCGCTGGCCCCCACCCTGACGAGCGCGTGCGAGCGCATGCTCAAGCTCCTCCAGGGGCCGCTCACCGGCCTGCCCGATTCCCTGGCGCCCAGGCAGGACCTCGTGGAGAACTCGCTCGGCGAGTTCGGGGTCGCCGCGCAGGCGCTCACGGCAGAGGCGCGCCTCCTGGCACAGCCCGTTTCCTACGAGGTCGTCACCTCGACGCACGCCGAAGGCATCGAGGACCGCATCACGATGGCGCCCCTCGCGGCGCGCCGTCTGTCGGAGATGGTCGACCTCGGCGAGCGGCTTGCCGCCATCGGCTTCACGATCGCCGCCCAGGCGATCGATTTGCGCAAGCCGCCGGCGTTGGGCGCCGGCACGAGGCGGGCGTATGAACTCGTCCGCGAGCGCGTCTCGTTCATGGACGTGGGCGATCCGCTTCCCGCCGACCTCGAGCCCGTCCGCGAGCTCATCGTGGCGGGAGCCTTCGCCGCCTGACTAAACTCGGCCCGTGGCCGGAGCCGGACTTCTCGAGCGCCTCGGAGCGGGGCACGTCATCTGCGCGGAGGGGTATCTCTTCGAGCTCGAGCGTCGCGGCTACATCCAGGCCGGCGCGTTCGTCCCCGAGGCTGTTCTCGACCACCCCGAGAAGGTGACCGAGCTCCACCGTGAGTTCGTGCACGCGGGGTCCGACGTCGTCGAGGCGTTCACGTACTACGCCCACCGCGAGAAGATGCGTGTCGTCGGCAAGGAAGGGCTCCTCGAGGAGCTGAACCGGAGCGCGCTCGCCCTCGCGAAGGAGGTCGCGGACGAGACCGGCTCCCTCTTCGCCGGCGACATCTGCAACACGAACGTCTTCGAGCCGGATGACGCCGAGTCGAAGAAGGCCGTGCAGGCGATGTTCGACGAGCAGGTCGCGTGGGCGGCCGAGGCGGGCGTCGACTACGTGATCGCCGAGACGTACTCCTACGCAGAAGAGGCGCGGATGGCGCTCGAGACGATCAAGGCCGCCGGCCTCCCTGCCGTTGTCACGATGTGCATCCACCAGGAGCCGCTGACGCGGGATGGCATGACGCCTGCCGACGCCTGCGCGATGCTGGAGCAGGCCGGCGCCGACGTGGTCGGCCTCAACTGCATCCGCGGCATCCCGACCACGATGGCTCTCCTCCCGAGCATCCGCGAGCAGGTGTCCGGGTATGTGGCAGCCCTCCCGGTCCCGTACCAGACCACCGAGGACATGCCGACTTTCCAGAGCCTTCGCCATCCCCGTCACGACGGGATGCTCTTCCCCACCGCACTCGAGCCATTCGAGTCGACCCGCTACGAGGTGGCGGAGTTCGCACGGGAAGCCGACGCCCTCGGCATTGAGTACCTCGGCCTGTGCTGCGGCAACGCGTCCTACCTCACGCGGTCCCTCGCCGAGGCGCTCGGACGAACGCCGCCCGCGGGCCGCTATTCGCCGGACATGTCGAAGCACGCGTACTACGGCAACGACCCGGTCCTGAAGCCGTCGAACATCGACTTCGCAGACCAGCTCTGACGCAGCCCGCGTGATCCCGGTCCTCATCGACTGCGACCCGGGCCAGGACGACGCTCTCGCGCTGCTCCTCGCGCTCGGGAGCCCGGAGCTCGACGTCATCGGCGTGTCCGCGGTGGCGGGAAACCAGACGGTCGAAAAGACGACCGCGAACGCCCTCCGCGTCCTCGAGCTCGCCGGCCGGGCCGACATTCCCGTCGCGACCGGCGCCCACGGCCCCCTCGTCGGCGATCTCGTCGTCGCGGCCGACGCCCACGGCGAGACCGGGCTCGACGGCGTCGACCTCCCGCCCCCGAGCGCGAAGCACGTGGCCGAGCATGCGAAGGACTTTCTCGCGGCGAAGCTCGGCGCCTGCGCTGAGCCGGTCACGCTCGTCGCGCTCGGGCCGCTCACGAACATCGCGCTCCTGCTGGAAGAGCATCCCGAGGCGGCCGCGCAGATCGACCGCGTCGTCCTCATGGGCGGGGCAATCCACGAGGGCAACCAGACGCCCTCGGCCGAGTTCAACATCTGGATCGATCCCGAGGCCGCCGCCCAGGTCTTCAGGAGCGGGCTGGCCGTGACCATGGTCGGACTCGACGTGACCAACAAGGCCGTGCTTTCGAATGCGGACGCAGACGGGTTGCGCGGCGCCGGGCCGGTGGCCGAGGCCGCGGCCGACATGCTCGACTTCTACCTCGGCTTCTACAACGAGGCCTACGACCACGGCGGCGCGCCGATCCACGACGCCGTCGCGGTCGCACACGTTTTCCGCCCAGACCTCCTGACCGTGGAGCCGCGCCACGTGGACGTGGACGCCTCTGACGGCATCTGCCGCGGCCGCACCGTGGTGGACATGCGCCGCCGCACGTCGGGCCCCGAGCCGACCGCCGACGTGGCCGTCGACATCGACGCGGGCGGCTTCAGGAGCCTTCTGCTGGAGCGCCTGCGCGCCTTTTCGCCAACTTCGCCAGAAGCTTCCCGTCTGACTTCCTGAGAGGGAAGACCCCGTTGCTAAAGGCCCCGGGATGAGCTATAAGCGGGCGTTCCGGGCGAAACCGAAGGCCGCACCTTGGCGGAAGGAGAGAGGCCGTAATGGATGACACGCAGCGTCGCGTAGACGCGATCCGTAAGGACCGCAGCGAGCTCGAAAACCACATCATCGACGAGTACGCGGCGGGCAAGATCACGCGGCGGGAGTTCGTGCGCCGCGGCACCGTCGTAGGCATGTCAATCCCGCTGGTTTCCTTCCTCGCTGCTGCCTGCGGAGGCGGAGGCGGCGGAGGCGAGACGACCGGCGGAGGGACCACGCCGACGGCCACGGGCGAGGTCCAGGCCGGCGGCAACATTCGCGTCGCGCTCATTCAGCCGACCACCGAGCCGAACCCGCTCCTCGTCCAGGACGAGGGTGGCGCGGGCCTCCTCGGCTCGACCGGCGAGTTCCTCTCCTTCTCGAACGCACAGCTCGAACTCGAGCCGCGCATTGCGGAGAGCTGGGAGCCGAACGACGACGGGACTGTCTGGACGTTCAAGATCCGCCAGGGAGTCCAGTTCCACAGCGGCGGGACCCTCGTCGCCAACGACGTCAAGACGACCTTCGACAAGCTGATCAACCCGGACGGCGGGTCCGCCAACGCGCAGTCCGCGCTCGGCGGCGTCCTCTCGCCCGGCGGGATCGAGGCGCCCGACGACTCGACCGTCGTCTTCAACCTCGACGCCGCGAACGGCAACTTCCCGACGCTCGTCAGCTCGGCGAACTACAACGCCATCATCATCCCGACCGACCTCGACCCGGCCGACTGGGGCAAGACCTTCGAGGGCACCGGCCCCTTCAAGCTCGACAGCTTCACGCCGAAGGTCGGCGCAAAATTCGTCCGCAACGACGCCTACTGGGGCACGAAGTCGAACCCCGACTCGATGGAGCTGAAGTTCTACGACGAAGAGGGGCCGATGATCCTCGCCCTCCAGGGAGACGAGGTCGACTTCGTCGAGCACTTCTCAGTCTCCGGAGGCAAGGCGCTCCTGGACGACCCCAATGTGAACGTCATCGCCGTCAAGGCGGCCACGCACCGGCAGCTCCACATGCGGACGGACAAGGCACCCTTCACGGACAAGCGCGTCCGCCAGGCGATCGCACTCTGCATCGACCGCGAGGCGCTCGTGGACGGCCTCTGGGAAGGCCAGGCGGACGTCGGCAACGACAGCCCGTTCGCCCCGCTCTACCCGTCCACCGACACGAGCGTGGCGCAGCGCGTACAGGACATCGACCAGGCGAAGCAGCTTCTCGCCGATGCTGGCCAGTCCAACTTCACCGTCGAGCTGAACACCTGGAACGGGTTCGAGATTCCGGATCTCGCCCAGCTCGTGAAGCAGTACGCAGCGGAGATCGGCGTCACCATCAACCTGAAGATCACCGATGCCGGCACGTACTACGGCGACGGCGTCTTCGGGAAGTCGACGTGGCTCGACTCCGTCATGGGCATCACCGACTACGGCCACCGGCCGGTGCCGAACGTCTACCTGACCGCCCCCCTCTCGGGCGACCCCAAGGTCGGCGTCTGGAACTCGGCGCACTTCAAGAACGATCAGTACGACAGCCTCGTCAAGCAGTACGTCGCGGCTCTCGACATCGACTCGCAGAAGGGGGTCGCAAAGCAGATCGAGGAGCTCCTCCTCGACGAGACCCCGATCGTCTTCCCGTACTTCTACTACTTCCTGAGCGCAGGGAAGAAGAATCTGCTGAACGCGGTCTCGGCCGCAACGGGACAGTTCGACCTCTCGAAGGCAGGCTTCACCGCCTAGGACGAATCACGGCGGCCGGGGCTTTGGCTCCGGCCGCCTAATCCTTAGTCTGTAGGGGCTGCATGGCGCGCTTCCTCCTCACCAGGCTCGGGCTCGCGGCCATCACGCTCTTCCTCCTCAGCGTGATCGTCTTCTTTGGCGCGCAGGTTCTGCCCGGAAACGTTGCTCGCCGCAAGCTCGGCCCCTTCGCCGACCAGGCCGCCGTCGATCAGCTGAACCACAAGCTGGGGACCGACAAGCCGCTCTGGGAGCAGTACTGGAACTGGGTCACCGGCCTCCTCCACGGAGACCTCGGCACCTCGCTCTCCTACAACCTGCCCGTCAATGAGCTGATCGGACCCGCGCTCACACACTCGCTGAAGCTCGCGGCGTTCGCCTTCGTCATGGTGGTACCGCTGGCCATCCTCGGCGGCGTCGTTGCGGCGCTGAAGCGCGACAGGCTCACGGATCGCGTCATTACCATCGGCGGGCTCTCGCTCACCGTGGTGCCCGAGTTCGTGACGGGCATCATCCTCATCCTCGTCTTCGGACTCTGGCTCGACCTCTTCCCCGTGAGCGCGAACGCGCCCGACGGAAGCAGCATCCTCACGCAGCTCAAGTACCTCTTCCTCCCCGCCCTCACGCTTGTGATCGTGCTCTTCGGCTACATCGCCCGGATCACGAGAGCAGGAACGATCGAGTCGCTCGACGCCGACTACACGCGCACCGCCATGCTCAAGGGGCTGCCGCGGCGAACTGTGATTCGCCGCCACGTCCTGCGCAACTCGCTTCTCCCGACGATCGCGGTCATCGCCACGCAGACCGGCTATCTCATCGGCGGCCTCGTCGTGATCGAGACGCTCTTCAACTACCCCGGCATGGGCCGTCTCATCTTCACGGCCGCGCAGAAGAAGGACTTCCCGCTCCTCGAGACCGGCGTCCTCGTTGTCGGCATCGTCTTTCTCATCGCCACGCTCCTCGCCGACCTTGCGTATTCCCTCCTCAACCCCCGCATCCGCTACGCCGCCGCCGAATGACGACGCTCGAGGACCCAGCCGCCCCCATTTCGATCCCGATCCGGCCGGACGAGACCAAGGTCGAGCGCCACGAGCGCTTCCGGCTCCTCCTCCGCTCGCCGACCTTCCTCATCGGGCTCCTCCTTGCCGGGATCTGGGTGCTCTGCGCGATCTTCGGCTACCTGATCGCCCCGAAGGACCCCGAGGCTCCCGACGTGCTCAACAAGCTCGTGGGCCCGTCCGCCGACCACCTCTTCGGCACCGACCGGCTGGGCAGAGACGTTCTCTCCCGGGTGATCGTCGGCGCGCGCTCCATCCTCATCATCGCTCCCCTCGCGACGATCCTCGGGACGATCTTCGGCACCGCCATCGGCCTCGTCACGGGCTACTACCGCGGGATCGTCGACGAGGCGACGATGCGGCTCGTCGACGCGATCCTCGCCATCCCGCTGATCATCACGGCGCTACTCGCAGTGGTCGCGCTCGGCCCGTCGCGGCTCACGCTGATCCTCGTGATCGGTTTCGTCTTCACGCCGATCATCGCCAAGACGGTTCGTGCGGCAGTTCTCGGGGAGGCACAGCTCGAGTACGTCCAGGCAGCCCGCCTGCGAAACGAGCACGGGCCGTACGTGATGTTCGCGGAGATCCTTCCCAATGTCACCGGGCCGATCATCGTCGAGTTCACCGTGCGACTCGGCTACGCCATCTTCACCGTGGCCACGCTCTCGTTCCTCGGCTTCGGCGCCGACCCGTCGATCCCGGACTGGGGTCAGGACATCTCGCAGAACTACCAGTTCATCAACGGCGGAGTCTGGTGGGCGGTGCTCTTCCCCTCCCTCGCCATTGCCACGCTCATCATCGGCATCAACCTGATCGCCGACGCGATCTCGCAGGTGTTCGAGCGATGACCGAGGCCGCCATCGATCTCCAGGATCTCGAGATCGCCTACCGCGTCCGGGGGGTCGATCGGCGGGTGCTGCGCGGCGTCTCCTTCGCCGTGGGACAGGGCGAGTCGTACGGGCTCGTGGGCGAGTCCGGCTGCGGGAAGACGACGGTCGCGTTCGCCATCATGCGCTACCTCCCGCGCAACGCGAAGATCCTCAACGGCTCCATTCGCCTGCATGGCGAGGACATGCTCGGGATGGGCGGCGGCAAGGTGCGCCGGCTGCACGCGACGACCCTCTCGATGGTCTACCAGAACCCGGCGTCGGCGCTGAACCCGGCCATTCGTGTCGGGCCGCAGCTCGCCGAGGTCTTCCAGCTCATGGGCGTCTCCAAGGAGGAGTCGGAGCACCAGAGCGAGGCGATGCTGCACAAGGTGCAAATCTCCGATCCGGCGCGCGTCATGCAGCGGTATCCGCACCAGCTCTCGGGCGGCATGCAGCAACGCGTCGTCATTGCAATGGCGCTCGCCAAGAACCCGACCCTGCTCATCCTCGACGAGCCGACCACGGGGCTCGACGCGACCGTGGAGGCCGAGGTCCTGGACCTCATCGCCGCCCTCCGACAGGAGTTCGGGACGAGCGTCCTCTTCATCAGCCACAACCTCGCCGTGATCGCCAAGATGTGCGAGCGCGTCGGCGTCCTCTACGCGGGCCGGCTGGTCGAGGAGGGCGCCGCCCAGGACGTCTTCCGCGACCCGCGGCATCCCTACACGGTCGGCCTCCTCCGCTCCATCCCGCGCCGCGGCGTGCGGAAGGACGAGACGGCGCTCGACACCATCCCGGGCTTTCTCCCGCGCCTCGGCGCCGACCTGCCCGGCTGTGTCTTCGAGCCCCGCTGTGGCCTCGCCAAGGAGATCTGCCGCGAGCAGGAGCCCGAGCTCTACCCGGTCGGCGGGGGGCGTGTGAGCCGCTGCCACTTCCACGAACGGGCGCAGGAGCTTCCGCGCGTCGCGCCCGTGCGGCTTCCGGCCGCGCAGGCCGCGAACGGCGATCCGCTCCTCCAGGTCGCCAACGGATCGAAGACGTTCAGGCAGGAGGGGCACGACGTGCAGGCGCTCGTCGACGTCTCGCTCACCGTGCGCCCGGGCGAGGTGCTCGGGCTCGTCGGCGAGTCGGGCAGCGGCAAGACCACGCTCGCTCGCCTCTTGCTCGGCCTCACTGCCCCTGACGAAGGCTCGGCGCTCGAGATGGACGGGGAACCGCTCGCCGGCAAAGTCGAGAAGCGAACGACCGAGCAGGTGCGCTCTCTCCAGATCGTCTTCCAGAACCCGGACGGCGCGCTCAACCGCCGCCACTCGGTGCGCCGCATCGTCGGCCGCGCTCTCGAGAAGCTTCTGGGCATGGGCGGCCGCGAAAAGGACAAGCGCACGATCGAGCTTGCGGAGTCGGTGCGCTTCGACGAGGGGCTCCTCGGCGCAAAGCCGGCGCAGCTCTCGGGCGGCCTCAAGCAGCGCGTCGCGATCGCGCGCGCCTTCGCGGGCGACCCGCGCATCGTCCTCTGCGACGAGCCGACGTCGGCGCTTGACGTCTCCGTGCAGGCGGCGATCCTCAACCTCCTCGTCGAGCTCCAGACGCAGAAGGGCGTGAGTTACGTCTTCATCTCGCACGACCTCGGCGTTGTGCGTTACATCTCCGACCGCATCGCGGTCATGTACCTGGGCCGCCTGCAGGAGGTCGGCGACGCAGAGACGGTTTTCGGCGGCCCGCACCACCCCTACACGGAGGCGCTCCTCTCGGCCGTGCCGACGCTCGAAGGCGAGGCGCGCACGCGCATCCGCCTCGAAGGCGAGATCCCGAGCGCCGCCAACCCCCCCTCCGGCTGCGTCTTCCACACGCGCTGCCCGCGCTTCCTCGGTGAGATCTGCGTGCAGGAGGAGCCGCCGCTCGCCGAGGTCGAGCCCGGGCATCTCATGCGCTGCCACATCCCGATCGACGAGTTGCGGCGCCTGCAGGCCGAGGCCCCGGCCGCGGCTCAGTCGAAGACGACGACCTGACGCACGACGTCGCCGGCGCGAAGCCGGTCGAACGCATCCGGAAGCTCGGTCAGCGCAAGCTTGCGGCTGACGAGCCTGTCGAGCTCGAGCTCCCCGGAGTGGTAGAGGTCGACGAGGCGAGGCACGTCTTCCTGGATCCGTGCCGAGCCGAGGAAGGTGCCCTTGAGCGTCTTCTCGGACATGAACTGCCAGGGATCGATCGTGAGACTCGACCCGCGCGGCATGATCCCCACGACGACGACCGTGCCGCCCGCGCGGGTCGCCTGCCACGCCTCCTGAATGGCGCGCTCCGAGCCGATCGCCTCGAACGCGTAGTCGGGCCCCCCGCCGGTCAGATCCCTGACGGCGGCAACGGCGTCCTCCGCAGCTCCCGCCCGGACGACGTCGGTCGCGCCGAGCTCCCTCGCGAGCTCGAGCTTCTCCGGCCGCGTATCGACGGCGACGATGCGAGCTGCGCCGGCGAGCCGAGCTCCCTGGACGACGTTCGCGCCCACCCCGCCGCACCCCCAGATGGCGACCGTCGCCCCCTCCTCCACCCCCGCCGTGTTGACCACGGCGCCGTAGCCGGTGAGGACGGAGCAACCGATGAGCGCCGCGGCGTCCAGCGCGACGTCGGGCCGGATCCTGACGGCAGCGGACTCGGGCACGACCGCATGCCCCGCGAACGACGCGATGGAGTTGAAGTGGTGCAGCGTCGTCCCGTTCAGGCTGAGGCGGCTCGTGCCGTCGGCGAGGGTCCCCTCGGCCGCCATGCGGGCGCCGAGCGAGCAGAAGTTGGGCCGCCCGCCCCGGCACTCGTCGCACTCGCCGCATGAGGGAACGAGCGCGAGGACGACGTGGTCGCCGGTTGCGAGCGATTCCACGCCGGGCCCCAGCTCCTCCACGACTCCCGCTGCCTCGTGCCCGAGGACGAGCGGAAGCGGCTCGGGCAGGTGACCGTCGACCACGTGCAGGTCGCTGTGGCAGACGCCGCAGGCCTCGATCTTGACGAGCACCTCGCCATCCTTGGGGGGTGCAAGGTCGACCTCGAGGACCTCGACCGGCCGGCCCGGCTCCCAGAGGACGGCGGCTTGCGTCTTCATGCGGCGAGCGTAGCCGTAGAATCGGCGCGTGCGCGCCGCGGTCTTCAGGGAGCTCGACCAGCCGTTCACCGTGGAGGACGTCGAGCTGGCCCCGCCCGGCACCGGCGAGGTGGAGGTGCGCCTCGCCGCGAGCGGCGTCTGCCACAGCGACTGGAACGTGGTGACGGGAGCGACCGCCAACCCCCTCCCGGCGGTGCTCGGCCATGAGGGGGCGGGCGTCGTCGAGTCGGTCGGCGAAGGCGTCGACTCCGTCGCCGAGGGAGATCACGTCATCCTCTCCTGGCTTCCGGCCTGCGGACGCTGCTACTACTGCTCGCGCGGCCGCCAGGTGCTCTGCGACGTCGCGATGGAGGACATGTTCCGCGGCACGCTGCCCGGTGGCGCGCTCCGCCTGTCACAGAACGGTGACGCGCTCTACCACTACTCGTATCTCTCCGCGTTCGCGGAGCGGTGCATCGTCCCGGAGGGGTGCTGCGTGCGAATCCGCGACGACGCGCCCCTCGAGGTAGCCGCGCTCGTCGGCTGTGCCGTGATGACTGGCTACGGGGCAGCCGTGACCCGCGCCGGCGTGAGGGCCGGCAGCTCGATCGCGATCTTCGGAGCCGGAGGCGTCGGCCTCTCCGCGATCATGGGCGCGCGCCTTGCCGGGGCCGCGGTGATCGCAGCGGTGGATCCGTTCGCCTTCCGGCGGGACACGGCACTCGAGCTCGGCGCGACGCACGTCTTCGACCCGGCCTCGGACGACGTGGCCGCTGCCCTCCGCGAGCTGACGGACGGCCGCGGCGCAGACGCCGCGATCGACTCGGCGGGCGCGCCCGGCGTCCTCGCACACGCCTACGCCACGGTGCGACGCGGAGGCACCGTGGTCGCGGTGGGCCTTCCGGCAGAAGGGCTCAGCGCCGAGCTCCCCGCATCCGACCTCGCGCGCGAGGAGAAGGTGATTACCGGCAGCTTCTACGGATCCTGCAGCCCGCAGGTGGACATGCCGAAAGTGCTCGACCTCTACATGGACGGGCTCCTCCCGCTCGACCGGCTCGTCAGCCGCGCGTACCCACTGGACGAGATCAACGAGGCGTTCGCCGCGATGAACGCCGGCGAGGTCGCGCGGGCGGTGATCAAGCCCTGAGCCGGATTCTCATCGGCGAGGGCTTCGCAGGCGGCGGGGCGAACGCTGCCCACATCAACACGGTGCTCGGTTCACGCGATGGCCCGGTCGGCACGGCCTGGGCCACCGCTCTCGCAACGCCGCGCGCCGGGCATGCCTCGTTCGTCGTGGTCGCGCGGCCGAACATGCCCGTGAAGCCGCCGACCCTTTTCGTGAACAAGGCAGAGATCCGCGAGGAAACGCACGGGCTGCTCCACTGGGGAGCGGCCCAGGCCGCTGTCGCACAGGGCGTGCTCGAATCGGTCGCGGACGGGACGATCCCGCAGGGTGAGGTGGAAGACCTGGCCCTCATCGCGGCGGTCTGGGTCGACTGGGCGGCCGGTGACGAGGAGCAGATCTTCGCCAACAACCTCGAGGCGACGCGCGCAGCGCTCGCGTCGGCCGCGGAAGGCAGGCCGCGTCTCGAGGAGCTCCTCGCGATCCGCGGCGAGCCGCAGAACCCCTTCTTCCGCCGCGCGTGAAGATCGAGCGCGTTCGCCTCGAGCGCCGCTCGATCCAGCTCGACCCGCCGTTTCTCGCGGCCTGGGATCCGGAGCCGCGCCGGTCGTTCGAGGCCACGCTCGTTCTCGTCGACACGGACGAAGGTCTCACGGGGATCGGCTCGGGCGACACCATGGACGGCTTCGAACGCTACGAGCACCTCTTCGTCGGCCAGGATCCGCTTGTCATCGAGCGGCACGTGGCCGTCCTCGAGACGATCGCGTTCCACGCCGGCCGCTACTGGCCGCTCGAGGCGGCGCTCTGGGATCTCGCAGGGAAGGCGGCGGGAAAGACCGTCGCGGAGCTCATGGGTGGACAGCTCGACCGCGTGCAGGGCTATGCCTCCACGGGAGAACGGCGCTCGCCGGGCGAGCGCGCCGAGTCGGCCCTGCAGCTCCGGGAAGAGGGCTTCCAGGCGCTGAAGCTCCGGATCGACCGGACGAAGCCGGACGAGGGGCTGGCCGCGGTCGAGGCGGTGCGCGAGGCCGTTGGCGATTCGATGGAGATCATGGTCGACCTCAACCAGGGGTGGCGAATGCCGGGCGACATCGGCCCGGCGCTCGATTTCGCGACTGTCTCCTCCGTGGCGGCCCGCCTGCGCGAGCTAGACGTCTTCTGGCTCGAAGAGCCGCTCCCTCGCGACGACGTGAAGGGATACGCGTCGCTGCGACGGGAGGGGGGCCTTCGCATCGCAGGCGGCGAGATGGCGCGCACGACCGCTGAGCTCGAGGCTTTCGAGGCCGTAGATGGCCTCGACGTCTACCAGCCTGACGCCGTGCTCTCCGTCGGCTTGCTCCGGGAGCGGGAGCTTGCCGAGCGCGTCACCGCCCGGGGTCATTCCTTCACGCCGCACACGTGGACGAACGGCATCGGTCTCCTTGCGAACCTCCACCTCACCGCAGGGGTCGGCGGCGGCCCGTACCTGGAGTTCCCGTACGACCCGCCCGGCTGGACGCCCGAGCGGCGCGACTTCATGCTGGCAGAACCCGTGCGCGTCGACTCGGCAGGATTCGTGAACGTCCCCGACCGCCCCGGATTGGGAGCAGAGGTCGCCGATGGCCTCCTTTGACGTGCACCAGCACCTGTGGCCGGACCAGCTCGTCGCGGCTCTGCGCGGGCGGAGCCGACCGCCGCGGATCGACGGCGACCAGCTGATCCTCGGCGAGGGCACGTTCGAGGCCGGGCTCGAGGCCCACACGCTCGACACACGCGTCAGCCTTCTCGACGAGGTCGGCGTCGACACCGCGGTCGTCTCCCTCCAGCCCACGATGGCCTGCGACGGGATTCCCGAGCTCGTCGACGCCTACCACGAGGGGATCCTCGAGCTCGTCGCAGCCGCGGACCGCCGATTGCGGGCGTTCGCGGTCGCCGAGTGCCGGGAAGGCTTCGCGGGCGCCTGTGTTCCCGCACCCGCGGTCGTCGCCGGGATCGGCAAGCTGGCGGACGAGCTCGTCGCCGCCGGCCAGACGCTCTTCGTCCATCCCGGTCCGGTCCCCCCGCCGCCCGCGGGCGCACCGGCATGGTGGTCGGCGCTGGTCGACTATCCCGCGCAGATGCAGGCTGCCTACGCAGCGTGGCTGACCCACGGGAGGCCGGAGCTTCCGATCATTTTCGCGTTTCTCGCAGGAGGCGCCCCATTCCAGCTCGAGCGGCTGCGTGCACGCGGCGGCGAAGTCCCGCAGATGGCGGTCTTCTTCGACACAGCCTCCTACGGGCCCCTTGCGCTTCGGCTCACGGGCGAGGCGTGTGGTTCAGACTGCCTCGTCTTCGGCAGCGACGCCCCCGTGATGGACGCAGGGGTAGCCGTCGCAGCCGTGGAAGCCGCCGGCGTCGCCGAGGCGGCGCTCCGCGTCAACCCAAGCCGGCTCTTCGGGTGACACCTACTCCGCTCGAGGAGGCAACGCTCGCGGGCAGACAGCTCCTCCTCAAACGCGAGGACGTCCACGAGCTCGGCGCGTTCAAGTGGCGCGGCGCGCTGCCCGTGCTCGAGCGCTACGCGGCCGACGGTGCGCGTGCTGTCGTGACCGCCTCGACCGGGAACCACGGGGCGGCGACAGCTTGGGCGGCGAATCGCGTCGGCATGGACGCGATCGTCTACGCGCCCGAAACAGCCAGCTCCGCGAAGCTCGCGCTTATAGAAGATGGCGGAGCCGAGATTCGGCAGACGGGTGCCGACCTCGACGCAGCCAAGGAGGAGGCGCGCGCGCATGCGTCACAGCACGGTCTCCCGTTCTTCGAGGACGGGGCCGAGCCCGCCCAGTACGAGGGATACGGCTCGATCGCTGATGAGATCCTCGCGCAGGCGCCAGAGCGGCCCGCCGCCATCGTTGTTCCGCTCGGAAACGGCGCGCTCCTCGGCGGGATCGGGCTCACGTTCACCCGCGAGGCGCCCGAGGTCGAGCGGGTCGGGGTGGCCGCGAAGGAGGCGCCGGTCATGGTGGATTCCTGGAACGCGGGCCGACCGGTGCAGAGCGAGCGGTCGGCGACCTTCGCGGACGGGCTCGCGGTCCGGGTGGCGATCCCTCTTGCCGTCGAGCTCCTCGGGGAGGTTGCGACGCGGATGGTCACCGTCTCCGAGCGGCGTCTTGCGGAAGCCGTGGGTGCGTACGCTTCCGCCGGCGTCCGCGCCGAGGGCGCTGCGGCGGCCGCGCTCGCCGCGGTGCCTGAGCTCGACGACCTCGGCGACCCGCTCGTTCTGATCGTCACCGGCCGGAACATCGACGACGAACTCTTTACGCGGGCCTGCGAGCACCCCGACTCCTTCCCGGACTGAACGAGCGGTAGACGCCGTCCGCCTGCGCGGCAAGTCCGCCCAGCTCCAACTCGACGAGGGCGGCCGCGACCTCCGCGCTCGAAAGTCCGGACGCCCTGGTGAGCTCGTCCGCCGCGGAGGCTCCATCGCCGAGAAATGTGAGCAACGACCGAGCAGCATCCGAGATCGACGCGGTGCGGGTCGGCCGTTCCGCCTCGATCCCGAGCGCCTCGAGAACGTCTCGTACGGACGTCAGCGGAGCGGCACCCTGGCGAAGCAGGTCGTTCGTGCCCGCCGAGAGCCCACTCGTGATCTCTCCGGGAACGGCGAATACGTCTCGGCCGAGCTCGAGGGCAAGATCAGCGGTGATCAGCGCTCCCGAGCGCTCGCGCGCCTCGACGACGACGGTCGCCAGCGAGAGGCCGGCGATGATCCGGTTCCGCGCCGGGAACCGCCATGGCGCCGGTTCGACCCCCGGCGGATACTCGGAGACCACCGCACCCGACACCACGATACGACGCGCCAGCTCGGCGTGGCTCCGTGGATAGTCGCGGTCGATCCCGCATCCCAGCACGGCCACGGTCGGGCCTCCGCCTTCCAGCGCGCCGCGATGCGCCTCCCCGTCCACGCCGCGCGCAAGCCCGCTGACGACTACGACTCCGGCGGCAGCCAGCTCACGCGCAAGCGTCCGAGCGACCTGTGCTCCGTAGGCGGAGCACGAGCGCGCACCGACCACCGCCACGCCTGGCTGCGAAAGGGCGTCGACTTCTCCCCTTACGAAGACCCTCGACGGTGGATCATGCAGCTCCGCGAGCAGGGCCGGATAGCCCGGCCCGCGCCTGGCGACGGCCTGAATGACACTCACGTCCACGAACCGAGCTCCGTCGGAGAGCGGTACGAGAGCGCCTCGGCGACGTGCTCGGCGCCTACGCTGTCCTCGCCGGACAGAGCCGCGATCGTCCCCGCGACTCGGGAGACCCGTGCGCGGCCGCGGCCCGACAGCGGCAGGGAGTCCACCGCTCTGGCAAGCAGCTCGGCTCCTGGCTTCGAGAGGCCGGGAGGATCGCGGAGCCGAACGGCGGCAGACTCGACCCGCTTGCGCACGACCGCTGACGATTCGCCTGGAGATCCGCCGAACTCCGTTGCCCGCGCCCGTGGAACCTGCACGACCAGGTCGAAGCGGTCGAGAAGCGCCCGCGAGAGCTTGTCCCGATACGCGGCGAGCCGTTGCGGAGAACACGAGCACTCAGTGGCCGGATCACCCCGGCCGCCGCAGGGGCACAGGTTCATCGTCCCCACGAGGACGAAGCGCGCCGGAAAGATTGCGTGCCCCTGCACCCGGGCGATGGCGATGCTCCCGTCTTCGAGCGGCTGCCGCAGCGCCTCGAGCGCGGGCCGATAGAACTCCGCGAGCTCGTCCAGGAAGAGCACCCCGCGGTGTGCGAGGGTGGCCTCGCCGGGACGGGGCCCCGCACCACCGCCGACGATGGCGGCCGTCGAAGCGGTGTGGTGCGGGGCGCGGAACGGCGGCCGGTCGACGAGTGGCCTCCCAGCGGGAAGCAGACCTGCGACCGAGTGGATTCGGGTCACCTCGAGCGCCTGCTCGATCGTGAGCTCCGGCAGGATGCCCGGGAGCCGGCGCGCGAGCATGGTCTTCCCCGTGCCGGGTGGGCCTGCGAGCAAGAGATTGTGCCGCCCCGCCGCGGCCAGCTCGAGAGCACGGCGGGCGCGCTCCTGACCACGTACATCCGCGAGGTCGGGACCGCCCGATCCGTTGCCGGGCTCCGGCGGAGCAACGCCAGGCGGTTCGAACGTCCCACGGAGGTAGGCGCCGGCCTGAGCCAGATGCTCGACGGGAATCGGCTCGATTCCGGCGAGGGCGGCCTCCGGCGCAGATTCAGAAGGACAGATGAGCCGGTCGACACCGGCCCGCCGCGCGGCCTCGGCGGCGACGAGCGCGCCGGGCACGGGCCGCACGCGGCCGTCCAGCGCCAGCTCTCCGAGGGCGGCGTGCTGAGCTAGGCGCTCGGCCGGGATCTGATGCGACGCGGCCAGCACCGCGAGAGCGATCGGAAGGTCGAAGCCCGAGCCCTCCTTCCGCAGGCCCGCGGGGGCAAGGTTGACGGTGAGCCGCCGGAGCGGCCACTCGAGCTCGGCGCTCGTTATCCCGCTCCTGACCCGCTCCTTCGCCTCCTGGCAGGCCTTGTCCGGCAGGCCGACGATGGAAAACGCGGGGACGCCGCGTTGGAGGTGTGCCTCGACCTCGACCGGCCGGGCCTCGAGCCCGACCAGAGCATGTGTGGTGGCGCGCGCAAGCACACCTCGACGCTACGCCGCCAAGGCGCGCAAGACTCGCACCGATCGAGCCAAGACCCCGCGGCCCGGTGACAATTGCGACCCCGAGGAGTATGTTCGGGCTTCACTTCAGGGAGGAGTGGAATGCGCAGGGGTCTTCTCGTCGTCGCCGCCGTAGCCGCGCTCCTGGCCGTTCCAGTCGCCTATGCGCTCCTGAGCCAGCACGGGGTGAAAACGACCCCGCTCTACGAGCAGCTCCCGGCCGCCTCCGCGGACGGCTCCACCCAGTACTTCGCCTGGAGCCAGAACTCCCGTGCGCACCGGAACCACTTCGACGCCTTCCTCACGCGCACCGGTGATCCGCGCGTCAAGCTCAACGCCAAGGGCCAGGGCTACGTGGGCGGGATCGACCCGCCCATGGTCGCCTACCAGCAGGTCGTGAACGGGAACTCCGACGTCAAACTCTACGACGCCGACGCGCAAACGCGGACCGACCCGCCGGCCGGCGTCAACACCTTCGACTGGGAGTGGGAGCCGAGCATCTCCGGCGACTGGCTCCTCTTCGGCCGCCAGACGAGCAGCACGCAGTTCGTCATCCTCCGCAGCCTGACGACCGCGACCGAGGTCATCCTCGACCAGGGCCCACGGTTCCGCCACGCAGGCCAGGTGAACGGCGACTACGCGGTCTGGACGCGCTGCACCAAGGCCACCTGCAACGTCGTCCGGAGGCAGATCTCGACCGTGAGCGACACACCGCTCTCCAAGCCGTCGACGAAGTTGCAGTACGGCGCTGCGGTCACCGGGAACGGCATCGTCTACGTCGCCCGGAGCGGCGCGAAATGCGGAGCGGACGTGAAGATCGTGCGTTACTTCGGCGTCGGCGATCCGGCGGGCGGCACGATCGTCGCCGACCTCGGCACGAACGGCCGGGACTTCTGGAGTGCCTACGCACGGGACAACGACGACGGCAGCATCGACCTGTTCTACGACCGCTACCTCTGCGGCAAGAGCACGTCCGACGTCTACCGCCTCCACGATCCGCACCCGGGGCCCTAGCCCAGCGGAACGCGCTCGATCCGCTTCCCGCGCACGCCGACGACCTCGAACGCGCTCTCGAGCCCGAGGAGCTCGGGGTTCCGCGCGAGCCAGATCTCGGCCGCGCGGCGGACACGGCGCTCCTTCTCGGGGCCGACCGCCTCCCGGGGGTCGCCGTAACCCTCCCCGCTCCGTGCCTTGACCTCACAGAAGACGAGTCGCCGACCGCGCCGCAGCACGATGTCGAGCTCGTTGCGCCCAGCCCGCACGTTCGCCGCGAGCACGCGATAGCCGCGCAGGCGGTAGTAGAGGCGGACGCGCCGCTCTGCTCTAGGCCCGAGCGCCCGCGCCGACGGTCTCACCGGCATAGCAACGGGCTTCGAAGGAAAGACGGTGGATGTCGCTCGGGCCGCGCTCGCGGACGACGGCCGAGTGCCCCGGCGTGATGTAGCCGACGTGGGACGCGAAGCCGTAGGCGGGATAGAGCGCGTCGAGGCGGTGCATGGCGCGATCGCGGACGACCTTCGCGACGATGGAAGCCGCCGCGATCGCCGCGCTTCGCGTGTCGCCGTCGACGACGGCCCTGTGCTCGGGCGCGAGCGGCCCGAGCCTGAAACCGTCCACGAGGCACACCTCGGCCGGAGGCGAGAGGTCGGCCAGCGTCTCGCGGAGGCCGCGGAGATTCGATCGGTGCAGCCCGTCGGAGTCGATGACGGCCGGCGGGATGATGCGGACCGCGATGCGGGAGGCACAGCCCGTCACGGCGAGGAAGAGCCGGGCGCGTTCTTCCGGCGTGAGCTGCTTCGAGTCGTTCAGGATCGCGAGCGGGCGCACCTTGTGGTCGCGCAGGACACCGTAGTCGAAGAGGACGGCCGCAGTGACGAGCGGGCCCGCCAGGCTTCCCCGCCCGGCCTCGTCCGCCCCGGCGACGAAGCGCGCCCCGAGCCGGCGATCGAAATTGAGGAGTTTCCGGCCCGTCTTGCGCACGGGCCCGAGAATAACGGTTAGGACCGCTGCTTCTCGCGGACGCGCGCCTTCTTCCCCACCTTGGAGCGAAGGTAGTACAGCTTCGCGCGGTTCACGTCACCGATCGCCATGACCTCGATCTTCTCGATCTTGGGCGAGTGCACCGGGAACGTCCGCTCGACGCCGACGCCGAACGAGTTCTTGCGGACCGTGAAGGTCTCGCGCACGCCGGCGCCCTGGCGCTTGATGACGATGCCCTCGAAGACCTGCACGCGGCGCCGCTGACCCTCGATCACCTGGAAGTGCACGCGCACGGTGTCCCCCGCCTTGAACTGCGGGATGCCGTCGCGCAGCTGCTTGCGCTCGAGGATGTCGATGGGCGTACTCATAGAAAAGGGGCCGCGAGGGCCGACGCACAATGCTAGCGAAGCTGGCGACTCTGGGGCGAGGACGGCCGCCCAGATCGTCAGGGAAACGAAATGCGCTGCGGCGGCCAGTAGACGGCGAAAACCGGCCCGATGAGATCCTCGCGCGGCACCGAGCCCCACTCCCGGCTGTCGCACGACTGGGAGCGGTTGTCGCCCATCATGAAGTAGCCCCCCTCCGGGACGTTCCACTTGTCCGTGCGCTGATCCCGTTCCTCCGCGGGCACGTAGGGCTCGTCCAGCTTCTGCCCGTTGATGAAGACCGTGCCTCTTCGCTCCTCCACCGTGTCGCCCGGGAGACCGACGATCCGCTTGACGAAGGTACCGCCCGCCCCGCAGGCCTCGAGGGCCTTCGCGGGAGTGTTGAACACGACGATGTCGCCTCGGTGCGGGTCGCGGAAGTGGTAGATGAAGCGGTTCGCGAGCACGCGGTCGGAATAGCTGGCGAGACAGCCGGGCTGCGGCTCGGCGCAGTGCAGCGTCGGCTCCATGGACGAGGACGGGATGCGGTAGGGGTTCACGATCCAGGCCTTGATCGCGAGCACCGCGCCAATGGCCACGACGATCGTGACGACCCAGTCGATCACCGTGGGCCAAGGGGCCGGCAGCCCGGTCGTGAGGCGGTCGATCGGACCTCTCACGAAAGCGTTCGCTCTCTGCTCTGCTCCCTGCGCCACGCGTCGATCCGCGCGTGGTCTCCTGAGAGAAGGACGTCCGGCACCGTCCACCCGTTGAACTCGGGCGGACGCGTGTACTGCGGAAACTCGACGCCGCCCTCGAGCTCGGCGGAGAACGTCTCGACGGCGCCGCTCTCCTCCCGGATCGCGCCCGGCAGACGGCGGGCGACCGCGTCCACGAGCACCATCGCGGGGAGCTCGCCGCCGGAGAGGACGTAGGGCCCGATCGAGATCGAATCGGTGGCGACGTGCTCGACGATGCGCTCGTCGAAGCCCTCGAAGCGAGCGGAGAGGAGAGTCAGCTCCCGCTCGCCTGAAAGCTCCTCGACGAGCTCCTGGTCGAGCTGCCGGC
>DATEOR010000110.1:0-59513 GCA_035273885.1 Gaiellaceae bacterium
GCCGGCAACCTGGAAGACGACGTCGGAGCCCTTGGAGATCTGGTCGAGCGCGATCTCCTTGCACTTCGCCTGGTCGACGAAGTCGTCCGAGTACGAGCCCGAGACCTTGATGTCGGGGTTTGCGTCCTTCGCGCAGAACTCGTAGCCGGCGATGAAGCGATCGACGGGCGGGATCTTCTGGCCCCCGACCCACGTGATCGTTCCGGTCTTCGAGGTGAGTGCGCCTACGACGCCGACGAGACAACCTGCTTCCTGTTCCTTGAAGAGGAGGCCCTGAGCGTTCGGGATCGCGGGATCGAATGCCGAGTCCACGATCGCGAAGTTCGAGTCTGGGAACGCCTTCGCCGCCTGTGCGGTGGCATCCGTCATGAGGAAGCCGACCGACACCACGAGGTTCGACCCCTTCTGGCCGAACTCGGACAGGTTCGGGATGTAGTCGGCATCGGACTTGGACTCGAGGACGTCGCCCTGGACGCCCAGCTGGCTCTTGGCGTTCTCGAGCCCCTGGTTGGCCAGCGAGTTGAAGCCGCGGTCGTTCAGACCGCCGATGTCGGTCACGAGCCCGACGGAGACCGCCTCACCGCCAGTCGTCTCACTCGGTGTGCTCGAGCCCGCACCGCTCGTGTCGCCCTCGTCTCCGCCACCACAGCCGGCCGCCGCAATCGCGATTGCAGCCGTCAGCAGAGCCAGGAGCGCAAGCCACGACCACCTACGCTTACCGTTCACAGAACCTCCCTTGTCGCCCGTTCTCAGCGGTTGGAACCGGACGATGCTATCCCTCCCGCCGCTTGAAAGCTAGGACGGACTGCGGAGGGCTTCGTTAGGAGGCTACGTCGGCGAGGACGCGCTCGAGCTCGGCCTCTCCGATGAGAACCCGCCGCGGCTTCGAGCCTTCGTACCCGGAGATGATCCCGCGGCGCTCGAGCATGTCGATGAGACGGCCGGCCCGCGTGTACCCGACGCGGAGGCGCCGCTGGATGAGCGAAACCGAGGCGGTCTGGGTCTGGACGACGATCTCGATCGCGCGGTCGAGAAGCGGATCCTCGTCCGGGTCGAAGTCGCCCTCCTCCCCGTCGCGGTCCCTGGCGCTCGGCGCCTCGAGGAGCGACTCGTCGAGCTCCTGCTCCCGCTGGCCGCGACACTGCTCGACGATCAGCGCGATCTCCTCCTCGCTCACGTATGCGCCCTGGACGCGTTGCAGCCGCGACGTACCGAGCGGCTTGAAGAGCATGTCGCCCTGGCCGAGGAGGCTTTCCGCGCCGGAGGTGTCGAGAATGACGCGGCTGTCGGTCTGGCTGGAGACCGCGAACGCGATCCTCGACGGCACGTTCGCCTTGATCATCCCGGTGATGACGTCCACCGAGGGTCGCTGCGTGGCGAGGACGAGATGGATGCCGACCGCGCGCGACTTCTGAGCCAGGCGGATGACGGCGTCCTCCACGTCCTGGGGCGAGACCATCATCAGGTCGGCGAGCTCGTCGATGACGACCAGGAGGTACGGGAGTGTCTGCTCGCCGCGCTCGGCGAGGACACGGTTCAGCTCGGGCAGGTTGCGCGCACGGGCGAGGCTCATCCGCTCGTAGCGGCGCTCCATCTCCGTGAGCACATTCGTGAGCACGGCTGCCGCGGACTTCGGGCTCGAGACGACGGGCGTCAGGAGGTGCGGGATCGACTCGTAGAGGCCGAGCTCGACGCGCTTGGGGTCGACGAGGATCATGCGCACCTCGTCGGGGGTCGCGCGGAGGAGGATCGAGCAGAGCATCGTGTTGATGCAGCCCGACTTACCGGAGCCGGTCGTGCCGGCGATGAGGATGTGCGGCATCCGCGCCAGGTCGGCGTTGATGGAGGCGCCGGAGATGTCCTTCCCGAGCCAGACCGAGAGCGGGCTCGAGCTCCCGGGCATGTCCGCGAAGATGTCTCCCAGCGTGACGACGTTTGGCGAGAGGTTGGGGACCTCGACGCCCACGGCCTGCTTGCCGGGGATCGGCGCGAGGATGCGGAGCTCGGTGGTCGCGAGCGCGTAGGCCAGATCGTCCTTGAGGGAGGCGACCTTGCCGACCTTCGTGCCCGGCGCGAGCTGGAGCTCATAGCGCGTCACGCGCGGCCCGACGACCTGGCCGATCAGGTGCGCCTCGACTCCGAAGTTCGAGAGCGCCTCGAGAAGCGCCTCACCCGTTCGCGCGATCGCCTTCTCGGGCTGGCCCTTCTTGTCGGCGCGCGAGCGCTTGAGAACGCCCGAGTCGGGAAGCTTGTAGCCGGCATGCTCGGTGGAGGGCATGTCGAAGAGGGGCTCCGGCTTCTCCGGGAGATCCATGTCGAGGTCGTCGAGCTGGTCGACGAGGACGGCGGACGGCTCGGGGTGTTCGTTCACGACGTCCGGGTAGGCGGACTCGCCGTCGACCGGCGGTGCGTCCGGCTGGGTGATCGGCTCGTCGTCGAGCGGAATGCGGACGCGCTCGACCGAGCGGCGCGCGGCGACGGCCGTCTTCTGCGCCGCGCGGGCGGAGTGGCGGACCAGGGCTCCGAGCGACGCGCCCGAGACGAGCAGCGCTCCCGTGACGACGAGGAAGAAGCCCAGGACTGCCGTGCCCGTGTCGCCCAGGAGTCGCCCGAAGATGAGGTTCAGCGCCTCGCCAGTGCTGCCTCCGTTCGACTCGCCGAGCATGGTCATCACGCCGAGCACGAGGATGATGAGGCCGGTGCGGAACGGGCTCACGTCGATGAGCTGGGCCCGCGCGACCAGGAGCCCCCCGACGGCCATCAGGACGAGCGGGACCCCGATTCGCCCTGCGCCGACGAGGGCTTCGAGTCCGGAGTCGATCCGGTCGCCGACGTAGCCCCCGTCCCAGCCGAGCCAGAGCGGAATGGCCAGGAAGATGCCCAGGAACAGGAGGGCGAGCCCGAAGAGCTCGTGGTGCTGCCCGCCGGCGCGCTTCGACCGCGAGCGCTTCTTCTTGCGCACGCGGGCAGGGGACTTCGGGCGTAGGTGCTTTGGACGCTTTCTCGGCGCCATGAACGCCAATTCGTCGGAACGGGAAGCGCTCCTCCCTCGTATCGTCAGAGTGTGAAAAGCGGCCCAACCCTCCTTCTCGTCGCAGCGGTGGGCGTAATCGCCGCCCTCGCCCTCGCCGACGCGCTTCGGCCGAACGGCGGGACACCGCCTGCGGCGGCGCCATCACCGGCTCCGGCGACGACCACGCGGCCGGAGCCCCCCACCCTCCTCGAGACACTCCGCGACGAAGCGATCGCCGGCTTCGTCCTTTACTCAGACCAGGATTGCCGCCTCCACTCGCTCCTCCTCCCGCGCATGGTCGACGACGTCGTCCGCGACCAGGGCGGCGCCGATGTCTTCCGCTGCCGCTTCGAGGTGGACGGCGGGCGAATCGTCCCCGCGCACCCGGGCGCAACCGGAGGCCTTGCGTATCGCGACGGCGAGGTCGTCTCCGGAAACGACGTCGTGCTGACGCACGCCGATCTCGTGCGCGCGGCCCGCCGACATCCCAACATCTTCGGATACGACCGCACCATTCCGCTGCGCATCGAGGTCACCGGCCTCGCGTCGTTCGGCGTGCGGGAGCCCGTGGTCGCGATGGCGATCAGTGCGCGCTATCTCGAGCCGCAGTATCTCGTTGCTCTGTTCGACGGGCACGGGATCCGTGCCGTCGCGGCGAGCTTCCGCGGCCCCTATCGCCGTCTCTTCAAGAGCAACGACGGAGCGCTCGTCGGCACGGAGGACGGCACGGTCGTCACCCGCACCGGGCGCACGATCGACCCGCCGCAGGGGCTGCCAACAGGCCGCGCGATCGCGTTCTCGCCCGACGACCGCTGGATCGTTCGGGTCAACGGCATCAGCACCTATCTCATCGGCGCGCCCGAGGGCGACCATGCCAGCCGCATCATCCGCCTCCCGATCCCGGCGCGCGACCTCGTCTGGGAAGCGATTACCTCAGGGACTTCAGTCGGTCCACCAATACGTCGATGAACCCGGGCCCGTCGACGTCGACGCCGACATGGCAGTTCGGTTCGTTGCCCGACCGCTGCCAGAGATCGACGTAGGTGCGCCCGCGGCCCGGCTCGGGCCCGATGTCGACCTCGACGTAGCGGTGCTCGGTCTGCAGGAAGCGGTCGCTGATCACGTGCGCGACAGCGAGCGCATCGTGCACGGGCGAGCCCTCCCAGCCGTACATGCGCTGGTGATGGCCGTGGTAGAAGTCGTAGAGGGCCGCAACGAGCCCGCCCACGCGGCCCGCCTCGCGGAGCTCGTCCACCTTCTGCGGGAAGAGCAGAGCTTTGTGCGTGACGTCGAGGCCGACCATCGTCACGTCGATGCCGCTCGTGAAGACGCGGTGTGCGGCTTCCGGGTCGGCCCAGACGTTGAACTCGGCCGCCGGAGTCACGTTCCCCTCCGCGATTGCGCCGCCCATGATCACGATGCGGGCGATGCGCCCCTCGATGCCCGGGTAGCGCGCGAGCAGGAGCCCGATGTTCGTCAGCGGTCCGACGGGGACGAGGACGACGCCGTCGTGCTCCTGAACGGCCTGTGCGATGAAGTCGATGGCATGGCTTTCCGCGGGTTTCGTCGTCGGATCGGGGAGCTCGGGGCCATCGAGCCCGCTCTCGCCGTGCACGTACGCCGCCGCCCACTGCTCGCGGACCAGCGGACGGTCGCAGCCGACGTGCACCGGGATGTCCGTGCGGTCGACGAACTCGAGGATCTTCAGCGCGTTCGCCGTCGTCTTCTCGAGCGTCTGGTTGCCCGAGACCGACGTGACGCCGAGCACCTCGATCTCCGGCGAGGCGAGTGCGAGGAGAAGCGCGATCGCGTCATCGTGCCCGGGATCGGTGTCGAGGACGATCTTCGTGCCCATCAGCGGCGGAGTATGTCGTCTATCTCCGCGGCCGTGGGCAGGGAAGGCTGCGCGCCGAGGCGAGAGGCGGCGATCGCCCCGGCCGCGCACGAGCGGCGCAGCGACTCCTCGCGGTCGCGGCCTTCGAGGAGCGAGACGACCATGCAGGCGGTGAAGGCGTCGCCGGCGGCTGTGCCGTCGACGGCGTCGACTCTGGGCGGAGCGGCACGTGCCACCTCCGCCCCGTCCTCGAGGAGAACCGCTCCTTCGGCACCAAGCGTGAGCGCCGTGAGTCGCGGAGCCTCGGGCAGCGCGTCGAGCTCGTAGCGGTTGACGACGACGAGGTCGGCGCGGCCGAGCACCTCCACGGGCACCGGCTTCGACGGCGCCGCGTTCAGGGCGAAGAAGCCGCTCGTCGAGCGCGCAGCCTCCGCGACGGTCTCGACCGGTATCTCCAGCTGGCACAGCAGGTTCTCGATCGGTCCCGGGCTCTTGACTGCAGCGTTCGCGCCCGGAGCGACGACGATCTCCGTCTCCCCTTCCGCGTCGACGTAGATGAGCGCCACGCCGGTGGCCTGGTCGGACCGGGCCAGGCGATGGTCGATGCCTGCCTCGCGAACGCCCTTCAGCGCCTCATCGGCGAACGGATCCTCGCCCACGGCGCCGACCATTTGCACGGACGCGCCGAGACGGGACGCTGCGACCGCCTGGTTCGCGCCCTTCCCGCCGGGAAACCGCTCGAAGGTCGCGTCGGTGACGGTCTCTCCCGGCTGCGGCAACCGCTCGCACCGGGCGACGAGATCGAGGTTGATGCTGCCGACGACGGTCAAATGGACGGCGTCCTCGTTCACAGTTCAGGCCCTCCGGTCACTGCTCAGAAGGTCACCGTCAGAGACGCTAGGCGGCAAGCGCGCGCAGGTCGTCGACCGCGCCGTTCAGGAGGTTCTCGCGCAAGTCGAACAGGCCCGCCCAGAGCGACTCCGGGTCGGGCGCGGATGCGAAGCGGACGGACGCGGACAGGCCTTCGAGGGCCCGGACGAGGACCGCGAGCTCGAGGTAGGCGTGCGCAACCCGCGCGGGCGGGGCGCCGACGCCGGCCCGGCGCAGGACGGCCTCCCACTCCACGACCTCCCCGGCTCCCGGCTCCCCGTACCAGGAGCGTCCCTCCGCCTGGTCGGACTCCAGCTCGAGGAGGAAGCGTCCAAGCGGCTGCTCGAGACCCGTGAGCGCCGTCTCCGCCCGCTCGGCGGCCCGGCGAAGCGCCGCCTCGCGCTTGGGGGCCGTGCACGGGTCGGGCTCGCCCTTGGCCCAGCGCTCGAGCAGGCGGCAGAACGCGAGCGCCGCGACCTCGCTTGCTGTCAATGAGCGCACGAGCCGCTCGGCGGTCCGCTCGGACACGCCGTAGGAGCGCATGAGGCCCGCCCAGCTGTTGCCGTTCGTTTCGCTCATATCTCCTTCTACTAGTACACGAACTTCTCGATGTGCGTACGGTTCCGTGGATGAACACGTACTCACTTGTTTCGGACCTTCCCGTCGAGATCGATTCCTACGAGCTCGAGGGACTCCGCGTCGACGTGTCGCCGGAGTTCACACGCCGCACGACCGTCATCCGCCTGCACGGTGCGGGCGAAACGGGGATCGGCGAGGACCCCACGTACAGCCCCGAAGACCAGGAGGCCTTCCAGGCCGAAGGCCCCACCCTCCCCCTCTCTGGGTCGCACCACACGATCGACTCGTTCTCCGAGCTCGTCGACCGGCTCGCCCTCTGGCCGTCCGGGCCGGCGCTCGAGCAGTTCCGGCCCTATCGGCGGTGGGCCTTCGAGAGCGCGGCGCTCGACCTCGCCCTCCGACAGGCCGGCAAGTCGCTGGCCGAGGTGCTCGAGCGCGAGGCGAAGCCGCTTCGCTTCGTGGCGTCCATGCGTTTCGGCGATCCCGCGACCATCGCGCCCCTCCGCGCTTGGCTCGACCTCTACCCCGACCTTCGGGTGAAGCTCGACCCCACCGCAACATGGGACGACGCCCTTGTCACGGAGCTCGTGGAGACGGGTGCCGTCGACACGCTCGACTTCAAGGGCGCGTATGAGGGCACGCCCGTCGACCAGCCGCCCGATGGGACCCTCTACGCGCGCATCGCGCTCGCCTTCCCGGATGCCTGGCTCGAGGATCCGGCGCTGAACGACGAGACGGATCCCATCCTCGAGCCGCACCGTGACCGCATCACGTGGGACGCGCCGATCCACTCTGTCTCGGATATCCATAGCCTGCCGTTCCCGCCGCGCACGCTGAACTTCAAGCCGTCGCGGTTCGGGAGCATCAAGCGCCTCTTCGAGGCGTACGACTACTGCGCGGACGAGGGCATTTCGATCTACGGAGGCGGCCAGTTCGAGCTCGGCCCCGGCCGCGGGCAGATCCAGTACCTGGCGTCACTCTTCCATCCGGACACGCCGAACGACACCGCTCCGGCCGCGTACAACGCAAAGCCGGCGGCAGGATTGCCGATGAGCCCCCTCGAGCCGCAGCTCGAGTCGACCGGGTTCCGCTGGAAGTCCTAGACCTCGAGGACGACGGGGAGAATCATCGGCCGGCGGCCCGTGCGCTCGCGGATGAGCCGGCCCACCGCGTCGTGGATGTGCTCCTGCAGGAGCTTGAGCTCGGTCACGTTCTGACCGAGTAGCTCCTCGATCGTTCGCTCGGCCTCGTCGCGGGCCTCGTCGAGCAGCGACTCCTCGGGCTCGCCGAAGCCGCGGGCGATCACCTCGGGCGCTGCGATCTCGCGGCCGTTCTGTGACCCGACCGTGACGACGACGATGAGGACGCCGTCCTCGGAGAGATGCCTGCGGTCTCGAAGCGCCACGTCCTGCACGTCCCCCACGCCGAGCCCATCGACGAACGTCGCCCCGCTCTCGACGACTCCCACGACCTCGGCGCGCCCGTTCGCCAGCTCGACCACGGAGCCGTTCTCGGCGAGCACGATGTGGTTTGCATCGACGCCCGCGTCGCGCGCCAGACGCGCGTGCGCGGCCAGCATGCGGAACTCGCCGTGCACCGGCATCACGTTGCGCGGCCGGAGGACGGCGAGGATCGTCCGCAGCTCCTCCGCGTGCCCGTGACCGGAGACGTGCACCGGCGCAATCTCCTGGTGGAGCACCTCCGCGCCCGACTTCGCGAGCCGGTTGATCGTGTCGTGGACGCGGAGCTCGTTCCCCGGCACGGGCTTCGCCGAGATGATGACCGTGTCGTCCTCTTCGATCTGGACGTGCTGGTGGTCGTTGTAGGCCATGCGAGTGAGGGCCGACATGGGCTCGCCCTGGCTCCCGGTGCAGAGGATCATCGTCTCGTCGGGTCGCAGCTCCGGGAGCACGTCCGGCTTCACGAGAAGATCCTCCGGCACGTCGATGTAGTCCAGGTTCCGCGCGATGTTGACGTTCTTGCGGAGCGAGCGGCCGATGAGGCAGACCTTGCGGCCGTCCTCGAGCGCGACATCGATCGCCTGCTGCACCCGGTGAACGTTGGACGCGAAAGACGCGATGAGGATCCGGCCGCTGCGCTGCGGGATGATCTGCCGGAAGACCTCGCCCACGGTCCGCTCCGACTGCGTGACGCCGGGGCGCTCGGCGTTCGTCGAGTCCCCGAGAAGCAGATCGACGCCCCGGTTTCCCAGGTCGGCGAGCGCACCCAGGTCGGTGCGGAATCCGTCCACGGGCGTGTGGTCGATCTTGTAGTCACCCGTGTGCACGAGGCGCCCGCCCGGGGTGTCGAGCACGACCGCGACCGCGTCCGGAATGGAGTGCGCCATGCGCACGAACTCGGCGGTGTAAGGCCCTATCTGCGTCGGCCCGTCCTCCGGCACCGCCTCGATCAGCTCCGCATCCTTCAGGAGGCCGTGCTCGTCGAGCTTCGACTTCACGAGCCCGAGCGTCAGCCCGGTCGCCCAGATCTCCGGGATGCGCACCTCGCGCAGGAGGTAGGGGAGCGCACCGACGTGATCCTCGTGGCCGTGCGTCAGGACGACGGCGCGGATGTCGCCCTCGTGGTCTCGCAGGTACGAGAAGTCCGGTAGGACGAGGTCGACGCCGAGATGCTCGTCCCGAGGGAACGACAAGCCGGCGTCGATGACGACGATGCCGTCGTCGCTCTCGACGACCATCATGTTCTTCCCGACCTCGCCCAACCCCCCGAGCGGGATCAGCCGCGTGGAGCCCGCCACGGGCTAGACCCGCGCTGCCTGGAGGACGCCGGCCCGCTCGAGCACCGAGCGAAGCTCGGCCTTCTGCGCGTCCGTCGCGTCGACGAGCGGCAGGCGCGGGATCCCCACGTCATGGCCGGCGATCGCCATCGCAGCCTTGACCGGGATCGGGTTCGTGTCGATCGCGAGCACGTCGATGACCGGCCGGAGCTCGGCCTCGATGTCCCGCGCGCCGGCTACGTCCCCGTCCCGGTAGCGGGTCAGAAGCTCGCGCACGCGCTGGCCGACGAGGTGCGTGAAGACGAAGATGCCGCCCTTCCCACCCACCTCGAGGAACGGCAGCAACAGGTCATCGTTCCCCGCGTAGAGGGTGAGACCGCTCTCGGTGACGATCCGCTTCGCCTGGTCGATGTCGGGCGTTGCCTGTTTCACGTACTGCACGTTCGGGATCTCGGCGAGCTCGGTGAGGGTGTCCGGCTCGATGTTCACGACCACCCGCTGCGGGATGTTGTAGACGACGATCGGCTTGTCGGTGACCGCCGCGATCGCCTCGAAATGGGCGACGATCCCGCGCGCCGGCGGCTTCGAGTAGTACGGCGTGACGACGAGGAACGCGTCCACCCCGATGCCGTGCGCCTCACGGGTCAGGTGAACCGAGTGCGCGGTGGAATAGGTGCCGGTGCCGGCGACGACCGTCGCCCGATCGCCGATCGCCTCGACGGCGGCCTCGAAAAGACCGAAGCGCTCGTCGTCGGCCAGAGTCGGCGACTCGCCGGTCGTTCCCGCCACGACGACGCCGTCGGACCCCGTGTCCACGAGATGCGTGCAGAGGCGCTTGAACGCCTCGTAGTTGACGGATCCGTCGGCGCCAAAGGGCGTTACGGCCGCTGTCAGGACTTCGCCGAGCACTGGGCGAATCTTACTCCAGGAGGCTTTCGAGCCCGACGGTGACGCCCGGCGGGAGGCTCGACAGCTTGTCGAGCGCGAGGAGCACTCCCGGCACGAACGCCTCACGGGCAAGGGTGTCATGGCGGATCGTGAGGAGCTGCCCTTCTCCGCCGAGAAGCACCTCCTGGTGCGCGATCAGACCCGGCAGGCGCACGGAATGGATCGGCACCTCGCCCGGCATCGCCTCGGCGGTTGCCTTCGCGGTCCCCGAGGGCGCGTCGACCTTGGACTCGTGGTGGAGCTCGACGATCTCAGCGTTCGGGAGGTACTTCGCGGCCTCGGCGGCGAAGCGCATCATGAGGACGGCCCCGACGGCGAAGTTCGGCGCGACGAAGCAGGCGATGTCCCGCCTCCGCGCGAGCTCGTCGAACGACGCGAGGTCGGCCGGCCCCATTCCGGTTGTGCCGACGATGCAGGGGATGCCGGCTTGCAGGCAGCCCTCGACGTTCCTTCGCACCGCATCGGGCCGCGTGAAGTCGATGGCAGCATCGTGGCCGTCGCGCTTCGGCTGGTCGCCGCTGCCCGCGCCGGTGACCTCGTGGCCCGCCTCCTCGAGCTTGGGCCCGAGAACCGAGCCCACCTTGCCGTCGGCGCCGTAGAGGAGAACTTTCACGCCGCCGCGGCCGAGATGAGGTCGGGGCACACAGGCTCGACGGCCTTCAGCACGCGCTTCTCGCTCGGGCCCACGGCGGCCACGGAGAGACGCTCGCGGGAAAGCAGCGCGCGGGTGAGCTCTGCCACGCTCGTCGCGTCGACGGCGTCGATTTCGGCGAGGATCCGGTCGAGGTCGAGGAGCTCGCTGTCGGTGATGAGCGACTTGCCGAGCCGGCTCATCCGGTTCGACGTCAGTTCCATGGAGAGCATGATCCGGCCCTTGAGGTTCTCCTTCGCGCGGGCGAGCTCGTCGTCGGAGACGTCGCCGGCCGCGACCGCCTCGATCTGCTCGGCGACGATCTCGAGGCAGTCGCGGAGGTTCTCCTCCCGCGTGCCGACGTAGATACCGATCTGGCCGGTGTCCGCGTACTGCGACGAGAACGTGTAGACGGTGTACGCGAGCCCTCGCTTCTCCCTGATCTCCTGGAAGAGCCGCGACGAGGCCGAGCCGCCGAGGATCCCGTCCAGAATGGACGCGGCGAAGCGCCGCTTGTCGGAGCGCGAGATGCCGGGCGCGCCGAGGCAGAGGTGGTACTGCTCCGTGTCCTTGCGCTGAAAGGCGAGCCGCGGCGGAGGCGCGGAGACCCACGGCGCTCGCGCCGCAGGGCGCCTTCCCGGCGGACGGATCTTGGCCTCCATCCCCTCGACCAGCCGGATCAGGTCTTCGTGCGCGAGATTTCCGGCCGCGGCCACCACGACATTCGCAGGCGCGTAGCGGGCACGGTGGTAGGCCCCGATCGAGCGCCGCGAGACGTTGGCGATCACGTCGGCGCTCCCCAACACGGGCCTGCCGAGCGCGTGGTTTCCGAACACGGCCTGCGTCAGAAGGTCGTGGATGAGCTCCTGCGGGGTGTCCTCGATCATCGCGATCTCCTCGAGGACGACCTCGCGCTCCGCGTCGAGGTCGACGAGTGCCGGGGCGAAGACCATATCCGTCATCACATCCAGCGCCTCATCGACGTGCTCGTCCAGGACGCGCGCGTAGACGACGGTGTAGTCACGGGCGGTCGCCGCGTTCAGCTCCCCGCCGAAGCCGTCGAAGATCTCGGCGATCTCCTGCGCCGAATACTTCTGCGTGCCCTTGAAGAGCAGGTGCTCGAGGAAGTGCGTGACGCCCGCATGGGCGTCGTCCTCGTCGCGGGAGCCCGTTCCGATCCAGAGGCCGATGGCGACGGAGCGAACGGTCTCGAGCGGCTCGCTGATGACCCGCGCGCCGCTCGGAAGCGTCGTCAGCAGGTAGTTCTGCACGCGCGCATCGTAGACCTTTGCCTCAGACGTGCTTGTAAGCGCGGCCCGGGTCGCCCGCAGCGCGCGCCAGAAGCGCGATCGCCTTGAGTGGCGGGCGCGCGAGGCCCCTGATTCCGCCCACGTCGGCGACCTCCCCTCGCACCAGACGCTCTACGGAGCGCCAGACGATCTTCGTGCTGGCCAGGCGGAAGGTCGCCCGGGGATACCGGTCGAGCGCCACCTTCACGCCCCAGGAGGCCCACAGATGCGTCGCCAGGCGCTTCGCGAGGCGCGGCCCATAGGGGTCGAGGCTCTCCGCGCGGCCGGCAAGGAGGTCGAGCGCCGCTTCGCTGGCGTACTGCGAGCTGAGAAAGCCCTCGAACATGCCGTCGCCGGAGACCGGGTCGATGAGCCCCGCCGCGTCGCCGACGAGAAGCGCCCGCCCGCGCGCGAGCGTCGAGCCCGGCTCGCGGAGGGGCAGCCTGTACCCGCGAAGCTCCTCGAGGTCGTCGAAGGAGGCGCCGTGGGCGTCGCAGAGGCGGCGAAGGTGATCGCGCAGGCGCGGTCCCTCCTCCTCCCAGCCTCCGACGCCGAAGTTCGCGTGGTCGCCCTTCGGAAAGACCCAGCCGTACCCGCCCGGAACGACGCCGAGCTCGAGTGCGAGCCGCCGGTCGTACGCCGAGCGGCCCAGCGTCGAGTAGGGCAGGTTCCCCTCGAGCGCGACGCCGACGACGCGGTTGCCGCCGAGAGCGAGGGTGCGAGCGGTGACGCCGTTGACGCCGTCGGCGCCGATCAGCACCTCCGCCCCGAAGCCTTCGACCGAGACGCCGTCCTCCCGCACCTCCAGCGCGCCCACTTTGACGCCTTCCCGGAAGTGGGCTCCCGCCTCGACGGCCTTCTGCACGAGAAAGTGATCGAGGCGCTTGCGCTGCGTCATGTAGACGAGCGGCACGCCGCTGCCGCGGACGAGCGTCTTCCCATAGCGAAGCCGCATGTCCACAGCCGAGACCACATGCTCGACGACGGGCTCGATCGAGAACGGAAGGAGCCGAGCCGCTCGGCCCGTCACGCCGCCGCCGCAGGGCTTGTCGCGCGGGAAGCGTGCGCGGTCGAGCAAGAGCACGTCTGCACCGGCCTTCGCGAGCCGGTAGGCGGCCGTCGAGCCCGCAGGGCCCGCGCCGACGACGATGGCGTCGTAGCGCTTCATCTGGACGCCATTCTCACAATTCGGCGCGCATCGACGTTATAGAGAAGCGTGCAGCGCTTTCCGACGGCTTCTTTCATCGGGACCATCGTCGTCTGGGCTTCGGCCTTCGCGGTCATCAAGGCGCTGATCGATCACGGCATCGGCGCCGAGCAGATCGCTCTTTCCCGCTACCTTGTCGCGGCTCCCGGGTTCGCCTTCCTTCTCTGGCGCGCGGGCGGCCTGCCCGGTCTGGACCGCCGAGATGCGACGCGGCTGCTCGCCGCAGGGGTCGTCATCGTCGCCGGCTATCACCTCTCGCTGAACATCGGCGAGGAGTCCACCGCGTCCGGCGTGGCCGCCCTGATCGTCGCCCTCTCCCCCGCTCTGACCATGGCGCTCGCCATCGCGTTCGGGATCGAGCGCTTCAGCCTGCGTGTGGCAGCCGGCCTGGCCGTCGCGTTCGCCGGAGTCGTGGTCGTGGTCGGCCTCGGCTCGGGCGAGGAGCTCTCCGTGTCCGGCCTCAAGGGGCCGCTGATCGTTCTCGGCGCGCCGCTTTCCTTCGCGCTCTACAACGTGCTCCTTAAGCCGCTCTTCGCGCGCTACGACCTGCTCGCGCTGACCGCGACGACGAGCCTCGTCGGGACGGTTGCGCTCCTGCCGATCTTCGCCGGCTCGGACCTCGGCGGTATCGGCTCGGTCGCCGGGCGCGACATCGCGCTGATCCTCTATCTCGGGATCTTCTCGACGCTCCTCGGCTACATCGGCTGGAACATCGGCCTGCGCGCCTTCGGGCCGACACGCGCAGTCACGGCCACCTATGCGATTCCGGCGCTGGCCGTGCTGTTCGGCGCGGTGACGCTCGAGGAGCCCGTGACGGCGTGGATCGCCGTCGGCGGGCTCCTGATCGTCGGAGGGGTCGCGCTGGCTAGTTTTCGCGCCGCGGGCCGCGGTCGCGGCGTCCGCGGTCTCTTCCGCCGCGGCGCTCGTCCCGAGGACGCTCCTCGCGCTCGCGTGGCGGAGCCGCCTTCGCGCGCTCGATGATCTCCTCGGGCTGAACGAGGGCGCCGTCCTCGTGCTTGGCGACGAGCTTGAGGCCGATCCGGCCCCGAGCCTTGTCGACCTCGACGACCTGCACGTCGAGGACGTCGCCGCGGCTGATCACGTCTTCGATGTGCGCAACCCGGCCGGGCCCGACGTTCGAGACGTGCAGCAGGCCGTCCGTCCCCTTCTTCAGCTCCACGAAGGCGCCGAAGTCGGTGGTCTTCACGACCTTGCCGGTGTAGGAGTCCCCGACCTCGGGCTCCTTGGTGAGAGCCTGGATCGCGGCGATCGCAGCCTCGGCCTTGGGGCCGTCGACGGCATAGATGAGGATCGTCCCGTCCTCCTCGATGTCGATCTGGACCTCGTAGTCGGCCTCGAGCGAACGGATGGTCTCGCCGCCCTTGCCGATCACGAGCCCGATCTGCTCGGGGTCGATCTTCACGGTGGTGATCCGCGGCGCGTAGTCGGAGAGCTCCGTGCGGGTCTCCGAGATCGCCTCGGCCATCTTGTCGAGGATGAACTCGCGGGCTCTCTTCGCCTGGTCGAGGGCGTTCCGCATGATCTCCTGCGTGACGCCGGTGATCTTGATGTCCATCTGCAGGGCGGTGATGCCCTCGCGCGAGCCGGCGACCTTGAAGTCCATGTCGCCGAGATGATCCTCGGCGCCCTGGATGTCGGTGAGGATGACGTAGTCGTCGCCCTCCTTGACCAGGCCCATGGCGATGCCGCCGACCGGCGCCTTGATCGGCACCCCGGCGTCCATCAGCGCGAGCGTGGAGCCGCAGACGGAGCCCATCGAGGACGAGCCGTTCGACTCGAGCGTCTCGGAGACGAGGCGAATCGTGTACGGGAAGTCCTCGAGCGGCGGGATCATCGGCTCGAGCGCCCGCTGCGCGAGCGCGCCGTGGCCGATGTCGCGGCGCTTGGGGCCGCGCATGAAGCCGGTCTCCCCGACCGAGTAGGGCGGGAAGTTGTAGTGGTGCATGTAGCGGCGCTCGGATTCGAGCGAGAGGTCATCGATCCGCTGACCCTCCTTCGCCGTGCCGAGGGTGAGCAGCGTCATGATCTGCGTCTGGCCGCGGGTGAAGAGCGCCGAGCCGTGCGTGCGCGGAGAAACCGTCACCTCGCACTCGATCGGCCGGATCTCCTCCGTGCCGCGCCCGTCCGGACGCCGCTTCTCGACCGCGATCTTCTCGCGGACGAGCTGCTTGTAGATCGACTCCGCAGCCTTCTTCACGAACTGCTTCGTGAGGCCGTCCTTGACCGTCGGAGCCTCGCCCTCCACGGTCGCGGGGCCGACCGGGAACGGAAGCTGGACTTCCTCGTTGATCCGGTCGAAGAGCAGGTGCCGCTTCGCAGACTTGAGCTGCTTGGAGTCCTGCTCGGCCTCGGTCAGCGCGCGAAGCTCGTCGCCGTACTGCTCGCGGACGGCTTCGACGACCGCTTCGAGGCGAACCTTCTCGAGCAGCATGTCGAGGCTCGAGCGGACCTGCATCTCGCGGACGATGTCGTCCTCGGTCGAATCCATCGAGAGCGGCGGCGCCAGCTCGGCCGCGATCTCCTCGATGGCCGCGGCGCCTTCCCTGAGGCCTTCGGAGGCGATCCGCTCGCGGATCTTGTCTCCGTGGCCGGCGACCTCGGCATCGACCTCCGCGTCGATCCACTTCGGCTTGCCGACCTCGCGCCGGAGCTCCTCCTGCGCCTCGCAGAGCTTCTTGATCTCGGAGTGCGCGAGCTCGAGCGCCTCGAGGAGCAGCTCCTCGGGCACTTCCTCCGCGCCGGCCTCGACCATCGTCAGGCCGTCCTTCGTGCCGACCACGATGAGATCCATTTTGGCCTGCTCCTCGACCTCGGGGAGCGAAGGGTTGACGACGAGCTCGTCGTCGATCAGGCCGATCCGCACCGCGCCCACGGGGCCGAGGAACGGAAGCGGCGAGATCATGAGGGCCGCGGAGGCCCCGTTGATCGCCAGGATGTCGTGCGGGGTGATGAGGTCGGCCGACAGCGTCGTGCAGATGACCTGCACCTCGTTCGTGAAGCCCTTCGGCCAGAGCGGCCGGATCGGGCGGTCGATCATGCGCGCGGTGAGGATCGCCTTCTCGGTCGGGCGCCCCTCGCGCTTGAAGAATCCGCCGGGGATCTTCCCGGCCGCGTACATCCGCTCCTCGACGTCCACGGTGAGCGGGAAGAAGTCGGCGCCTTCGCGCGCCTCCGTCCGCCCCTGCGCGGTCGCGAGGACCATCGTGTCGCCGGCCCGGACGACTACCGCCCCGTCGGCCTGCTTGGCGAGCTTTCCGCTCTCGAAGCTCATGTCGTCTCGGCCGACGGTGACGTTCACCGTCGACTTACCGGAAACCATGGTGCTCATATGTCTTGCCTCTCTTTCCTCTGGGAGGTGGAGGCGGAGGTTTGAGGCAACCGCTGCACGGGGCTCCCTCAAACTTCCACCGGCTCCTCCCGGCTTCTTTGCGATCTAGCGGCGCAGTCCGAGGTCCTTGATCAGGCTTCGGTAGCCCTCCAGGTCGCGCTTCTGCAGATAGTCGAGCAGTCGCCGGCGGCGTCCGACCAGCTTGAGCAGTCCGCGGCGGGAGTGATGATCCTTCCCGTGAGTACGGAGATGCTCGGTCAGCTCGTCGATCCGGCGCGACAAAAGGGCGATCTGGACCTGGGGCGAACCCGTGTCCGCATCGCTTCGGCCGTGCCCGGCGACGACTTCTCTCTTGGCTTCTTTGGTGAGAGCCATTCGCCGTAGGCTAGCAAACGTGATTCCGCCGCCAGGGGTTGCAGCAGGCCATCCGGCCACTGCCGAAGCGGGTTTGCGCATTCTCGAGGAGGGCGGGACCGCCGCGGATGCGGCCGTCGCGGCCTCGCTCGCCTCCTGCGTCGCCGAGACGGTGATGACGGGGCTTGCGGGCGGTGGGCACGCGATCTGGTTCGACGGAACAACCGGGGAGGCCCGCCTGCTCGATTTCTTCGTCACCGTGCCGAAACGGCACCCGGATCGGGCCGTGGCATCGCTCGAGGACGTCGGGATCCCGTTCGGGAACGAGATCGTCCACTACCAGGTGGGAATCGCCTCCTGCGCTGTCCCCGGAGTTCCGGCCGGCCTGGGAGAGCTCTGGCGAAGCCACGGAAAGCTCGACTGGAAGCGGCTCGTCGAGCCCGCGCTGGAGCTCGCGCGCACGGGCGTCGAGATGCCCTACGCCCATGCGGAGTGTCTGGCGATGCTCGCCCCTGTCATGACTCTGCGCGAGGGCGCCCGTATCTACGCCCCCGAAGGCGAGCTCTTGCACACCGGTGACCGCCTGGATCAGCCCGGCCTGGCCAACGCGCTCGAGCTCTTGCGGGACGAAGGTGCGAGCACCTTCTACGACGGGACGGTCGCGGAGACCCTCGTCGCGCTCATGCACGAGCGGGAAGGCCCCGTGTCGCGCGAGGATCTCGAGGCCTACGAGCCTCTCTGGCTCGAGCCGGTCGAGACCGAGTATCTCGGCTACCGGGTCCTCACCCGCGGCGGGCTCTCGCACCTCGTCACGACGCTCTCCGCGCTTCCTTCGCTTCGCGGGGTGGAACCTGCCGAGCGCGCGCTCACGCTCGCCCGCATCCTCGAGGCGCCGCCCTACAGCGGCCAGGGCGAGCAGATCGGAGATACGACGAACCTCGTCGCGGTCGACTCAGAGGGGAATGCCTGCGTCCTCACGACGAGCCTGGGGCTCGGCTCGGGAGACTTCCTCCCCGGCCTCGACGTCCACTTGAACAGCATGCTCGGCGAGGTCGACTTGCACGTGCACCCGCTCGAGCCCGGGACGCGCATGGAGAGCATGATGTCCCCCACGCTGGTCCTCGACGACAAGGGGCTCGCCGTCGCAGCAGGCTCGGCGGGCGGGACCCGGCTCCGCCCCGCGCTCGTACAGGTGCTCAGCGGAATCCTGGACGAGGGCCTCGACCCTCAGGACGCCGTCGACCGTCCGCGGCTCCATTCCGCCGGCGAGATCGTCCGGATCGAGCCCGGTTTCGAGGAGGAGGCGCTTGCGGCGCTGGAGGAGGCGGGCTACGACGTCAGGCGCTTCAGCGCCTTACACCACTACTTCGGCGGCGTCAGCCTGCTTGCCAGAAACGGCGGAGCGGCAGATCCGCGAAGGAGCGGGAAAGCTCTGGTCCTTCGATGAGCTTCTCGTCGTCATCGTCGGCGTCCGCGGGTACCCAGCCGACGTAGCTGCAGCGGGGACAGCCGGGGTTCGACTCGGCGGTCCCGATGGACGCGGGTTTCGGATAGGTCGTCCCGCAGGCAAGGCAGCGGACCGACGAAACGAGACGAAGCCGGTTCATGTACCTAGAGAGATGCCGCGAACCGCTAAAAACTTGTGTTAATAGGGACGAATCGTCCCGCGGGCGGCTTCGACGTCGAGCGCGATCTGTCGCACCAGATCCTCCTCGCTCTCGAAGGCCCGTTCCTCGCGAAGCCGCTCCCACAGCTCGATTCTGAGCTCTTTGCCATAGAGATCGCCCTCGAAATCGAGGAGAAATGCCTCGATCCGGCGCTCGTTGCCGCCGTAATGCGGGTTGACACCGATCGAGATCGCCGCGCGGCCGCCGAGGGCAGCTCCTGCGTAGATCCCGTAGGCCGGCACGAGAAGATGCGGCCCGACGGCGAGGTTCGCGGTCGGGAACCCGAGTGTCCCTCCACGCTGGTCGCCAGAGACAACGGTTCCTTCGACCTCGTGCGGCCGGCCGAGGAGCGCGGCGGCCTCGCGCATCTCCCCTGCCGCGAGCAGCTCGCGGATCCGGCTCGAGGACACTCCGGCGACGAGGGGCACGTCGACCACCTTCAGCCCGATTCGGCGGAGGAGCTCGACGTCTCCCTTCCGCCCGCGTCCGAAGCGGAACGTCCCTGCGGCGACGACAGTCTCAGTCCCGATGGGCTCGAGAACTCGCGCGACGAACTCCTCCGGCTCGAGCCCACTCAGCTCCTCCGTGAACTCGAGCACGAGGATGTCGTCCGGGCCCGCCTCCTCGAGCAGCTCGATCCGGCGCGGCAGCGTCGTCAGGAGCTGCACGTCGTAGCCGAGGACGAGCCGTGGATGCGGGTCGAAGGTGACCACGGTCGAGCGAAGCCCGGCGGACTTCGCCGCTGCAATCGCCGCCTTGTGCCCGCGGTGCACACCGTCGAAGGTGCCGATCGCGACCGCCCGCGGGATCTTCTCGAGCTCGGAAGGCGAGCGAACGACGCTCACGCCGGCTCCTCCTCGGGCAGCTTCAGGAGCTTCGGCACCGGAGAGGGGACGAGCCACAGAACGCCGAGGACGCCGGCCGCCGCCGCGAACCAGAGGGTCGGGCGCAGGCCGAAAGCCGCGCCAAGCGCCCCTCCCGTGAGCGCACCCAGGGGCCGCACGCCGTAGTTGACGAAGCGCAGAGCACCCGTCGCGCGGGAGCGCAACCGGTCCGGCGTAAAGGCGACGATGATTGCTCCGGCGGTGATGTCGAGAATCATGACGCCGAGGGCCGAGAGAAACTCGGCGGCGAAGAGCATCGCGAGCACGACGGTCTTCGGCCCGCCGGCGAGCGGGACGAGCAGGAGCGGCGCCGGGAAGAGCACCATCCCGAGGACGAATGCGGGACCAACCCCGAGACGACGGCTCAGGCGTCCCGTGAGCAGAGCGCCGAGCATGCCTCCCACCGCGCCCGCTCCGAGCACGAGCCCGAGCGCGCCCGCGCGCACGTGGAGCTCGCGGGTCGCGTAGAGGATGAAAAGCGCCGCGAAGACGAAATTGAAGAAGTTCAGCGTCGCGACCGAGATGAGTGAGGGTCGGAGGATGTCGTGGCGAAAGATGAACCGCATGCCCTCCCTGACCTGCGTGAACATCCCGCCGTGCGCCGGCTCGAGCGGAGGCTCCGTCGCCCGGATCCGGCCGAGGAAGATCGCCGAGCCGACGTAGGAGAAGGCGTCGACGAGGAGCGCGGCCGGGGCGCTCAAGATCTGCACGAGAACGCCGCCGAGGCTCGGGCCGGCGACGTTCGAGAAGGCACGGCTTCCATTCAGGAGCGAGTTCGCCTCGACGTAGTCCTCGCGCTTCGTGACCGCGACGTAGAGCGTCATGTACGAGATGTCGAACACGACCGCCAGAGTCCCCGCGAGGAACGCGACCGCATACAGCTGGGCGAAGGTCAGCGCGTCGAGGCCGTATGCGATGGGGATGCTCACGAGCAGCCCGGCTCTCCCGACGTCTGCAGCGATCATGAGCCAGCGCCGCCGCTCGACGCGCTCGAGCCAGGCACCGGCCGGTAGCGAGAAGAGCAGGTGCGGGATGAGCTCGGCAGCCGTGAGGTATCCCATCTCGGCGGCGCTGGCATGGAGGACGAGCACGGCCGCGAGAGGCAGGGCGATCAGCGTCACCTGGTCGCCGAAGAGCGACACCGTCTGGCCGACCCAGAGGTTCCGGAAGTCCGCCCCCCTTAGAAGCCTCATGCGGCCGGGAGCACCGTCTCTGGCCGGATCGTCCCGTCGTTTGCCTGGCCCACAGCGACGAGCGCTTCCGCGGCCCATAGCGCGACCGGGCCCTCATCCCCTCCCGGGATCGTGCGCCCCGCACGGATGTGCGCCACCTCGGAGGCGGAGAGCTCTCGCTCCGGAAGATGGACGACCGCGGCGAGCGGCGCCAGCACGCGCTCTTCCGTCGCGTCCTCGACGCGGAACGGGCCGACCCGGGTCCGCCGGATCGTGCGACAGTGGCCCCCGAAGTGGTCGGCGATCGCGCGGATGTAGGTGCCGCTCGAGACGCTGAGGTCGAGCGAGACGAGCGGCGGCTCGTAACGGACGACGCGCAGCTCGTGGATCGTCGAGCGGCGGGTCGGCATCTCGACGGCAATTCCCCGCCGCTGCAGCTTGTAGGCGCGTTCGCCATCGATCTTCACTGCCGAGGCCTGCGGAACGCGAAGCTCGACCTCGCCCTCGAGCGCCTCGATCTCCTCGAGTCGAGCAATTGCCGTTTCCTCGAGGACCTCGCCCTCGCCATCCCCGGTCGTCGTGCGCAGGCCGAGGCGGATCTCCGTCTCGTAGCGCTTGTCCAGGCCCACGAGGTAACGGGCGAGCCGTGTCGCGGGCCCGAGCAAGACGAGCAGGAGACCGCTGGCCAGCGGGTCGAGCGTGCCCGCATGACCTGCCTTGACGCCGTAGCGAGAGCGCAGCTGCCGCACGACGGCGAAGGACGACGGGCCGGCCGGCTTGTCGACCAGAACGAGCCCCTGCATGAGCGGCAGGCTAGCTGGGCTCTTTGCCGTTCACCTGCGCGAGGAACTCGCGGCGGATGAACTCGGTGATCTCCTCGATGCTCTCCTCGCTCGAGAAGCCCGCGGCCTGCCGGTGCCCCCCACCTCCGCTCAAGCGCGCGATCGCGGACACGTCGAGGTACGCCTCGGTGGTCCGCAGGCTGATGCGATGGGTGGGCCCGTTCGCGGTCGGCGGCTCGCGGATCAGCGCCGCGAGCTCGGCACCCTCGACGGCGCGGAGGTAGTCGATGATCCCCTCGGAGTACGGCTCCTCGGCGCCGGCGGCGGCGAAGTCCTCCCGCTCGAGGTGCGAGACGATCACGCGGCCGCCTTCGAACACCTCGGCGTTCTCGAGCGCGCGCGCGACGAGCTTCAGCTTCGCGAAGGCGACGTTCTCGTACACGCCTTGGAAGACCCGATGGACGTCCGCCCCAGCCTCGACGAGCTCGGCCGCGAGGCGAAGCGCCTTGGCCGTCGTGTTGGCGTACTGGAAGCGGCCCGTGTCCGTGACCACAGCGATGTAGAGCGCCTCGGCGATCTCAGGCGTGAGACCGGCGCCGATCGCCTTGAAGACGTCCGCCAGGATCTCGCCGGTCGATGACGCGTGGCCGACGATCAGATTCACCTTCCCGAAGCGGGTGTTGTCGTGATGGTGGTCGATGTCCACGACGAGCTTCGCCTTCTCGAGCAGAGCGGTCTCGGGGCCGAGACGCCGCTCGTTCGCGCAGTCGAGCGCCACGACAACGAGGTCGGAGGAGTCGGGGTTCGGGCCGCGCAGGAGGCCGGCGAAATTCATGAACTCGTATTCCTTGGGGATCGGCACCTCGCCGAAGAGGTACATCGCCGCCTCCTTCCCCAGCTCCCGCAGGGCGAAGGTCATCGCGATCAACGAGCCGAGGGCGTCGCCGTCGGGGTTCTCGTGGGTGGTGACGATGAAGCGGTCATGGCTCCGGAGAGCCTCCGCGACCGCAGCGAGGTCTGCCTCAGTGGTGTTCGTCTTCGTTGAGCTCATCGATGAGCCGGGAGAGGCGCACCCCCCTCTCTACCGTTGGATCGTACTCAAAGGTCAATTGTGGAGTGCGCTTGAGACGGAGCTCGCGGTTCACGCGGGTCTGCAGGACGCCGTGCGACGACTGCAGCCCGGCGAGGGTCGCGTCGCGTTTCTTCTCGGAGCCGAGCACGCTCACGTACACGGTGGCGTGGCGCAGGTCCGGGCTCGTGTCCACCCCGGTGACGGTCACGAAGCCGATCCGCGGGTCCTTGAGGCTCCCGATGCCTTCGGAGAGCACTTCCCGCAGAGCCTCGTTGACGCGGCGCATGCGCGCGGTCATTCGAAGGTCACCACCTCGCGCTCGACCTGTCCGAGCTCGAACGCCTGGCCGGAAAGGTAGCGCTCGGCGCCGTCGAGGAGGTCCTGGAGCTCCTTGTGCCCGCGCGCGACGCAGGCCAGCGTGAGCCGGGCGCGCTGCCAGACGTCGTGGTGGTCGACCTCCGCCACCGAGGCGCCGAAGCGCCGCTGCAGCTGCGCCTTCACGGACAGGAGCTCCTTCCGCTTTCCCTTCAGGGAGTGGTTCTCGGGGAAGTGGAGCTCGACGGAGAGGATGCCGACGTAGCCGGCGCCCACGGGCCTAGCCTTCTTCTTCGGGCTCTTCCGGCGGCGGGCCGCCGTTTCCGCCCGTGACCTCAAGGTCGGTGCGCTCGATCTGGCGCGTCTCGTAGGCCTCGAGGACGTCGCCTTCCTTCACGTCGTTGAAGTTCTCGAGCAGGATCCCGCACTCGAAGCCCTCCTGCACCTCGCGCACGTCGTCCTTGAACCGCTTCAGGCTCGCGATCGTGGTCTCGTAGATCACGGCGCCCTCTCGGACGACGCGGATCTGCGAGTTCCGGCGAATAGTCCCGCGCGTAACCATGCAGCCGGCGATGACGCCGAGCCGTGACGCGCGGAAGAGGGCCCTGACCTCGGCTTCGCCGAGAGACTCCTCGACCTGCTCTGGGGCGAGCATGCCTACCAGCGCCTGCTGGATGTCCTCGGTCAGCTGGTAGATGACCCGGTACGTGCGGATGTCGACGCCGTCGCGCTCGGCCGCTGCGCGGGCCTCTGCGTTCGGGCGGACATTGAAGCCGGCGATGATCGCGCTCGAGGCCGAGGCGAGCATGACGTCGCTCTCCGTGATCGCGCCGATGCCGGTGTGGATGACGTTGACCGCCACCTCGGGGTGCTTGATCTTGGCGAGCTCGCCGACGACCGCCTCAAGCGATCCCTGAACGTCGCCCTTGACGATGACGTTGAGCTCCTGGATGCCCCCCTCGCCCATGCGCGTGAAGAGGTCCTCGAGGGAGATGCCCTTCTTCGAGCTCCGCGCGAGCTGCTCGGCGCGGACGCGCTGCGCGCGCAGGCCGGCGAGGTGGCGGGCCTGCCGCTCGTTCTCGACGACGCGCGCGTTCTCGCCCGCCGCCGGGGGCTTGTCGAAACCAAGGATCTCGACCGGAGTGCCCGGGCGGGCCTCCTTGACCTTCTCGCCCCGGTAGTCGTGCAGGGCGCGCACCTTGCCCCAGGCGTCGCCGGCGACGATTCCATCTCCGACGCGAAGCGTGCCGCGCGCGACGAGCATCGTCGCGACCGGGCCTCGGCCGACGTCCAGACGGCTCTCGATGATCGGGCCCGATGCCTCGGCCTTCGGGTTCGCCGTCAGCTCGAGCTCGGCATCGGCGACGAGCAGGACCTTCTCGACCAGCTCGTCGAGGCCCTGGTGCTCCTTGGCCGAGACGTCTGCGTACTGGGTCGCCCCGCCCCACTCCTCGGGCTGGAGGTCGTGTGTAACGAGCTCCTGCCGGACGCGGGTCGGGTTGGATTCCGGCCGGTCGATCTTGTTGACGGCGACCACGATCGGCACCTCGGCGGCGCGCGCGTGGTTGATGGACTCGATGGTCTGCGGCATGACGCCGTCGTCGGCCGCCACGACGAGGACCGCGATGTCGGTCACCTTCGCGCCGCGGGCGCGGAGTGCGGTGAACGCCTCGTGGCCCGGGGTGTCGAGGAAGGTGACGCGCCTGCCGTCGTGGTCGACCTGGTAGGCGCCGATGTGCTGGGTGATGCCGCCTGCTTCGGTCTCGACGACCGCGGACTCGCGGATGGCGTCCAGGAGCGTGGTCTTGCCGTGGTCCACGTGGCCCATGATCGTGACGACCGGCGGGCGCGCGACAAGGTCCTCCGGCGCGTCCTCGAATACCTCGGGCTCGAGGTCCTCGTCGTCGGCGTGCTTGATCTCGACCTCGCGCTCGAGAGTCGTCGCGACCAGCTCGACCGCGTCGTCGGCGAGTGACTGGGTGATGGTGACCATCTCCCCGATGTCCATCATGATCTTGATGATCTGCGGCACGGGAATCCCGAGCGCCGCGGAGAGCTCCTTGACCGTCACGCCGGAGTTGACCTGGACGGGACCGGTTGGCTGAACAGGCGCCTGCTGCTCCTGGCGCGGCTTCGGTGTCTCGCGCGGTGTGCGCGAGTCCTGCCGCGGGCGATTCGCCTGCGAGTCGATGACGACCCGGCGCTTCCGCCGGCCGCCCGTCGCGCCGCTCCTCGGCCTCAGTGGTCTTTGTCGGTCAGCCATTGCTCAGTGCGTTCCCAGTTCGGAGACGAGATTTTCCGGAATTCTGACGTTCCGTCGCAAAGTGCGCGAGAAGGCGCGCCGGGCGGCGGCCCGTTCGAAGCACGAGAGCCGCGCGTGAACGTACGCTCCGCGGCCCGGCAAGCGCTTGCCCCGGTCCAGCCGAAGCGTTCCGTCCGGCGCGACGAAGCGCACCAACTCGCGCTGCGGAGCTTTGCGCCCGCAGCCGACGCACGTCCTCTCGGGCTCGCTCATTCAGCAGGGGTCGTCTCCTCCTGCTTCTCGGGCTCGGCTTCCGCTACGGGCTCCTCGACCGCGGGCTCGGCCTCGGCCTCGGCCTCCGGAACGGGCGCCTCCTCGGCCTCGACGGCGATCTCCGCTTCCGCTTCGGGCTCGCCCTCGGCGGACTCCACCTCCATGCCGTCGACCTCCTCGGCGTCAGGCTGGGCTGGCTGGACGATCTCGGCGGAGACGTCCTCGCCGGCAGCTTCGCGTTCCGCGATCTCGCGGTGGGCCGGGATGCCACAGTAGTGCGACCCGGGAAGGGCCGTGTTCGGGCAGCGCTTGCCCGTCGAGAGCAGCGCGACGCAGCGGCCGGAGAACTCCTCCTCCTGGCCGCCGAAGGCCGCGTCGGCCTCGGCGCGGGCAAACTCGGTCTCGGACTGGATGTCGATCTTCCAGCCGGTCAGGCGCGCGGCCAGGCGGGCGTTCAGGCCCTCCTTGCCGATTGCGAGCGACAGCTGGTCGTCCGGGACGACCACGGTCGCCTCGCTGGACTCGTCGTCGACGAGCACCTCGCGCACGCGCGCGGGCGAGAGCGCCTTGGCCACGAAGCGTGCGGGCTCCGGATTCCACGGGATGATGTCGATCTTCTCGCCGCGGAGTTCGGAGACGACCATGCGGACGCGCGACCCTCGGGGGCCGACGCACGCGCCGACGGGATCCACGCCCTGGACGTGCGACTCGACGGCGATCTTCGAGCGGTAGCCCGGCTCGCGGGCGACGCCGCGGATCTCGACGAGGCCGTCGGCGATCTCCGGTACCTCGAGCTCGAAGAGCGTCTTGATCAGCTCGGGATCGCGGCGCGACAGGATGACCTGGGGGCCCTTCGTCCCGGAACGAACCTCGGTGATGACCGCCTTGATGCGGCTGCCCTGCTCGTAGCGCTCGCCGTCCACCTGTTCGGAGCGCGGCAGGAGCGCCTCGACCTTGCCGAGGTCGACGAGCACGTTGTTGCGGTCGCCCGCCTGCTGGACGATTCCCGTCACGACCTCGGTCACGCGATCGACGTACTCGTCGTACATCATCTCGCGCTCGGCCTCGCGGATGCGCTGCAGGATGACCTGCTTCGCGGTCTGGGCGGCGATGCGGCCGAAGTTCTCGGGTGTGACGTCGGCGCGCTTGACCTGCTCCTCGGGGATGTCCGACCAGTCGATGACGAGGTCGTCGTCCGTGATCAGCGTATGGGAGCGCTCGCCGTTCTCGATCTCGGCGGCTTCGAGCTCGGTGATCGCCCGCTCGCGCGCTTCGTCCATGAGCCGCTCCTCGACGTCGGCCGGAAGCTCGACCGACCACACGCGGAAGTCCCCGCCCGAGTCGAGCTCGACGGTCGCGTGCCGGGCGGCGCCCGGAGTCTTCTTGTACGCGGCGAGCAGTGCATCCTCGAGCGCTCGGACGAGGACGTCGTCCTCGATTCCCTTCTCCCGCTCGATCTGCCTGACCGCCTCGAGAATCTCTTTACTCATCGTTACCGCCTCTCCTCGATCAGGTTTCCGCGCACGATCGCGTCGTACGGAACTCCGAATCGCTCGTCGCCCACTTCGATGGTTGCCGCGTCATCCCCGGCCTCCACCACCTCGCCGCGGAAGCGCTTGCGGCCCGAGACTTCGACGTCAGTGCGCACCGAGACCGTGCGCCCGACCGCGCCGGCGAAGTGGTCGCGCGTGCGCAGCGGCCGCTCGAACCCCGGCGAGGACACCTCGAGCGAGTAGCGGTCGAGGTAGCCCCGCAACGTGTTCGTGACGCTCTCGCAGAGCGCGTGGTCGACGCCGCTGGGGTGGTCGATGTAGACGCAGAGCCGCTCGGGGCCCATGAGCTCGACGGCGAGCACGTCGACGTCGGGCAGCCGCTCCTGAACGGTGTCCGCGACCTCGCGATGAAGTTGGCGTTCCATTTCGTGTACCTGAGTCATTCGCTTTCTGTCCCTTTTCGCAAAAAATGGGCGCCGCGCGCCCATTTCTCCAGCTGGGGAAATGTGGTTCGAAACAGGATAGCACCAGCGTCCGCGGACGCTCCGCGCGACAGAATGAGGAAGGCCCGCCGTGTGGCGGGCGTTCCGGTGCGCCTGATGACACGAGGTGACGTCACGTAAGCGCATTCCCCGATGTACCGGGTGCGGCAATCTGCGAGGGTGGTTGAGAGGTCGGAGGTTGTTTCGGTCGGCAGAGACGCCGCATGTCTGTCGATTGACTCTCCCTCGGCCTCCGGCCTCGTTCTTCTTTGCACGCCGGTGTCCCCCGAACCGTCCGTCGCCTCAATTCCCCTTCACCAGCCCTTTCTAAGGTACTCGGCGTCTATACGGCAGGCCCGCAAAACTTTCGCCGTTCTGACGCTTCGAGTCCGTCGCTCCGCCGCGCGTCCCAGTCGAGCGCACACCTTGGTCTAGCCGGCGGGTCGACCGCTCGAGCTTGTCTTCGGGGCGGGCGCTAGGCGCGTCCCCGACGCCGTCGGCTAGGCCTCGAGGATGATCGTCACGGGCCCGTCGTTGACGAGCTCGACATCCATCCGCGCGCCGAAGACGCCGCGACCGACCCGCGCGCCTTCTGCCTCGAGCGCAGCGCAGAACGCCTCGTAGAGCGGTTCGGCCCGCTTGGGAGACTCGGCGCTGCTGAAGCTCGGACGGTTTCCCTTCGTCGTGTCGGCGAGCAGGGTGAACTGGCTGACGACGAGCGCTTCTCCGCCCGTGTCGAGGAGAGACAGGTCGAACCTGCCCAAGTCGTTTTCGAAGATCCTCAGATGCGCGACCTTGTCGGCGAGCCGGATGGCCTCTCCCTCCCCGTCCGCTTCGGCGACTCCGACCAGGACGCACAGGCCGGCGCCGATCTCCGCGACCGCGTCACCGCCGACGGTCACCTCGGCGCGTGAGACCCGCTGGACGACCGCGCGCAACTACGCGGCTTCGAGCGCCGCGAGCGCGCGACGGTAATCCTCGCTCTGCGGCCTGAAGAAGCTCGCCATGCGGTAGTGGCCGACGGCCTCGTCGGGTCTCCCCTGCTTTTCGAGGCACCTGCCGAGAGCGAAGTGCGCATAGTGGTCCACGGGCTGCAGCTCGAGGATCTCGCGGAACTCGGCCTCGGCCTCGGAGAAGCGCTGGATGCGGAAGTACGCGATGCCGAGCGCCTCCCGGATGGAAGCCTTCTCCGGCTCGCGCTTCTTCGCCTTCTCGAGCGCGACCGTCGCCTGGGCGGCTCGCCCGCGTGCCAGATGCTCCTGGCCTTGTCTGAAGAGGTCATAGGTCTCGCTCATCCGCTGCTCCAAAGATACGGGAAGTTCTCCACCACGACGTCTTCCGGTCGGGTGAGGTCCCGCGTCGGCCCGACCTCGAGCGCCAGGATGTCGATGCCCGGCCCTGCGTCCTCCCAAAACGCGGCCGCAAGCTCGAAGGGCGGACCCGGCACGTTGTCCAGGCGCGGCAGCACGTCTGCGGCGAAGAACCAGAGCGGCGCCGCGGTGAGCTCTCCCCGCTCGCCGCCGATCTGGGCGACGCGTTGGTTCTCGACCCGCACCGGCGTCTTCCCATCGCCGCCTCCGTGCCGTACCGCCAGGCCCGCCGGGAGGCCCGAGTCCAGCCACTCCCCGGCCGCATGCCCGACTGCTCCCGGCTGGAACACCGTGTCCGCGGCGACCACGAGCAGCGGCGCCGATGCCCCTGCAGCGACAGCGCGACGGACGGCGTCGGCCGAGCCGAGCGGCTCCGGCTGGCGTGCGTACGCAACGGCTAGTCCGAGCGCTTGCCCGTCGCCGACGAGCCCCTCCACCTGCTCGGCGAGGTGGCCCGTCACGATCGTCGCAGCACCGATCCCCGCGCCGGCGAGCTCGCGGAGGAGCGTCACGATCACGGGCTTTCCGTCGATAGGGAGAATCGGCTTCGGCCAACGCTCGGTCAGAGGACGCAGGCGCCGGCCCTCGCCCGCGGCCATGACGACCGCGTGCAGCGGGGAGGTCAAACGGCCAGGGAGCGGAGGCTGAGCGCGCCGCGGACGCGGCTCGTCACGTTGATGCGGTTGCGGATGTCGCGGCGAACCCGGCGAAGCTCGCGCCGGGCGCGGACGAGCTCGACCCTCGCGTGGTCGGGCGGGCCGAAGCGGGCGATCGTCGCGGCGCGGACGAACGGCCCGGCGTCGACCGCGAAGTAGCGATCGACGAGGCCTCCCAGCTCGCCGAGCGTCGCGCTCTCCGGCACGTCCATCCCCTGGTCCGCCAGGTAAGCCATTAGATCGCGGCGGCACGCTCCCGCGAGCTCGCGCGGATCCCGGCGCGCGAACCGAAGTGTGCGCCGCACCGTTTTCAGCCCGATGACGGCGAGGGCCGCGGCCGCGAGCACCAGGAAGGCGAGCAGCACGATGCTCGGCCCCTTGTCGCGAACGGTGTTTCCGATGATGCCTCCGCCGCGCGCGTTTCCGATACCCGATCCCTCCTGGTTCGGGCGACCGGCCTCCTGCCTGCTGAGCGCGCTCAGGGTCGGGTTCCCTCGCCCGCCTTCGGCCACATACTGGTTGAACTCGGTGCCGTCGAAGGAGGAGCTCGTAGAGGAATAGCGAGCGTCGAGCGTCCCGCGGCCGGGCGTCGGGTCGAACGGGATCCAGCCCCAGCCCGGGAAGTAGACCTCGACCCAGTCGTGGGCCTCGTGGTCGGTGACCGTCCATTCGTGCTTGCCGGCGTCGTAGCTCCCGCTCGTGAAGCCTGCCGCCACCCGCGCGGGAATCCCGAGGTCCCGAAGCATGAGCGCCATGGCGCCAGCGAAGTGCTGGCAATAGCCGCGCTTCGTCTGCGTGACGAACTGGACGAGCGCAGGCTGGTTCGGAGCCGGGACCGGTGGCTGCTCGTCGTAGACAAACCCGCCGAGCGACGGCTGGCGGAACCAGGCCTCGAGCGCCACGGCGGCCGCGTACGGATTCGTCACATCGCCGGCGACCTGCTTCGCGACGTCGTACAGCTGGCGGTTCTGCTGCATGAGCGGGTCGTCGTCGAAGCGCGCGTCGAAGAAGACCGTCATCAGGAGGTCGCGGTCGGGCGTCCCGAACTTCGGCACCGCAGCTGTCTGGATGACCTCGAGGTAGCGATCGATCGACTCGGGGTAGTTCGTCCCCGCTTGAGCCAGCTGCTTCTGCGTCGGCCGCGGCGCATAGCTCCAGACGGTGTAGTTCTGGTCGCGCTGGAGGGAGCGGGAGAGAACGACGATGTCGCCGCCCTCGTCCTGGAAGGTCGCATCCGAGGGCGGGTCCCAGCGCATCGGCTGCGCCGAGGCGATCAGGTGGTTGTCCTTGAGCGCCTCGACGGTCACGTCTTGCTTGACCCAGTTCGCCTGGTTCCGCGCCGCGGCGGGAAGGTTTGCGAGGCTGTCCGAGTCGATCTGGTTCGAGTCCGATTCGGTGTTCAGGTCGAGGGATTCCTGCCAGCCCGTACCCGTGTAGTCGTCGAGGGTCGTGGCCCGCCAGTAGAGGTTCCGCTTCTGGCCCTCGGTCTTGATCTTCAGCACCGTCGTCTTCTTCTTCGGGAAGTGGATGCCGAGGTAGTGCGAGTTCCAGACGTAGCGGACGCCTACGGGCTCGTCGGGCTGGTCGTAGGGGTCCCACTGCTGCCAGGTGAGGAAGGCGCCTTTGGCCACGGAGTCAGAGGTCGAGGCGGCCGCCGCGGCAGCAACGAGGACGAGCACGATCGCGACGCCCTGCGCAAGCCCGCGCGCCGGGTGCGTCCCGCTGCGCAGGAGGAAGAGGACAGCGAGCACGCCGACGAGGGCGAGCGCACCGACGAGAAGCGGGCGCGACCCCGGGACGAGCGTCGTCGGCCACCCCACTCCGACCACCATCACGACGGCGGCGCCGATCGGCCGGCGCGCGGCGATCAGGAGCCCCGCGGCGAGCGAAAACCCGAAGATCGCGAGCAGCACGTTCCCATGCATGAGGGGGAAGTCGCCGCGGCGGAAGGGCAGGGTCGTGTCGTAGAAGTTCAGGAAGCCGTCCCGGAACGACCCGAGTACGGGACCGAAGAAGTCGTGCTCGCCTCCCGGACGCGCATCGGTGAGCGGCCTGTGGAAGACCTCCGCGCACGCGGCCACGGTGACGGCGGCCGTGAGCACGGCGATCCAGATTCGGCGTGCCCCGACCGCGAGCGCGAGTGTCGGGACGAAGGCGAGAGCGAGCATGAGCGCGACGCGGCCGTAGGGAATCCCGCCGAGCTCGAGCCGCAGCCAGGCCGCTGCGATGAGCGTGCCGGCGAGCGCGAAGAGGACGGCTGTCCTAGCCAACCGCCGCTCCCGCTCCGAACTGGCTTCCCCCGAGGACGGCGACGAGGTCGTCGCCCTTGCGGAGGACCGCAACCGGGACGCCCGCGCGCTCGAGTCGGAGGATCTGGCCGGCCACACCGGGGTCCATCTCCGGCGTCTCGGGGCCCACGAAGCTCGCGGGGTCGACGTAGACGAGCGTGGCCGCGTGGCGCTGGAACACCCGTTGTGCCAGCCGCTCCGCCAGGCGCGGGCTCAGGCTCGCGGTGACCACGGTGAGCTCGAGCGCCCGGCTCGCCGGTCCTGCTTCGTCGGCGAGGAGCGAGGCGACCGGCGTCGGCCCGTCCGGCTCGACCGCCGCGAGCATCTCGAGTGCGCGCGACCAGTCTCCGTCGAAGGAGTGGACGCGCTGGTAGGCGCGCGAGGCGCAGTTGACGATCAGCGCGGCGCGCCGCCCGCGGGCTGCGTGAGCCTTGAGGATCGAGCCGGCGGCCTGCACCTGGAGCTCGAACGTGTTGTCCGGCGCTCTGCCGACGACGGCGGCTGCGTCCCCGTCGAGGAGGACGGCCGTCTCGTCGCGGGGCGCATCCTCGAGCTCCTTGACCATGAGGTGGCCGCGCCTGGCCGTGGTCGGCCAGTGCACGCGCCTGAGCGACTCTCCCTGCTCATAGTCCCGCACCGAATGCAGGTCGAAGCCCGTCGGCCGGCGCAGAAGCAGCCGGCGCCCTTCGAGCGCCCGCGCGCCGGACTCGGAGAAAAGCGCGTCGAGGTCGACGAGTCGCGGGTACACGAGCACGGAATCGCCTGCCGGCAGCGGAATCTCCACCTGCTCGAGCCCGAATGGATCCTCGAGCAGGGCCTTGGCCGACTCGATCGGATACCGGCCGCGCGGAACCGCGTCGAGGATGTACGAGCCGCGTAGTCGGCCGTGGCGGCTGAGGATGACGGTCTCGACCTCTCCGAACTTCGCGATCCGCTCGACGACCGTGAGGGCTCCCGACGGCATCCTGCCGCCCACATCCACTTCGAGCCGTACCGGGATGTCGTCACCGGCGAGATGCTCTCCCTTGCCCAGCGTCCGGTTGACCCTCACCGGGCGATTGAGAAGACGCACCCACAGGGCCGCGGCTGCCACCGCGAGCACGAGGCCGAGGCCGATCGGGTAGAGGGCCGTCGTCCCGAAGGCCCAGGCCGCCAGGTAGACAGCGCCGCCGAAGGCGAGGATCCAGCGGCCGCGGTCGGTCAGCATCAGCGCCTCCGGCGCCTAAACGGGGACCGGTGTCCGTTCGAGGATCGACCGCACGAGGTCCTCGGCGTCGAGGCCCGAAGAACGGGCCTCGGGGGCGAGAATCAGGCGGTGCGCCAGCACGGTCGGTGCGACGGCCTTGATGTCGTCCGGCTCGACGTAGTCGCGACCCGACACGAGCGCGCGCGCCTTGGCGACCCTGAGAAGAGCGATGCCCGCGCGCGGGCTCGCACCCAGGTACAGGCGGTTGTCCGACCGCGTCTGCCGAAGCAGCGCGACGATGTAGCGGTTGAGGCTCTCCTCGACGAAGACACGCTTCGCGTCCTCGATCCCGTCGAGCACCTCCTGCGCCGATGCCACGCACTCGAGCCGGTCGATCGGCGTGTCGGTCGCCTGCTCGGAGAGCATCTGGGCCTCGTCGGGAAGGGGCGGGTAACCGATCGCGATACGCATCGTGAAGCGGTCGAGCTCGGCCTCGGGCAGCGGATACGTTCCCTCGTACTCGATCGGGTTCTGCGTCGCCATGACCATGAAGGGCGGGGGCAGTTGGTACGAGACGCCGTCCACCGTCACCTGGCACTCCTGCATGCACTCGAGGAGAGCAGCCTGCGTCTTCGGCGAGGCGCGGTTGATCTCGTCCACGAGAAGGATGTTCGCGAAGACGGGGCCCGGCCTGAACTCGAACTCGTTCGACCGCTGGTTGAAGACGTTGACCCCCGTGACGTCGGACGGCAGCAGGTCAGGCGTGAACTGGAGACGCGAGAAGGCACAGTCGACCGACCGCGCGAGCGCCTTGGCGAGGCTCGTCTTTCCCACCCCAGGGAAGTCCTCGATGATCAGGTGACCCTCGGCCAGAAGGCAGAGGACCGAGAACTGCAGCGTCTCGTCCGGCGCGTGCATGACGCGCTGGAGATTCGTGATGACGCGGTCGGCCAGCTCGGCGGTGCGACTCGCCTCGAGGCCCGGATCTGCTCCCACAGCCTGCTCGTCCATCAATGCCCTCCCAGGAGTGCCTCGACCTCATCGAGGATAGCCACTGCGCATTCCTCCTTGCTTCGCCTGCCAATCTTGCGCTCGCCCCGCGCCGAGAGGAGGACGATTTCGTTGTCCTCCGACTCGAATCCGACGCCGGGTTGAGATACGTCGTTGTAGACGAAAAGGTTCCCGTTCTTGTTGGCGAGCTTGCCGCGGGCGCGCTCCAGACCATTCTCTCCCCCTTCCGCCGCGAAGCCAACGAGGACCTGGCCGTTGTGCTTGCGCCGGCCCAGCTCCGCCAGAACATCGTCGGTCGGCTCGAGGGTGATCGTCCACGGCTCCTTGTCTTTCGGACGCTTGCCGCCTTCCGGATTGCCGGGTCGGTAGTCGGAGACGGCGGCGGCCATGACGACGACGTCCGCGTCGGCGCGCGCGAGCATCTCGCGACCCACGTCCGCGGCGGTCGGAGCGGGCACCACCTCGACTCCCTCAGGAGCCGGAACGGCGCCGTTCGCATAGACAAGGGTCACATCGGCGCCGCGCCGCTTGGCCTCGGCCGCAACGGCGACGCCCATGCGCCCGGACGAGCGGTTGCCGACGAAGCGGACAAGGTCGATCGGCTCCCGGGTCCCGCCGGCCGAGACGACGACCCGCTTCCCCGCGAGAGGTCCCGTCTGGCCGAGGACCTCCTGGGCCCGTGCGAAGAGCTCCTCCGGCTCCACCATGCGGCCGGGCCCATGCTCGCCCTCGGCGAGCTCGCCTTCGGCCGGACCGAGAAGCTCGACACCGCGTGCGGCCAGTGCAGCGGCGTTCGCCTGGGTCGCGGGGTGCTCCCACATGCGGACATTCATCGCGGGCGCGGCCAGAACGGGCCCGCGGAAGGCGAGCCCTAGTTGCGTGAGGACGTTGTCGGCGAGGCCGTGCGCGAGCTTCGCAAGCGTGTTCGCGGAGAGCGGCGCGACGATGAGCAGGTCCGCGTCGACGAGGTGCGGATAGAGGTCTCGCGGAGCCGCTCGGCGCGCAAGGGCTTCGAAGGTGTGCGCGCTCACGAACCGTTCCGCGTCGGGTGTGAGGACGGGCGTGACCTCATGGCCGGCCCTTACGAGGAGTCGGCAAAGCTCGCACGCCTTATAGGCGGCGATCCCACCCGTGACTCCGAGAAGAACTCGAGCCATCGCGGCTCCTTGAGGTGGCTAGCCCGGCTGCGAGACTGTGATCTTGCCCTCGCCGATCTCCTCGAGCGCCATCGTCAGATAGTTCTTCGAGCGAGACTCGACGAGCGGGGGCGGGAAGTCGTCGAACGTTCCCTCACCGAGCTGATGGTGATAGTTGTTGATCTGCCGCGCCCGCTTGGCGGCCGCGATGACGAGCGCGTAGCGCGAGTTGCTCACGTTCCCGAGCAGATCGTCGATTCGTGGATACATCATGTCGCGCTCAGTCTACCTACGCCTGCAGCCTCCCTGGTCACGATCGCGTCAAGCTCTGTGACGGCACGCTCGACGTCGTCGTTCAGGACGACGTAGTCGAAGTCGTCCGCTTCCTGCATCTGGTCACGCGCGAGCTCGAGCCGCTCGTCGATCTCACCGCTCGACTCGGTCGCGCGGTCGCGCAGACGGCGCTCGAGCTCGGCGAAGGACGGCGGGGCGATGAAGATCGTGACGGCGGACGGCTCGGCGTCCCGGACGGCGCGTGCGCCCTTCGTCTCCAGCTCGAGCACGACGTTCTTGCCGGTCGAATGGATGCGGGCCACCTCCGAGCGCAACGTTCCGTAGCGCTGGCCCGAGACGTACACGACGTGCTCGAGGAAGTCGCCTGCCTCGATCCGCGCGAGGAACGCTTCCTCGGTGAGGAAGTAGTAGTCGCGCCCGTCCTCCTCGCCAGGGCGCTGCGGTCGCGTGGTCGCCGAGATCGCGACCTCGAGGTCCTCGCGGCGCCCGATCAGCGCCCTGATCAGGGTGCCCTTCCCCGCCCCCGACGGACCGGTGACGACGAAGAGCTTCACGGCCCGCCTAGCGGCGCAGGAGGCCGACCAGCTCCGTGCGCTGGCGCTCGGACAGCCCGCCTACCGTCTTCGACTGGCTGATGCGGCACTGGTTCAGGAAGCGCGCCGCCTTCACGCGTCCGAACTTGGGCACGGCCATCAGCATGTCGAACACCTTTGCGGTCTCGACATACGTCGGCGGGTTCTTGAGGATCTGCTCGATCTGCGCGTCGCCGTTCTTCAGATCCTTTTTCAGCTGGGCCCGCCGGACTCGAATCTCGTTGGCTCGCCGGAGCGCGTCCATCCTCTGATCCAGGGACCGCATGGGTGCCTGGACGGGGGTCTTGGCGCTCTGCATGGCGCGGGATTCTAGCAGCGAGTTGTCATGCTTCAAGTTTGAATTTTCCGTGCTATTTCAAGCATTTTTCCTGCGCTGGCAACGAGCAGTTGCCTGCTCAGGCGACGCGACGGAGAGGCGTCGGCGGCGGTCCGCCGTGGGCCGCACCGTAGGCGGCAAGCGGGGTTTCGAAGCCACGGGCGGAGGCTTCCCGCTCGAGCTCTTCCCGCACCCGAACGGGCGCTTCCGGATCGGCGAAGAGGACCGTTCCGAGCGCGAACGCGGACGCCCCGGCGGCGATCAACTCGAGGCCGTGCGCCCCGGTTTCGACCCCACCGACTCCAACGATGGGCAATCCGGTCTCGCGGTAGGCGGCGAAGACGGCCGCGAGGGCGATCGGTCGCAGGGCCGGACCTGACAGCCCTCCGACCCCCGGGCCGAGCTTCGGCTCGAGGGTCCGCTGGTCGAGGGCGAGGCCGCGGATCGTGTTCACAAGCGTGAGCCCGTCCGCCCCGGCACGCGCCGCTGCGAGAGCGGCGGCCCCGACATCGGGCACCGCGGGCGAGAGCTTGGCGTAGAGCATCTTGGTCGTCGCGGCGCGCGCGGCCGCGACGATCGCCTCGACCTCCTCCTCCGGCGAGGAGACGTTCGGGCACGACACGTTCAGCTCGATCGCGGCGATCGGCTGGCCTTCGAGTCGCGTACAGATGTCCGCGTACTCGTGCGCGGCGAAGCCCCCGACAGATACCCAAACCGACACGCCAAGATCGAGAAGCCGCGGAAGCGTGTCGGCGACGAACCGGTCGATCCCGGGATTCGCGAGCCCGATGGAGTTGAGCATGCCGAAATCGGTTTCCGCGATCCGCACGGGCCGGTTGCCCTCCCGTGGACGCGGCGTCACGGTCTTCGTCACGAAGGCGTCGAGGCTCTGTGCGACCTCCGGGGCGACGAGCGCGTCCAGGCAGCCTGAGGCGTTCAGGATCACGCCGCTCGCTCCAGGACCGGGCCCTCGACGCAGAGTCGCTTGAGCTCACCGGCGATCTCGACTGCGCAGCCGTAGCAGGCTCCGTACCCGCAGGCCATCGGCGCCTCCCAAGCGAGCTGGGCGCCCGGAGCGAGCCCGGCGACAGCGCGAAGCATGGGCTCCGGGCCGCAGGCGAGAACGTCGTGGCCTGGTCGCAGGGCCTCGGTCACCAGCCGGGGCTCGACCACGATCTCTGCGTTCGGGACGAGCGCTGCAGCCTCGGCGTACTCCTTCGAGCGAAAGCCGAGCACGGCCGGGGGCCGTCCCAGGCGCTCGGAGAGATAGGGAAACGGCGCGAGGCCGATTCCGCCGCCCACGAGCAACGGACGGTTCACGTCGAGCCGAAAGCCGTTGCCGAGGGGGCCGAGCACGTTCAGCCGCTCGCCCTTGACGAGGGCGGTGAGCGCCTTCGTCCCGGGCCCGACAGGGTCGATGAGGAAGCCCAGCTCGGTGCGGGTGGCGAGAGAGAGGCTCATCGGCCGGGGGAGCATGCGGCCGGGCGGCGAGAGCATGAAGAACTGGCCGGGGGTGCCGGACTCGAGCCGGCCCCGCTTCAGCCGGAGAAGCCGGTACGGGCCGACGTCTTCGACCCGGACGACGTCAAGCAGTTCTCTTCGCAACTCGCTCCTGGAGGGACAGCGCGTCCTCGCTCCGCGCGCGGGCGATTGCCTCGACGGCGGCAAAACCGCCGGCGAGCGTCGTGATGCAAGGGATACGCGCGACGAGCGCGGCCTCGCGGATGAGGTATCCGTCCGAGCGCGCGCCTCGGCCGGCCGGCGTGTTCAGCACGAGGTCGCAGCGGCGCCGGCGCACCAGGTCGACCACCGTAGCGCTATCTCCCTCCTCCCCCACCTTGCGCACGCTCGTGACCGGCAGACCTGCGGCGGCAAGCGCGTGCGCCGTTCCCGCGGTGGCGCAGAGCTCGAAGCCGAGGCCGACCAGGCGCGACCCGAGCTCGACGGCCGCCTCTTTGTCGGAATCGCAGACGGAGAGAAACGCGGTACCGCCATCGGGGAGCGGCCTCCCAGCCGCGCGCTCGGCCTTCGCGATCGCCGAAGGGAAGTCGGCAGCGCTGGCCATCACTTCTCCTGTCGAGCGCATCTCCGGGCCGAGCACCGGATCGGCACCCGGGAAACGTGCAAACGGGAAGACCGCGGCCTTGACCGAGACGTGACCGTTCGCGTCGCTTGGCTCGAGATCCAGGTCCGCAAGCCGGGCCCCCGCCGCGAGCCGGCAGGCGGCGTCCACGAGGTTCACGCCGATGGCCTTGCTCGCGAACGGCACGGTGCGAGAGGCACGCGGGTTGGCCTCGAGGACGTAGAGCTCGTCCCCGATGAGTGCGAGCTGGACGTTGAGAAGACCGACGACGCCGAGCGCAGGAGCGAGCTTGCGGACGGTCGCCTCGACGCGCTCGAGCGCGTCCGGCGCGAGCGACGGCGGCGGGAGGACGCAGGACGAGTCGCCCGAGTGGACCCCCGCCTCCTCGACGTGCTCCATCACCGCAGCGACCCGCGTCTGCGTGCCGTCGCACAGCGCATCGACATCGATCTCGATCGCGCCCTCGAGAAACCGGTCGACGAGAACCCGTCCCGAGCCGGCGGCTGCGGCGCCGACCTCCTCCGGGCCGTAGCAGACACGCATGTTCCGGCCGCCGAGGACGTACGAGGGGCGAACGAGAACCGGATACCCGATCTCCTCGGCGATCTCGATCGCCTCGGCCTGCTCCTCGGCCGCTCCCCAGGGAGGAACATCGATCCCGAGCTCCCCGCACAGCGCGGCGAACCGCTCGCGGTCCTCGGCGAGATCGACTGCGCCGAACGGCGTGCCGAGAATGGAGTGCCCGGCGCCCTCCAGTGCTCGCGCGAGCTTCAACGGTGTCTGCCCGCCGAACTGGATAACGACCCCGAGAGGCTGCTCGCGGGCGCAGATCTCGAGCACCTCCTCCTCGCCGAGCGGCTCGAAGTAGAGCCGGTCCGACGTGTCGTAGTCGGTGGAGACGGTCTCCGGGTTGCAGTTGACCATGACGGCCTCGAGGCCGAGCGAGCGGAATGTCTTGGCCGCGTGGACGCAGCAGTAGTCGAACTCGATTCCCTGCCCGATTCGGTTCGGGCCGGACCCGAGGATCACGACCGACTTGCCGGCCGGGGGCGCCTCGTCTTCCTCCCCCCACGTCGAGTAGAGGTAGTTGGAGCGCGCCTCGACCTCGGCCGCGCAGGAATCGACGCGCCGGTAAGCCGGCCGCACGCCCCAGCCGACTCGCGCCGCGCGAACCTCCTCCTCGGTCGCGCCGCACCGGGTGGCGATGTCTCTGTCAGACCACCCGAGTGACTTCAAGCGCGTCCAATCGTTCGCGACGAGGTCGGAAAGGGATCGCACCGCCTCCAAGGCCGACGTCGCACGTTCGATCTCGGCGCGGAACCATGGGTGGACGCCCGCCGGGAGGTCGTCAAGGGTCGCCCACGGCGTCGCGGCGCCGGCATCGAGCTCCCGCGAGCGCATCGCCTTGAGAAACGCCTCGGTGAAGGTGCGCCCGATCCCCATCGCCTCGCCCACGGACTTCATCTGTGTGCCGAGGGCCTCGTCCGCCCCGGGGAACTTCTCGAAGGCGAAGCGTGGGAACTTGACGACGACGTAGTCGAGCGTGGGCTCGAAGCTCGCCGGTGTCGTCCCGGTGAGGTCGTTCGGGATCTCGTCGAGCGTGTAGCCGACCGCGAGCTTGGCGGCGACCTTGGCGATCGGATAGCCGGTCGCCTTGCTGGCCAGAGCCGACGAGCGCGACACGCGCGGGTTCATCTCGATCACGCGCAGCTCGCCGGTCTCGCGCTCGCGCGCGAACTGGATGTTGGAGCCGCCCGTCTCGACGCCCACCGCCCGGATCACGGCGGCGGCCGCGTTGCGAAGCTCCTGGTAGGCCTCGTCCGACAGCGTCATCTGCGGCGCCACGGTCACGGAGTCGCCGGTGTGCACGCCCATCGGGTCGAGGTTCTCGATCGAGCAGACGATGACCACGTTGTCGTTCGCGTCGCGCATGACTTCGAGCTCGAACTCGTCCCAGCCGATGAGCGACTCCTCGACGAGCACCTGGCCGACCGGGCTCTCGCGCAGCCCCCGCTCCAGCTGTTCCTCGAGCTCGCCGCGGTCGTGCGCGATCCCGCCGCCATGGCCGCCGAGGGTGAAGGCAGGACGGAGGATGGCCGGGAAGTGGAGCTCCGCGGGGAGATCCTCAGCCTCAGTGACGATCACCGACTCCGGCACCTTGAGCCCGACGCCGCGGACGGTCTCGCGGAAGAGCTCGCGATCCTCGGCCCGGCGGATGGCCTCGAAGCCGGCGCCGACGAGCTCGACGCCGAGCTCGGCGAGAATCCCGGCAGCCGAGAGGTCGCTTGCCAGGTTGAGCGCGGTCTGGCCGCCGAGCGTGGGCAGAAGCGCATCCGGCCGCTCGCGTCGCAGGACGGCCGCCACCGAATCGAGGTCGAGCGGCTCGACGTAGGTCCGGTCGGCGAAGCCCGGGTCGGTCATGATCGTCGCCGGGTTCGAGTTGACGACGATGGTCCGGAAGCCTTCCGCGCGGAGCACCTTGAGCGCCTGGCTACCGGCGTAGTCGAACTCGCACGCCTGCCCGATGACGATCGGCCCGGAGCCGATCACGCAAATCGAGCGGAGATCACGCCGCTTCGGCAACGCGCACCTCCTCGACCCACGACTCGATGAGATAGCGGGCGTCGTGCGGCCCGGGGCCGGCCTCGGGGTGGAACTGGAGTGAGCGAGCGCGCTCGCCGGGGAGCGCCAGTCCCTCCACGGTTCCGTCATAGAGCGAGATGTGGGCGACCTCGGGCCGGTCGCCCTTGACCGCGAAGCCGTGGTTCTGGCTCGTGACGAGGACGCGGTTCGCGCGCAGGTCGAGCACCGGGTGGTTCGCACCGCGATGCCCGAACGGGAGCTTGAAGGTCTCGAACCCCGCCGCCAGGGCGAGCAGCTGGTGGCCGAGGCAGATGCCGAGGAGCGGCACGCGCCCGATCAGCTCGGCGACCACGGCTGCCTCGGCGGGCAGGGCGGCCGGGTCTCCGGGGCCGTTCGACAGGACGATCCCGTCATGGCGGGCGGCGAGGAGCGTCTGCGCGTCCGTCGAGTGCGGATAGACCGTCACCTGCGCGCCCGCGGCCACCGCCCGTTCGACGATCGAGCGCTTGCATCCGAAGTCCAGCACGCCGACCGAGACTGCTCCGCGCCCGACCGTGTACGGCGTGTCGGTCGAAACACCGGCGACCAGCGCGCGCCCCTCCATGCCGGCCTTCACCCGCACCTGCGCGAGCACCTCCTCGACCGAGGCGTTGCCGGCGACCGCCGCGGCCCGCATCGCACCGCGCTGACGCAGCCGGAGGACGAGCGAGCGCGTGTCGATCTCCTCCAGCGCCACGATGCCTTGGCCCGCGAGCCAGCGCGGCCACTCCTGCCCTGTGGCCTGGCGCATGAGGACGGCGCGGGCATGCGCCGCCGTCGACTCCGAGCGCGTCGGCGAGACTCCGTAGTTCCCGACCATCGGCGCGGTGAAGCACACGAGTTGCTCCGCGTAGCTCGGGTCGGTGACGACCTCCTGGTAGCCCGTCATCGCGGTCGTGAACACCGCCTCGCCGAAGGCGACCTCGTGCGCGCCGACCGAGCGGCCAGGGAAGACCGAGCCGTCTTCGAGGACCAGAAAGCCGGTCATGCGGAGTACGCCAGCTTTCCGTTGGCGACCGTCTCGACGACCTTGCCCTTGAGGGTCTGGCCGAGGAGCCAGGAGTTCGGCGAGCGCGACCGGAAGCCGCTCTCCTCGACGCGCCATCTCCGTTCGAGGTCGAGGACGACGAGGTTGGCCGGGGCGCCGACGGCGATCCGCGGCCTCTCGACTCCGTAGATTCGGGCCGGCCCCGCGCTCATCCGGTCGATCAGTGCTGCCAGCGAGAGGGTGCCCGGCTCGACGAGACGCGTGTGGAGCACTGAGAACGCCGTTTCGAGCCCGGTGACGCCGAAGGGCGCCTCCTCGAAGGGCACGTCCTTCTCGTGGCGCGCGTGCGGCGCGTGGTCGGTGGCGATCGCCTCGATCGTTCCGTCCTTCAGCGCCTCCAGAAGGGCCTGGCGGTCCTCCTCCGCGCGAAGCGGCGGGTTCATCTTCACGTTGGGGTCGAGGGAACGCACCGCCTCGTCCGTCAGGCAAAGGTGATGCGGCGTGACCTCGCCGCTCGCCTGCACGCCCGCCGAACGCGCGCTCCTCAGCTCGTCCACCGACTCACGTGCGGAGAGGTGCAAGACGTGGATCGGCTGGTTCTCGTAGGCAGCGAGCATGAGGTCTCGCCCGACCATCACGCTCTCGGCGACGGAGGGATAGCCGCCGAAACCGAGCTCTGCGGAGACGAGCCCTTCGTGCACATGGCCTCCCCGCGAGAGCGTCGCCTCCTCGCAGTGGACCGCGATGCGCCTGCCGGTCACGGAGTGGTACTGGAGCGCGCGGCGCAAGAGCCCGGGCGAGGCGACGGGCCGCCCGTCGTCGGTGAATCCGGCCGCGCCGCGCTCGGCGAGCTCGACCATCTCGGTGAGCTCGGCGCCCTGCTGGCCCTTGCTGATCGCCGCGAAGAAGCCGACCGGGACCTCGGCCTCGTCCTTCGCGCGCTCGACGAGCGCGCCGAGCACCGCGGCCGAGTCGACCGCGGGCTCCGTGTTCGGCATGGCGAGGATCGCGCAGTAGCCGCCCGCGGCAGCCGCCTTCGTGCCGGACGCGATGTCCTCCTCGTCCTCCCGCCCCGGGGTGCGGAGATGGACGTGCGGGTCGACGAACGCCGGCGCCACGATGCGCCCGTCGGCCCCCGAGCCGGGCTCGATCCTCGAGATCACACCCGCCTCGACCGTGAGGTTCAGCGTCTCGTCGATCCCCTCCGTGGGGTCGACGACGCGCACGCCCTCGTAGCTCAGGTCGTCCTTGCGGCCGTTACCGCCGAACAGAATCTCACCCATCACGCCACCTCCTCGATCTCGGCGACTTTCACCTCGACGGGACCGTGGGTGAGGAGGTCGTACAGGACCGCCATGCGAACGACGAGGCCGCTACGCACCTGGCGCTCTATCAGCGCATCCGCGGCGTCCGCAACGACCGGGTCGATCTCGACTCCGCGGTTCATCGGCCCCGGATGCATGACCTTCTGGCCGGGCCGGAGCCGCTCCGGGGTCACGCCCCAGCGCGCGGTGTACTCGCGCAAGCTCGGGACGTAATTGGCACCCTCGAGCATGCGCTCCTTCTGCATTCGGAGGACGTAGACCACGTCCGCGTCCTTGATCGTCTCGATGTCGTAGGAGACCTCGCAGCCCATCGCCTCGATCCCGCGCGGAATGAGCGGAGGCGGGCCGACGACGGTCACCCGCGCGCCCATGAGGACGAGCGCCTGGATGTCCGAGCGCGCGACGCGCGAGTGCAGGACGTCTCCGACGATCGCCACGTGGAGCCCCCCGATGCCGCCGAGCTCCTCGTCGATGGTGTACAGGTCGAGGAGCGCCTGCGTGGGGTGCTGGTGCGTCCCGTCGCCCGCGTTTACGACGTGCGCGGCCGTGGCGTCGGCAACGACCTGCGGCGCGCCGATATGCGGATGGCGAAGGACGACGACGTCGGGGTCGTAGGCCCCGATCGTCAGCGCTGTGTCCCGGAGGGATTCGCCCTTGTCCACCGCCGAGCCGCTGGCCTTGATCGACATGACGTCGGCCGAAAGCCGCTTGGCGGCGAGCTCGAAGCTCGACGACGTGCGAGTCGAGGACTCGAAGAACATGTTTACGACCGTGCGGCCCTTGAGCGCCGGAAGTTTCTTCACCTCGCGGTCGAGCGAGGCGGAGAACGTGCGGGCGAGCGCGAGGAGCCGCTCGACGTCCTCCTTCGTCAGGTCTCGGATCGAGATGAGATGCCGCCGCCCGGGGCCGCGGGGCGGGAGCAGCTCGTCTCGGATCAAAGGTGTCACTTCAGCCATCAGAACTCCTTTCGTGACGGGGCCTCGTCGCCGGGGCGTGATGGCCGGTCGAGGGCAAGGACGCAGGGAGGGCGCGTATCGACCTCAGATACGTGCCCGACTGAGGACGCCGCCGTCGGCCGGTTCAGCGCGGTCCGGCGGCTCAGGACTCCGTCGCGAATGGAGTTCAAGTCAAATCCTCGCTTTCAGGGATGAGAAGGACGCGGTCGACTTCGTCCACCTCGACGAGCTGCACCTGCACGCGCTCGCCGCGGGCGGTCGGAAGGTTCTTGCCGATGTAGTCGGGCCGTATGGGAAGCTCGCGGTGGCCGCGATCGACGAGGCAGGCGAGCTGCACCCGCGCGGGCCGGCCGTACTCGAAGAGAGTCTCGGTCGCCGCCCGGATCGTCCGCCCCGTGTAGAGGACGTCGTCGACGAGCACGCAGGTCATGCCCTCGAGCGGGAAGTCGAGCTTCGTCGCCTTGACCACGGGCTGGGCGTGAATCGGGCGCTCGCCGCCGCGGACGACGACGTCGTCGCGGTGAAAGGTGATGTCCACGCTCCCGAGGGCGACCTCGACACCGCCGAAGTCGGCGATCAGGCGGCGGAGCCGCTGGGCAAGCGGCACGCCACGTGTCTGGATGCCGACGAGCGCGACGCTCGAAAGGTCGCTGTTTCCCTCGACGATCTCGTGAGCGATGCGGGCGATCGTCCGGTTGAGCGCCTCCGCATCCAGCAGAACGCGCCCAGCATCGACATGCGCAGCCACAAGCAACTCCTTTCCGGCCTCTCTGGACCGAGTTAAAGGTGTGCGGGCAGTAGGTTAGCCGGGGAGGCGGACGGCGTCGAGCGGAGGCTTCTCCGCTGAGGCGAAGAGCCACACGACCTGATGCTCGACCTCGGCCGGAAGCTCCGCCTCGGCGGCGGCGAGGCCGCGGGTGAATTCGGGGTCGTCGATGAGGTGGAGCGTCGTGATGTAACGGCCACGGATGCGCTCGAGTGCCTCGGACCGGGTAACTCTCCCCGGCTGGGGAAGACGCTCGAATGCCGGCTTCGCGAACCCGGCCGCGCGGAGCTCGACCTCCAACGTGTCGGCGTCCGGGAAACGGGCCTCGTCGATTTCGGCGAGAGACGGGAAGAAGCCGCTGAGCCAGTGGGAGGAGAAGTGCTTCGGATCGAAGGAGGCGATCACGATCCGTCCACCGGGCACGAGCACCCTGGCCGCCTCCGCGAGCGCCCGCGGGCGGTCGACGTGCTGGAGGGACAGCCGCATGACGACCCGCTCGAACCAGCCGTCCTTGAACGGAAGGGCCTCCGCCCTTCCTTCCTTGAATCGCGCACGGCTTCTCTTGGCGCGCGCCTCGGACAGCATGTCCGGCGAGGCATCGACGCCCCAGACTTTGCCTCCTTGCTCCGCGAGGGCGACCGCGAAGGTTCCCGTGCCGCAGCCCACGTCGAGCGTGCGGCGCCCGCCCAGGTCTCCGGCGGCGACGATCCGCTCGAAGACCTCCCACCAGCTCTCGTCGGCCGGCCGCATGCGGTCGTACGACCCCGCCACCTCGCGGAAATGGGATGCGAGCCTAGCGTCCGCCAATGAGCTCGTCCGGATCCGTCATCGCCTCGATGGCGTCCTGAGCCGCCTCGAGCGCGCCTTCCGGGACGAGAACCTTCTGCGGCGAGTCAGCGAGTGCCGTCGGATGGGTCTCGACGGCCGATTCGAGCTCCGACTGGATCCCCGCGGAGCGCAGGATCGTCTGAATCTCCTCCGCCTCCGCGAGGTCGCTCGCCAGGATCGCCTGAACCATCTTTGTCATGCGGCTCCCCCTCTTCGTGTCGGCCCAACGCCCCGCCCTTCACGAGCCGGGGCCCACCCCGCTCCGGGAAGCGGACGTCGATGATATCGAAGTCCTTCGGGACGACAGTCTCCGGGAAGACCTCGCGCGCCTCACGAACGATCTCGGGACCGAAGTAGCGGTTCGACAGGTGCGTGAGCGCGAGCAGACGCACCCCGGCGGCGACGGCCAGCTCGGCGGCGCTGGTGGCCGTGGCGTGCAGAGTCTCGTCCGCGCGCTCCTGTTCCTCGACGGAGAAGGTCGCCTCGTGGACGAGGACGTCCGCGCCCTTCGCTGCCTCGAGGACGGACCCGGCCGCGCGCGTGTCGCCGGCAAGCGCGACCTTCCGCCCCGGGCGCGGCGGGCCGAGAACCTGCTCGGGGCTCACGGTGCTGCCGCCGGGCAGGTCGATGGCCTGGCCGCCCTGGAGCTGCCCGAAGAGGGGGCCTTCCGGGACGCCGAGACGCTTCGCCTCGTCCAGGTCGAAGCGGCCCGGCCGTGCGTCTTCGACCAAGACGTATCCGTTCGCCGAGATGCCGTGCTCGACCGCGAAGGCCTCGATCCGGTACTCGTCCCGTTCGACGCCGTCTCCCGATGAGAGCTCCACGAGCGTGAGCTCGTAGCTCAGCCGGCCGAAGACGCGCCGCAGGATCCCGAAAAGGTCGTTGAGCCCCGGAGGGCCGTAGACGGTCAGCGGAACCTCGCGCCCGCGGAGCGCGAACGTCTTCAGCATCCCCGGCAAGCCGAGGTAGTGGTCGGCGTGGTAGTGAGTCAGGAAGATCTCCGGCAGCTCGACGAGCCCGACCGAGGAACGCAGGAGCTGGCGCTGTGTCCCCTCGCCGCAGTCGACGAGGATCCGCTCGCCGCCGCGCCGAATGAGCGTGCCCGCGAGCCCGCGCTTGGCAGTCGGCACGGAACCGGATGTTCCGAGGAATACGAGGTCGAGGTCCACAGCCGGAGTTTAGGCGCCTCCGCGCTCAAGTCGGACCGCGCACAAGCCGATTTTCAGGCGTAGTGGCTCGCCGCTCCATGACCCAGAGGGTGACCGCGTCCGTGGGGTTGCTGTGGACGTTCGTCCTGCTCAGCGCGATCGTGCTGGCGGGCGGCTGCCTGATCCTGAGCGCACTCCTCACGGGCGCCGTGCGGGGCCAGGCTCTCGACGACGCGAAGCTGAGCCTGACGCAGTACGCAAACGGCGTCCTCGGCCCCCGCATGATCTACGGCACGACGCTCCAGGTCGGCGACAGCGCAACCGCGATCGTGAACCGCGACCTCGCCGAGCGCCCGGACATCCTGAGCGTCAAGGTCTGGAACCCGGACGGAACGCTCGAGTGGGCGAACCTCGACCCGAACAGGATCGGGCGCACGTTCCCGCTCAGCACCGATCTCCGCGAGGTTTTCGAGACGAAGGAGGCAGCCGCCGAGTTCAGCGGGCTCGAGGGGCAGGAGGAAGCATCCGAGGCCGCACTCTTCTCCGGCGAAGTCATCGAGGTCTACGCGCCCCTTTTCGCCGGCCAGCACGAAGTGGTCGGCGCCTATGAGATCTACGCGGATGCCGAGCCGCTCGAAGCCTCCATCGCCCAGCGCAAGCAAACGATCTGGATTGCAAGCGCCATGCTCTTCGCCGTCCTGTGGGTGCTCCTCATGCTCCTCGCACGAAACGCCTCCGGAATGCTTCGCAGGCAGACAACTGCCCTCCGCGAGCGCTCCGTCGCCCTGAGCGAGTCCTACCGCATGCTCGAGGAGAGCTCCGTCGAGGCGATCGAGAGCCTGAACGCCACCGTGGAGGCGAAGGATCCGTACACCGCGGGTCACTCGCTGCGCGTCCAGCGCATTGCCGTCTCCATCGCACAGGAGCTCGGAGTCCCGCCGAAGGACCTCGAGGCCGTCCGTTTCGGCGGCCTCTTCCACGACATCGGCAAGATCACCATTCCCGACGTGCTGCTCACCAAGCCTGTCCGGCTGAGCGAGGACGAATACGAGCTCATGAAGCGGCACTCGAGCGAAGGTGCGCGCATCGTCGCCAAGTTCGGCCGCCTGCGCGAGTGCGTCTCCATCATCCGCCACCACCACGAGCGCTGGGACGGCACCGGCTACCCGGAGCGGCTCGCCGGCGAGGACATCCCGGTCCTCGCAACGATCGTCGGATTCGCGGAGGCCTGGGACGCGATGACCATCGAGCGCCCGTACCAGCGGGGACTTCGGGTCGAAGAGGCGTTCGAGGAGGTGCGGGAGCACCGCGGGACGCAGTTCTCGCCCAAGGTCGTAGACGCGTTCTTCGCAGCCGTCGCAAAGCGGCCGGCCGACTTCGGCGTCCCGGATTCCGAAGCGCTCGTCGCCGGCTAGCTGCTCACGGCGGGAGAACGAGCACCACGCCGGCGCTGATGTCGGCCCCGGCGAGCCCGTTCCGCTGCTCGATGCGCCAGATTGCCTTGCGCGGGTCGCCTGCGTAGTTCGCCTCGGCGATCGACCACAGCGTTTCTCCTGCCCGGACGCGGTGGCGTGTCTCGTGCCCCGCGCCGTTGGAAACCCGTGCGTTCGAGAGCGCGGCGGAGACGAGCACCAGCAGAACTGCGATCCCTATCCAAGTGCGGGTAGCGAACATGTGTTCGCATAGTATGCCACCGGTCGGACGTCATTGCCGGACGGCGACGAGCTCGGGCTCCCCGTCCCGGATGACCACCATCGTGTGCTCTGGCGCGCGTCGCCGTTCGGTCGGGCTTCCGGGGTTCACGATCCAGACGCCGGCGGCCCGCGACACTTCGGGCATGTGACTGTGGCCGTAGGCGACGAGATCGCATTCGGGGAAGAGCTCGCGCAGCCTTACGTGCCGCCCGAGGGCCGGACCCCCGTCGTGGACGAGGCCGATCCGAAGCCCCTCGAGCTCGGCCGTCGTCCGCACGGGAAGGGCGGCGCGGAGCTCGCCGTCGTCCATGTTCCCCTGAACGGCGGTCACAGGAGCCAAGCGCTCGAGGTCGGCGAGCACCGAAGCGGCCGTGAAGTCGCCGGTGTGGACGATCGAATCCGCAGCCTGGAGAATCCGGAGGCAGTCCGCGGGAAGAGAGCGCGCGCCGCGCGGGAGATGCGTGTCTCCCAGGAGCGCGATCAGAAGAGATCGGGCAGGAACTCGCCGTTTCGGTAGACGAGCTCGCCGTCCGCGTGCACCTCGCTCTCGCCGCGGAGGTCGCAGACGAGATCCCAGTGGAGCGCGGACTCGTTCTTGCCTCCACTCTCGGGATAGGCCTTCCCGAGCGCCATGTGCACGGTTCCGCCGAGCTTCTCGTCGAAGAGCGTGTGCCCGGTGAATTCCTGCACGCAGTCGTTCATCCCGAAGGCGAACTCGCCCAGCCGCTTCGCTCCCTCGTCCATCGCAAGCATCTCCCGGAGGAAGTCCTCTCCTTCGCTCGCATGCGCCTCGACGACCTCGCCGCCCTCGAAGCGAAGCTCGATGTCGCGGACGAGCCGGCCGGCGTGCGGCGCGGGGAAGCTGAAGCGGACGTGGCCCTCGACGCTCGTCTCGACCGGGCCCGTGAACACCTCGCCGTCGGGGAAGTTCTCCTTCCCGTCGCACGGAATCCAGGTCCTGCCTTCGACGCCGACGGTGAGGTCGGTGCCCTCCGTGACCACGCGGAGCTCCTTCTTCGTCCCGAGCCAGTCGGCAAGCCGCGCGATCTTCTCGCCGAGCGCCTGCCAGGACTCGACGGGATTCTGCTCGTCCAGGAAGCCGGCGCGATAGACGAAGTCCTCGTAGTCGGCGAGCGACATTTCGGCGTCCTGCGCGGAGGCGTTCGTCGGAAATGCGGTGACGACCCGCCTGAGCTCGCCCGCTGCGGCGCGCTCCATCGTCAAGTCGCGGAGATGGGAGCGCGAGCGCGCGAAGATCGCCTGGCGCGCCGGGTCGATGCCGGTCAGGCCGCGCGTGTTCGACTCGGCCTCGATCGCGATACGGACGTTCGCCTCCCTGGCGTCGCCCCGAAGCCGCGGGCTGATCCAGGCAAGCTGTTCGTGGTTGCCCCCGGCGAGGAGGGCTTCCGCGGCTCCGTCGATGCCGATCCGCACCTCCGGATGGCCGCCCGCCTGGACGACCCTTCGGAAGAGCGCGTTCACGAGCGGCCTGGCGAGCGGTGTCGACTCGATGAGGACGAGATCGCCCTCCCCCACGCTCGTCGAGTAGTCGACGAGCACCTGCGCGAAGCGCTCGTGGCGGGGATCAGGCACGCTCGGCCGCCTCGACGGCGGCCGGCCCGGGCACCGGCTCGTGGAGGAACCGGCCGGCCTGCCAGATCAACTCGCCGTCCGCGTACACCTCGCCGTCCTCGCGGAGATCGCAGATCATGTCCCAGTGCAGGCCGGAGACGTTGCTGCCGCCGGCCTGCGAGAACGCCGACCCGAGCGCGAGGTGCATCGTGCCGCCGATCTTCTCGTCGAAGAGGATGTTGCGCGTGAAGCGGTCGATCTCGTAGTTCAGCCCGAAGGCGACCTCGCCGAGGATCTTGGCGCCCTCGTCCATCGCGAGCAAGGTCTTCAGGTAGTCGTCGCCGCGCGCGGCCTCGGCCTGGACGACGCGTCCGCCTTCGAAGCGGAGGCGGATGTCCTCGACCTCACGGCCGTGGTAGATCGCGGGAAACGTGTAGCGGATCTCGCCCTCAGTGATGTTCTCGACCGGGCTCGTGAAGACCTCGCCGTCCGGCATGTTGTAGCGCCCGTCCGCGGCGATCCAGCTGCGGCCCTCGACGCCGACGCGAAGGTCCGTGTCTGGGCCGACGATGCGGAGCTCCTTCACGGACCCGAGCGACTCGGCTCGCGCCTGGAGCGAGGAGGCGACGAGGCGCCAGTGCTCGGCGGCTTCACCCGTGTCGACGTGACAGGCTGCGTAGACGAAGTCCTCGTAGCTCGAGAGCGACATGCCCGCGTCCTGCGCGTGGGCGTTCGTCGGAAAAAGCGTCCCGCACCAGCGCATCTCCCCCGCCGCGATGCGCTCCCAGCGGCGGTTGTGCAGCTTGCGCTGCGAGGCGAGATAGCTCGCATGGCGCGCCGGGTCGACCCTCGAGAGTGCACGCGTATTCGCCTCGGACCAGATCGTCGCAATCGCGTCGAGCTCCTCGACCTCCTCCCACTGCTGGGGCGCGATGTACTCGATCTGCTCCGTCGACCCGTGCTCGAGCAAGAGCTCGAGCGTGCCCTCGAGGCCCACGCTCGAATACGCGAACGCGCCGGCGCGGATAGCGGAGCGATAAAAGGCGAGCACGAGAGGGGACGCCGCGTCGAGCGCGTCGATCCTGAAGACCTGGCCCGGCTGGAGCTCCAGCGAGTAGTCGACGATGAGGTCGGCGAGTCTGCCGATGCGTGCGTCAGTCACGTCTGTCTTATACCCGACTGACACGAGGCAGCATTGCATCCAGTAAACGTCCAGGTCCAAAACGGACAGGATCGTCTGCAGGCAGTCCGGTCTCCCTCTGGGCCGCTCTGATAGCCGCCCGCGCCCCCTCGTCGTCGAGCCGCCGCGTGTTCAGCGCGAGCCCAATGACCTCCGCCGGCCGCGCAGGAAGCGCGATCCGCTCGTGGAGCTCGACGAGCTCGGGCAGCGACGGAATCGGATGCGCGGGGAGATCCTGAATGTGCTCATCGCCAACCTGGTGGCAGAGGACGAGGAAGTGCGGCGCGGTCCCGTGGAAGAGGCCGAGCGTCACTCCCGAGTAATCCGGATGGATGAGTGAGCCCTGCCCTTCGATCCAGAGCAGGTCACCCCGGCCCGCGCCCTGGACGACGAGCCGCTCGGCCGCACCGGCGATGAAGTCCGCCACGACTGCGTCCACGGCGATTCCCCAGCCCGCGATCGCGATTCCGGTCTGCCCGGTCGGCACGAAGACCGACTCGAGCCCGCGTTCGCGCGCGCCGCGGTCGAGCTCCAGCGAGACGCTCATTTTCCCGATCGCGCAGTCGGAGCCGACGGTGAGGATCACGGTCGCGTCGTGCGTCAGGTTTTCCCCGGTGGGGACGCTGAGCCCCGCGGGTGCCCTGCGCAGGTCCCGAATCTCCGCCCCGTGCTCCTCGGCAAGCGCCGCGAGCCCGGGGTCGTCCCCGAGGAACTGGTGCATTCCCGATTCGAGATCGAGCCCGGCGGAGAGCGCGCTTTCGAGGATACCGCGCCATTTCTCCGGAAGGCGCCCTCCGGCGGTCGCGACGCCCACAAGAGCCGTCGTCGGCTCGTGGATCAGCGCGTCCTCGACGGTTGCGACCACAGGCACGCCGTCGAGCTCCTCGCCCGGCCGCTCGGAGTCGACGACGGCCACGACGGGATTTGCGCCGTACCGCATCACCCCGCGCGCCGTCTTCCCGTAGTGCGGATCGGCCGAGTAGCCCTCAGCCAGTACGAGATAGCGCTTCATGCACTCCGAGGCCGGGTTGGTCGGACGGAACCTGCACGCCGTCCACGAAGTCGACTCCCGTCCACGGGTCGTCGCCGAGCAGGAGGTTCCCGTCGAGGTCGACGTGGTCGCACAGGCTCGCCATCTGCGCCGCCGCCGCGATCCCGACGCTCGACTCGACCATGCAGCCCAGCATGACGCCCAGGCCGAGGGCCTTCGCGGCATAGGCCATGCGCACCGCTTCGCGGATGCCGCCGCTCTTGGCGAGCTTGAGATTCACCCCGTGCGCCCGCTCCGCCGCCGGGGCGACGTCCTGCAGCGTGTGGACGTCCTCGTCCACGTAGACCGGAATCTGGGAGGCGGCTTTCAGCCGGTGGCCCTCGGGGTGGCCGGCGGGAAGCGGTTGCTCGACGTACTGCACGCCGAGACCCCCGAGGGCCTGGACGTTCTCCAGCGCCTCGTCGAGGTCCCACGCTTCGTTCACGTCCACCTGGAGCGGCAGCTCGGTTACCCCGCGGACGGCTCGCACCCGCTCGACGTCGAGACCGTCTCCGGCTCCGAGCTTGAGCTTCAGGCGCTTGAAGCGGTCGCCGACTTGCCCGGTGCGCCTCGCCATGTCGTCGGGATCGCCGAGCCAGATCGTCCAGGACGTCGGCGGGCCCGCGCGGCGCAGGCCCAGCAGCCGCCAGACCGGGACGCCGGCGATCTTCCCGCAGAGATCGTGGAGAGCCATGTCGACCCCGGCCCTCGCGGCATGCTCCCCGGGGAGGGATGCGAGCCGCGACTCGATCTCGTCGAGGGCGAACGGATCGTCGCCGAGCAGGGCCTCCGCGTCCGTCAGGAACGCCGTGGCGGAGTCGACGCTCTCCCCGTAGTGATCCTGCGGCGAGGCCTCCCCATAACCAATGAGCCCCTCGCGCTCGATTTCGAGAAACACGGAGTCCACGGTCTCGTCGGTCGAGCGCGAGATGGAGAACGGCTCACGGAGCGCAAGAGTCACCGTCCGGTGGGTCAGCTTCACGCGGGGTACACTAAGCCCCCACGCGCCTGTAGCTCAGGGGATAGAGCGTGCGCCTCCGGAGCGCAAGGTCGCAGGTTCGATTCCTGCCAGGCGCATTCTCGGCCGCATTGTTGAGCGGGAACCGCACGTTTGCGTGGGTCAAATGGACGCATGTGCCGGAAATGCTCGTGGCGTGCCTACCTCGAGATTGACCTTTCGAGACACTTGCCACGCTGACACGGTCGGCGTAGAAATCGCCACATATCCAACGGCCCTCGACATCGGCCGCCGCTTGCCGCGGAAGCTCCTCCGCGTCGTCGTCTCTCGGCTGTCCGGGCCGAAGCCCGAGGGTAAGCGCAACAGCTCGCCTCCTCGCCCGCACACAGGTGCCGACCCTTCTCCGCGGCGGCTGGAGTGGCAAACTCGCTAGCCGATCACCTCAATGTGACCGTCGTGCAGGGACTCCCAGACGCGCAGATAGAGGTCGATTTCAAGGCGAGCCTGCTCATCGTGAAGTTCGTGCGGGAGATCGACACGAAGCACGTCCGCTGCTAGCTCCTCGACGTGACATTCGCGTCTCTCGAGAAACGCACGCAGAGAGTCCGCTTCTCTCGGGTCACTCAATCGCAGCGTCACGTCCATCATTGAGGAGGCCCGGGCAACCGACAGCGCGAAGCTCCGGCACGGCGCACCCGGACCCGGTCACCGTGTTCAGCGATGGATGCTTGGACGCCTGGGTGGATCGCTTGCCAGACGCTGAGGTACACGCGCACGACCCGCTTTGCCTGGGGCGTATCGGGCGAACCCGGAATGGACACGAGGAGGCCATCGCCCCGGTGGTGCGCAGCGATGAATCCAACGTCCCGCAGGAACTCCTGCAGATCGCCGACGAGGCGTGGTCTATCGATTGAGATGTACAAGCCGCAAAGACGCTCCGGAGTTGCCGCAACGGAGTCGCCTTCTTTCAGTCTCGTCACGAAACGAAGCGCGTCAAGGGGGATTCGTGCTCACGTAGAGATCGACGCCGCCGGCGTGCCCTGGGCGCGGATCGGAGAACACGTCGGCCAGCGCTCGCTGCGGGTGACGGCTGACACCTACACGCACGTGCTCAGCGATGGGCGCGAACTCGATTACGAAGGGATGCGGCGAGGCGAATACTGACGACATGCGCTCGCATGGCGCGTACCCCGTGCCGCCTCGGCGCTGAGAAGGTGCCGAGTAGCAGCCAGGTTCGATTCCTGCCAGGCGCATCTCGGCCGTCGACTCGCTGTTGAACCACCCGGCGGAACGTGGGACTATCCAGTCGTCACACCGGGGGAATCGGGAAGGGGTAACGCCATGAGACTGCGCTGGCTGATCGTGCTCGTCTTCGCGGGAGCCGCATTGTTTGTCGGGGGCACGGGCTCGGGGGCGGTCACCCCCGATTGCTCCACGAGCGGTCCGCGCATCTGCGCCGACCTGGTCGGCACACCGGCCACCGTTGCGCCCTCGGGGGACACACCGCATTACGTCAAGTACATCTCGCACGTCTCCAACGAGGGAAACCAAACCGCGACGCACGTGACGGCAGACGTAGAGCTCACAGGAGGCCTCGTGCTCGACTCGGTGGTTTCGAGCGTCGGGACGTGCTCGGTCGATGGCCACCCGACATGCGTACTCGGCAGGTTGAGGAGCGGAGCCGAGGCGACGATCGAGTTCGTAGCCCGCACACCCGTAACTGAGGGCCCAGCAACGGCCAAGCTGACGGTCTCCTTCGACGAAGTGACCAACGACGCCCCTACGCCTGACCCCAAGCAGGACTCGGTGACGGCGAGCGAGGCGACGACGATAGAGGTGCCGGACGGAAGCGCAGCGTCCTTCGTTCCGCAGGGTGCCTCAGTCTCCTTGACGACCGATCCGACCAACACCGGGGTCGCGAGCCCGACCGACCCGTTGATCGGCCAGGCGATCATCACGACGTCACCCATGGACACAACCGCAGCGATCGACGAGGTAGCCCTTTCGCTGCCCTGCCCGAAGAAGGTGGTCTGCCGGGGCGGTGATTGGTTCCATGCGGACATTCCGGGAACGTTCGACCCGCCGCTCGCCTTCCCGCTCAGGTGGGACAAGACGTTGATTCCGTCCTCCCTGAACTCCAAGAAATTCGCACTCCTCTACACCGAGTGCCAGGCTGGCTGCAAACTGGAGGTCATCTCGACCCGGTGCAAATCAGGGATGCCCACCGTCAGCGAGGTTCCGTGCATCAGCGGCGTCGCGAAGGAGCCGGACGGCGACTGGGTCGCCACGCTTTGGAACATCCATAACGGCTACATGCATTAGGCCGACGCGGCGAGAACGCGCAGCGATGCCGCCGCGACCGAGTTCTCTTTTACGTCGTAGAGCGCAAGAGCGTCTTCCAGGACGCGGTCTGCATCCGTGCCGCGACCGGATTGCCGCAGGACTTCGGCTAGGTCTACGAGCGTTTCGGCCTGAGCGAGGATCGAGTCGGTGGGCTCGAGAAGCTCAATGGCCTCCCGCATGAGGTCGAGAGCCTGTTTGCTCTTTCCGTTGCGAGAGAGGATCCTGGCGTGAACGGTTCGCCAGAGCGTTTGCGACGCAATGTCGTCGGCATCGGCGAACTCCTGTGCTTGATGACTCATCTGCTCGGCCTCACCGAGCTGCTCCTGCTCGTAGAGGACCCTCGCCAGCTCCCCAGCGACGCTCGAAAGCAGGTAACGCTCCCCGAGCTCGGTGAGCGCCTCGTAGTCCCGCCGGAGCTCACGCTCGGCAGCCGCCAGGTCGCCTGAGAGCCGCTCGACGACCGACGATGCGAGCGACGTAGACGCTCCGACGACGGTTGGCCCGAGCTCACCCAGCATGGCTTGAGCATCAACGTAGAGGCGGCGAGCCTCCTCGAAGTCGCCACGCATGGCGAGCAGCGCCGCTAGATGGCTCGTGACGAGACCCTGAGTGCGACGATCCCCGCTTGCTTCGGAGGCCAACTCCTCGCACCGTCGAATTGCCTCCGGCACCGGCGTCGGCCCGTGCAGCGCGGCGATAGCGTACTGACCCGCGGCTCGGCCGATCTGCCTGACGTCGTTCGCGCGCCGCGCATGCTCGATCGCGTGCTCGGCAGAGGCCGTCGCGAGTCCCCAACGACACGACGTGCCGTGCGCCCAGGCGAGGAGCCGCCAGATGCTGGCAAGGGTCGCGTCGTCGTTGGAGGCACCAGAGGTCGAGATGGTCCTCCTCGCCTCCTCGACGAGCCGTTCGCTCCACCGCTCGGTGGAGCCGGCCGCCTGCCCTTTTAGGCGCAGGAGGAGTAGGCCGGCGAGTGCGGCGCCCAACCCGTCCCCCTGGCGGCGCGCGTCGATCGCTTCTTCGAGATAGAGCTCGGCCCAGGGGAACTCCCCCACCTCGAGAAGCGCCTCTCCGAGGTCCGGGATGAGCTCGAGACGGGAGGGATCGCGCTCGGGCAGCACCATCACGGCGCGCCGCAAGAGATTTGCTGCCGCAGACATGTCACCGCGAGCGAAAGCTCGACGCCCGGCCGACGAGAGTCGCTCGGCGGCGCGCCGTCCGAGCCCCATCCCGTGCTCGTCGAGCGGGCCGAGGTCGGCCAGGTTCGAATACGCCTGCTCGAGGTGGTAGCCCAGGATCTCCTCGAACTCGACCGCGCGGTCGCGGTCTGAGTTCACCCGGTCGGCCCAGCCGACGAAGCGCTCGTGCAACGTCGCACGCGTGCGCTTGAGCATCCCCTGGTAGGCCGCCTCGCGCACGAGGACGTGGGCGAACCGGTAGTGGGCGCCGCCGCCGATCGATTCCACACCGGTCTGGATGAGGTGCTTTCGGCAGAGCGAGGCGATGAGCTTCTCGAGCTGGACAATGACAGTGTCCGAGGCGATCTCGCGCAGCGCGTCCTCCGGGAAAACAAGTCCTGCCACGGAGGCGGCCTCGATGACGGCGCGCTCCTCCGGTCCGAGTAGGTCGAGGCGAGCCGCGAGAAGCGCCTGGATCGTCGGCGGAACAGCGATCTCGTCTGCGTTTCCGACCGGAACCCAGCGCCCTTCCTCGCTCCGTAGGGCGCCCTCGTCCACCATCATGGAAAGCATCTGCTCGACGAAGAGCGGGTTGCCCTCGGCGGCGTCCACGATGCGGTCGCGAACCTCGGGATCCAGCTGGGCCTCCCCGAGCAGGTTCTCCGCAACCCGCGCAGCATCCTCCGCAGCGAGCGGCTCCAGGGATACCACGCGCGAGTCGGGCAGGCTCTCCCAGGCAGGCCGGATGTCGAGCAGCTCGTGCCGCGCCAGGCATACGAGTACGATCGGCCGTTCAGAGGAGGCGAGAACGTGCTCGATGAGGTCGAGCAGCGTCGACTCGGCCCAGTGGATGTCTTCGACCACGACGACCAGCGGCCGCGCGGCCGCCATGGTCTCGAACAGCTTGCGTACGCCCCAGAAGGTCTCCTCGACGGGGAACTCCTCTCCCGAGAGCCCGACGGCGGCGGCAACACGGCGGGCGACGGCTTGGTCCTGCGCGAGCTCGGCGATCTTTTCCCGGGCCACCTCGGGCGAATCCTCTTCGAGAATCCCGGCTGCTTTTCTGACGATCTCGATGATCGGCCAGAACGTGATTCCGCGCCCGTGCGAGAGGCAGCGGCCCCGCACCACGGCGGCGGCCCGGCTGACCTGCAAGACGAGCTCCTCCGCCAGGCGCGACTTTCCCATCCCGGGGCTGCCGAAGACGGTTGCGAGCCTCGAGCGGTTGGCCGAGACAGCCTCGGAGAACGCAGCCAGCAGCATCCCCAGCTCGCGCTCCCTTCCGACCAGCGCGCCCGCGGGCCGCTGCCCCGCCGGATCGCCGGCGGTCAGGCCGAGCACCCGGTAAGCGGGCACTCGCTCGGCTTTGCCCTTGAGCTCCAGCGGGTCAACCGCTTCGACTTCGACCGCAGTGCGGACGAGCCGGTGGGTGAGCTCTCCGACCAGCACCTCCCCAGCGGCGGCGGCCTGTTCGAGGCGGGCCGCGACGTTGACGGTGTCTCCTGTGACGAGCCGCTGCCCTGCCGTCACGTCGCCGGCAACCACCTCCCCCGTGTTCACGCCGGTCCGGTTCGCAAGCCTCACGCCCCACCCGCGCTCGAGCTCGTGGTTCAGCTCTGCGAGTGCGCTCTGCATCTCGAGAGCCGCCGTCACCGCACGGAGCGCATCGTCCTCGCGTAGCTTCGGCAGCCCGAAGACCGCCATGATCGCGTCCCCGATGAACTTCTCGACCGCTCCCCCATGTCGCTCGAGGACGGCCTGCATGACCTCGAAATACCGATGGAGGATCTCCCGGAGCGTCTCTGAATCCATCGACTCGCCGAGGCTCGTGGAGCCGACGAGGTCGCTGAAGACGACCGTGACGGTCTTGCGCACCTCCTGAGGCGCCTCCGCGGTTACAAAAGGCGTTCCGCAGAACCCACAAAGTCGAAAGCGATCAGGGTTCTCCTCGCCACAATTGGCGCAAATTTTCACCGTTTGAGTGTACTCCGCAGGGAAAGCGCATCCCGTGCCGCGAGCACCCGGATTTGCAGGCAGAACAAGGGGTTCGGAGTACAATCACGTACTTGGGCATGCAACTCGACGATCCCCTCAGTACCAATGGCACGGCCGACTCTCCCCCGCATCAGGCGTGGACGAGCCCGCGGCGAAGCGGGTCCTCTCGTCGAGCGGACCGAGCCTCGGATCGCCGAGCTCTCCGCTAACGGGCTCACCTGGATCCACATCAACGAGCCGGGGCCCCTCGAGGCCGCGGTCCTCGCCGACCGGTTCGGCTTTCACGAGCTCGACATCGAGGACGTCCTCTCGAAGCGGCAGCGGCCGAAGATCGACGAGTACCCCGACTACCTCTTCATCGTTCTCCACTTCCCGATCTACGACAAGGCGGTCCATCGGCTGAACGCCGCCGAGCTCGACGTCTTCCTCGGCCAGGACTTCCTCATCACGCTCGCGAACGTCGAGCTTCTCCCCGTTACCTACCTCTTCCGCCGCTGCGAGGAGGACGCCGAGCTCCGCGACGAGCTCTTCTCGAAGGCCTCGGGGTACCTGCTCTACCACGTCCTCGACGATCTTTTCGACTACTGCTTCCCGATCCTCGACAAGGTCGGGCACAAGCTCGATGCGATCGAGGACCAGCTCGAGGAGCGCCGCAGCGAGGAAATCGTCCGCGACATCTCAGACGCGAAGCAGGAGATCATCGCCTACCGGAAGATCATCAAGCCCGAGCGCGCGACGCTGCGCCTCCTCGAGCGCCACACGCAGCGGTTCCTGCCGCATGACCTCGAGCTCTACTTCGACGAC
>DATEOR010000111.1:0-5511 GCA_035273885.1 Gaiellaceae bacterium
CGAGGAGTCGGAGGAGGTCCACCGGGAGCTCGCGTCGCTCGCCGCGGAAGGTGCCGCTGGCGAGCACGAGAACAATTGGCGCGCCGCCGGTGGCGGGGAGGCAGTCGTCGCCTGGTCGACGACGCCGCTCCTCGACGAGCACGGGCGCCCCAACTTCCTCATCTCCGGAATGGAGATCACCCAGCGCAAGCGGCAGGAGGAAGAGCTCCGCCGTTCGCGCAAGCGTCTTCTGCAGGCAGGCGACGCCGAGCGGCGGCGCCTGGAGCGGAATCTCCACGACGGCGCGCAGCAGCGTCTCGTGTCGCTCTCGCTGGCCCTCCGGCTCGCCCAGGCCAAGTTGAAGGCCGACCCGGAGGAAGCGTCCAAGCTCCTGAACGGCGCCTCGGAGGAGCTCGCCCAGGCTCTCGAGGAGCTCCGTGAGCTGGCGCGCGGTATCCATCCGGCCGTACTCTCAGACCGTGGACTTTCGGCTGCGCTCGAGGCCCTGGCCGGCCGCGCTCCCCTTCCGGTCGAGGTGCTTGCCCCGGAGGAGCGCCTGCCTCCTCCCGTCGAGGCGGCCGCCTACTACGTCGTCTCCGAGGCGCTGACCAACGTGGCGAAGTACGCGCAGGCCTCGAACGTCGGCATTCGCGTCACCCGCCTCAACGGTCATGCCGTCGTCGAGGTCGCGGACGACGGGGTGGGAGGAGCCGATCCGCTCAACGGCTCGGGCCTCCGCGGTCTGGCCGACCGGGTCGAGGCGCTCGACGGTCGTCTCCAGGTCGAGAGCACTCCCGGGCAGGGAACCGTCATCCGCGCGGAGATTCCGTGCGGGTAGTCCTCGCCGACGACACCGTCCTCCTCCGCGAGGGCGTCGCCCGGATCCTCGACGAGGCCGGGTTCGAGGTCGTGGGCCAGGCCGGGAACGCGGACGAGCTCATGCTGAAGGTGCGGAGCTACTCGCCCGACGTGGCGATCGTGGACATCCGCATGCCGCCGACGCACACGGACGAGGGCCTCCGCGCCGCACAAGAGATTCGCGAGAAGCATCCGACCTGCGGCGTGCTCGTCCTTTCGCAGTACGTCGAGGCCGGCTACGCCATGGAGCTTCTCGCCGACAGCGCCGAGGGGGTCGGCTACCTGCTCAAGGACCGCGTGTCCGACGTGAACGAGTTCGCGGACGCGGTGCGGCGGGTGGGGGAGGGCGGCTCGGCTCTCGACCCGACGATCGTCTCGCAGCTCGTCGGCAGACGGCGCCGGGACGACCCGATCGACCAGCTCACGCCGCGCGAGCGCGAGGTCCTCGGACTCATGGCCGAAGGCCGCTCCAATTCAGGGATCGCCGAGCAGCTCGTCGTCACCGAACGCGCCGTCGAGAAGCACGTGACGAGCATCTTCTCGAAGCTCCGCCTGCCCGGCGCCGCGGAGGATCACCGCCGCGTCCTCGCCGTTCTCGCCTATCTCCGCTCGTAGAGGTAGCCACACCTGCAGACGCCAGGAGGCCTCATCGTCACCGAGCCCGTAGCCCGTCATCCTGCTGCCTATGAAGTTCAAGCTCTTCATCGGCACAGTCGCATTCACGATGCTCGTCCTCGCCGTCGCCGGTTGGGCGGTCGACGGACTCCGCTGGGCAATCCCGGCTCGCGCCTAGCCCTGTACCTTTGGGTTTCGACCCGAGGGCGGCTATGAGCAAACCGACGACCGGCACCGTCACCTTTCTCTTCACGGACATCGAGGGCTCCACCGGCCTCGCACACAGGCTCCAGGAGCGTTGGAGCGAGGTCCTCGTCGAGCATCGGAATCTGATCCGCGAGCCTGCCACCGCGGGCGGCGGTCACGAGATCGATTGCCGTGGCGACGAGCTCTTCGTTGCATTCGAGGACGCAGTCGCGGCCGCCCGGACGGCCATCGACGCTCAGCTGGCGTTCGCGAGCCAGCAGTGGCCCGACGAGGAGCAGGTGCGCGTCCGGATCGGGATGCACACCGGTGAGGCGATCTTCGCGGACTCCGACTACCTCGGGCTCGAGGTGCACAAGGCGGCTCGCATCTGCTTCGCGGGCCACGGCAGCCAGGTGCTGCTCTCTGCGTCCACCGCCGAGCTGCTTCCCCAGGAGCTCGCCACTCGTGAGCTCGGGGAATACTGGCTGCGCGGGCTCCCCGAGCCCCAGCGGATCTTCCAGCTCGAGGTGCCGGGCCTCGAGCAGCAGTTCCCTCCGCTCCGCTTCGCCAACGACGCGTCGCAGCCGCTCGCCGACAAGACGCTCAAGGTCGTTCTGGCGGACGACTCCGTTCTTCTCCGCGAGGGGATCGCGTCGCTTCTCGAGGGCCACGGCTTCGACGTGGTCGGCCAGTCCGACGACGCGGACGACCTGATGGTGAAGGTCGAGGCGACCAGGCCGGATGTCGTCGTCGCCGATATCCGCATGCCTCCTGGCCTCGCCGACGACGGCGTCCGCGCGGCCCAGGAGATCCGCCGAAGCTATCCCGGAACCGGCGTCCTGCTCCTGTCGCAGTACGTGGAGCCGGCCTACGCGCGCGACCTTCTCGAGACCGGTGAGGAGGGTGTCGGCTACCTGCTCAAGGATCGCGTGGCCGACATGGACGGGTTCAGAGACGCGGTGCGCCGCGTGGCGGCCGGAGAGACCGTGCTCGACCCGGAGCTCCACCTCGAGGGCCGCTAAGCGCTGATCGGATTAGCCGTCGGGCCAGGACGCGAGCGTTCCCAGCGGATCGGCCCAGACCGCATGGAATGCGGGACCAACCGGAGACTGGCCGAGCACCTGAGTGCCGACTGGAGGCGGTCCGTGAACGTACTCGAGCTCGCCCCAGTTTCCGGGGAAGGCCGTCCAGCCCGGCGTACCCTCGGTCACGCGGACGACGTCGGTGTTTTCGGACCCGAGGGAACCCGGCCCGGCGGAGGCAGCCGTTCCGACATGGTCCTGGGGAAGCGCCAGGCCCGCCTGCTGGAAGAAGGCGAGGATCGGAGCCGGTAGGCATGCCTCGCGGAAAACGTATTCCCCTGGCGCGAAGTAATTCGCGTGCGAGCCGAGGGCGACGTAGACGATCGGATGGTGCCCTCGCCAGCGGGGCGTTTCGCTCCAGGTCCGCGTCTGGCCGAGGCAGTGCTGGCTGTAGCCGACGTACAGCGGTTCGTCGTCTCGGCGGGACAGCACCACGTTGACGACCTCCCAGTCGCCCTCGTGTGCCTGCCAGATGAAATCCGGCGCGTTCGGGTCGTACGGGTAGAAGTCGTCGTAGTAGAAGAACCAGTACTGGAGCACGGTGCGTGTCTCGAGGCGCGCGACGCGGCCGTACACGGTGCTCGGTGCGTCATGGGCGCCCCAGGCGGCTGCGTAGCACTCGGCGGCTGCGGAGCCGCCGGTCGAGGAGCAGTAGCGCTGGTTCAGGCGCCAGCCCGCCCCCGACGTCGGAAGGCTCTCGGGGGTTGGGTGCGTGTCGACCGGCACCCAGGTTCCCAGTGGCGGCACGAATCGCTCGAGGTTGGAGTCCGCGATGAACGTGTCCACCGTCGTCGGTCGAACGGCCTCACCCTGCGCGAAGTACGTCACCGGCTGAAACTTCTGGAGCAGCCTGTCGGCGTTCGCGGCATTCGCGGTAGCGGCTGGCACGATCCATGCCACCACGAGCGCGAGACCGGCTCCGAGGTATCGCCTCAATACTCCCTCTCGAGGCGAATGTAACATCTGTCGCAAGGCACTTCAAGAGGGTTGACCTGACCGGAGTAGAAGCGGATGATCCCTCGCCTGGTGCCGAGCCCAAACGGCAAGAAGACCGCCGCGCCCCTGGCCAAGCCGGCCACCGGCGCGGCCGGTGCCCCTCCCAGCGATACGAGCCTGCCTCTGGCCCGCGATCACGCATCGCCAGAGCCATCCCTCGCTCTTGCCAAGGCTCCCGGCCTTGACCGCGAGCGAGTGGTGTCTCCGGCTCGGGGCTCGCGATCCAGACGCGGGGGAATATCACTGGAAGGGGCACTTGCCGCCAGCTTCCGCCGCTTCCCGGCGGCCAACCTGCACCAGCGTCTCGCCTCGGCCGCCAAGCGGTAAGCTCGGCCGCGTGGCCAAGCCGGACGATCTCGCCGAGGAGCTCCGCCGGCTGGCGCTCTCCCTCCCCGAGACCTACGAGGACGAGCCGTGGGGCCACCCGGTCTTCAAGGTCGCGGACAACAAGATGTTCGCGTCGATGTCGGTCGCATCCGACTGCGTTCAGCTGACTGTGAAGCTGACGGCGGAGGAGCGCGAGATCGCACAGCTCCTCCCGTACGTCTCCGTGGCGCGCTGGGTCGGCCGCTACGGCTGGATCACCGCCGAGGTGACCGACGACGAGTCGCTCGACGCCGCGCTCGAGTGGGTGCGCGAGAGCTACTGGCTCAAGTGCCCGCCGCACCTCAAGAGCGCGGTCGAAGAGAACTAGCCGCGCCGGCCAGTGCGAAGAGCGCTGCCGCCGCGGCGATCCCGTCCGGTGCAGGGGAGGCGGCGCTCGTAGCCGAGGCAGGCGGCACCGCCGGCACGCCGATGCGGAGGAGCACCTTCTCGAGCCTCGCCCCGCCGGCGTACCAGCCGCCTTTCACCGGCGTGCCGTAGAGCCTCTGCCCAGGCGGCATGTACGTGAGCGGAGACGGCTTCGCGTACGGATAGACGTCCTGGAGGAGGTTGCTGGAGCTCGGCACCCTCCACGTGATGGTGAACCTCGGGCCGAGCTCGGCCTGCGGTTGTTCCTGCGGCAGGTGCGATGGGCTGCCCCAGGCCGCCTCGAACCAGCCGGTCGCCCCGACGAAACGCCAGAACGGCGTCGAGCTTCCTTCGGCGCCCGAGATCCTGATCGTCGTGGTGCCGGGTCCCGCGATCGCCGCCCTCGAGGGCCCCTTCGCGGCTGCCGTGGCCGGCAGTGCAAGGGCGAGGAGGACGACCAGCGCGAGCTTCCTCATGCCGCTTCTACACCGCGCCGACCCGGTTGGTTCCGGCTCGCGCGCTAGAGCTTGTCCGGCGGAGCGATGCGATAGAAGAACGGGCCGCTCTGGCCGGCGACGGCGAAGATGACGCCGATGAACTCCTCGACGGCGCGCGCGTTGTCGAGCCCGCCGGCCGAGATCGGCTCGAAACCGGCGTCGCGGATGAGTGTCTCGGTGACCTCGCGGGCCTCATCGTCGGAGGCGTAGACCATGCTCGGAGCCACGCGTGTCTCCCCGAGCCGGCCGTAGAGCGTGGCGAAGTTCGTGTTGAACGCCTTCGCGACCGGGCCGCCGGTGAGCGATTTCACGTATTCGGCGAGAGAGTTGAACCCGTCAGGCCTTGGAGTCCGGATCGCGTTGATCGCGTCGATGACGGGCACGCCCTCGAGCCCGCTCACCGATCGGAGCGCGTCTGCGATCGCCGTCTGTGGGACGGCGAGCAACACGGCGTCCGAGCCCGAGCAGTCGCCACCGTCCCGGCCGACCTCGGCGACCTCGTGGCCGGCGCTGCGCCAGAGCTCCCCGAGCCCGCCGCCGACGTTGCCGCGGCCGATAGTCGTGAC
>DATEOR010000112.1:0-14169 GCA_035273885.1 Gaiellaceae bacterium
GGCGCTGGGCCGACACGCCCTTCTACATCCGCACGGGGAAGCGCCTCCCCCGGCGGGAGACCACGATTGCGATCCAGTTCAAGCGCGCCCCCCATCCTCCGTTCGAGCTCGACTCCGACGACGCGCTACGCCCCAACGTGCTGCTGGTCCACATCCAGCCGGACGAGGGCGTCTCGCTGGCCGTCGGCGCCAAGGTGCCTGGACAGGGCATGTCGATCCGCACGGTGCACATGGATTTCCTCTACGGCGGCTCGTTCCGCACGGGGCTGCCCGAGGCCTACGAGCGCCTCATTCTCGACTGCATGCTGGGGGACGCGACGCTCTTCACGCGCTCGGACGAGGTCGAGGAGCAATGGGCGCTCGTCGACTCCATGGTCGCGCCGTGGAAGCGCGACCGCCCGAACTTCCCCAACTACGAGGCCGGGAGCTGGGGGCCGATCGCCGCGGACGAGCTGATCCACCGCGACGGACGTTCCTGGAGGCGGCATTGACCGAGGGCGTCACCATCCGCCAGATCGAGCAGGAGCTCGGGCGTCTCCGGCAAGCGGCGGCGGCGCCGGGCAGCGCCCCCAACCTGCGGACGAGCGTCATGACCCACATCGCGTGGGTACCCGAGCGCTGGGTCGATGCGGCCACGGACACCCTCGCGGGAATGGGGGAGCGCCATCCGTCGCGGACGATCCTCCTCCTGCCGCGCCCTGACGAACCGCGGGATGCACTCGACGGCGAGGTCGACCTGCGCTGCTTCGTGCGAGCGGGAGAGCAGGGCCAGGTCTGCTCCGAGGTCATCTCGATCGCGCTCTGCGGGCCGAGGGCGAAGGCGCCGGCGAGCGTGGCCATGCCGCTGCTCATCCCCGACCTACCGGTCTTCCTCCGCTGGCGTGGCGAGCCCTGGTTCGGCGATACCGCCCTCGAGCAGCTGTGTGGCGTCGCCGATCGCCTGGTGCTCGACTCCGACGAGTGGAGCGAGTGCGACGCGACTCTCAAGCGCCTCCCGGAGATCTTCGACCGGATCGCGGTCTCCGACATCGCCTGGGCGAAGGTGCAGCCGTGGCGGGAGGCGTGCGCTTCCCTCTGGCCGGAGATCGGCGAGGCCGACTCGCTTCGGGTCGCAGGGCCGCGCGGCGAGACGATGCTCCTCTGGGGCTGGCTGCGGGCGCGCCTCCGGCGCGAGCTGGAGCTCGAGCACGAGCCTGCAGGCGAGGTCGAGCTCGTCGCGATCGACGGCGACGAGGTTCCCGCGCCGCGCGCGAAGCGCACGTCGTCGAGCGACCTCCTCTCGGACCAGCTCGAGATCTTCGGGCGCGACCGGATCTACGAAGAAGCTGTGACCGCGCTCTCGGCCGTCCCGGCCTAGGGGACCCGCAGCGCGACCGGCGCGATCCCCGCGTCGACGAGATCCTGCGAGAGCAGTCCCACGTACGGGTGCTCGTCGGCCGAGAGTCCGTCGGGATTGGCGATGAGGAAGGTGACCTTGCCGGTGGCCTTGGCGATCGTGTACGCGGTCGTGTAGCGGCGAATCAGGGCCTCGGCTGCGGCGGCGTCTCGCGAGTGGACGCTGAGCCGGATCGAGCTCTGATCCGGGAGTGCCTCCGCAGCTGCGATCGCGGCGGCCTCGTCCGCAGCGCGGCTTGCGGACCCTGCATCCGGCGCCCTGCCCGGCCAGGGATCCGCGCCGAAGAGCGCATTCCACAGGATGCGCTGCATGCCGTTCGTCCACGCGCGGTAATTCGGGTCGGTCGTGAAGAGGACGAGGCGTCCCGCGCCGACCGGCTCGTCCGCGACGGCGGCCGTGCCGCCCAGCTCGTCCTCGCCGCTCGCGAAGCCCGAGACGAAGAAGTCCTGTGAGCCGAATGCCGGGAAGCGCACCGGGGCGGCGCCGTTCACGATCGTCATCACGTCGTCGTAGTCGTAGAGCACCCAGTTGAACGGGCCGACGCCGCTCGAGAGCGGGCTCGACGGGCTGACGGCGACGCGGAAGAGGCTGCCGGGCACATCCGAGTGCGCCGGCCGCAGACGCGCGGTGGTGAGCCCGAGCCGCGCCGCGAGCTCGGTGCCGCCGCGGATGCCGACGAAGCGGCCGCCGTTGTTCACCCAGGCGCGCAGGGCGTCCTTGCCCGGCTTGCCGAGGTTCAAGGTCGCGACCTGGGCGTTCCCGTTCGTCGCCACGAGGACGTCGATGTCGGCGAGGCCGCCGGCGGCGATCTCAGCCGGGGTCACATTTCGGAACGGCACGTGCCAGGAATCGTCGAAGAGCCAGCGGAGCCAACCTGAGGACTCACGCGCGGCGGTGCTGCCCGAGGTCTGCAGGACGCCGATTCGGGGGAGGCTGGCCGGGAGCGCGGGGGGAGCGGGCTCCGCGAGTGGGGCGACGAGGCTCGCGGACGGGGCGATCGCGGCTCCGGAGTAGCCGCCGGAGACGTTGAAGAGGAGCGGCTGGCTCCAGGCGCTGACGTCGTAGAAGAAGTTGACGGGCGGATACGTGGTCTCGTTCATCATCGCCTGCACCCAGTGCTTCTGGCGCTGCGCGAGCGGGATCCAGTAGGTGCCGACCGGCAGCGTCGTCGCCGTCACGGGGCGGCCGTAGGGATGGAAGTCGGAGATCGTGAGCCTGCGCGTCAGCCGGTAGACGTCGACCTCCATGCGCTGGAGCCGCCGTACGAGCCCCTGCACATCGGCCGCCTTGGCCGGGTCGTCCGCACGGATGAAGTAATTGCGCACCGGCCCGCTCGGCACCTGCTGCTCGATGGCGTTCTTCGGGTTGACGACGGTGTTCGGCTCGAGTTGGCCCGCCTTGCCTTCGGCGAGCGCCTCGACCCAGGCCTCGTGCCACTCGTTGAGGATGCGCTGCTTCGAGATCGCCGCCTGCGAAACGGACGTCCACTGGGCGACGTACTGCTCGCGGGTGCGGATCGGAATCTTGTCGCCGCTGTACTTCTCGAAGGTCATGCCCGCCGCCATGAATCCGTTCGCAGGGACCGTGTCGCCGTAGTAGACGCCGAAGAAGTCGTAGGTGCGGCCGTTGAAGAACGGAATGTGCTGGCGCTTGAACTCGGCCTGCATCGACGCGCCGTAGATGTTGTTGATCCACCCGACGACCTCGTCCGTCACCTCGTGGTACATCGGGTCGGCGTTGGGTGGGAAGAAGAACGTGTTCGTCCCCATCTCGTGGTCGTCGATGAAGAGGACCGGCGGGTACTGCTTGACCAGCTCGACCTTGGAGTCCGTCTCGGGCTGCGTGCGCGCGAACCAGTCGCGGTTCATGTCGAAGCCGTTGGAGTTCTGCCGCCGCTCCGCCTCGCGGCCGTCCGGATTCTGGGACGGGACAATGACGACGATCGCGTTGTCGAGGATGCGCGCCGCGGCGCAGTCGCTTCGGTCCGCGAGGTCGTAGAGAACCTCGAGCGAGGCGTCGGTGCCGCTCTCCTCGCTGCCGTGGACGTTGGAGGCGATCCAGAGGATCGCCGGCGTGCTCGCGGCGAGCGCGGATGCCGTGCCCGCCGGCGCGTTCGGGTCCATCAGCGTTCGCGCGTTCGCCTGGACGGCGGCCAGTCCTGCGGGAGTGACGTTCTCGGGCTTCCCGACGATCGCGTAGGTCAGCGGCCGGCCTTCGACCGAGTGCCCGAAGACGCCGGAGACGACGCGCGGGCTGGCGGCGTCGACCGCGGCGACGTAGTCGTTCGCCTGGGCCGCGGTGACCTCTTGCGAGCCGAGGTCGAACCCGAGGACGTCCTGGCCGGTCGGCACTTCTCCCCGGTAGGCAGGCGGCGTGAACGGATCGCACGTCGGAGCAGCGCCGACCGAACCCGTCGTCCCGGCGACTGCCACCACCGCGCACGCGAAGAGCGCGACGAGTGCGAAGGAGAGCCTGCCCCCCAAGAGGGCAGGGAGCCTAACAGCCTTCGAGAGCCGCTTCTAGCGCGAGACCGGCGCCGAGCACGAGCTCGTCGCCGCCCGATCGCGTCACGAGCGAAGCGGATGCCGGAAGCCCGTCTTCGGCCTCCCCGCACGGGAGCGCGAGCGCCGGCCAGCCGAGGACGCTGAAGGGCTCCGTGAACCGAAGGACGCTGGGCCGCAGCTCTCGCTCGGGGAGGGAACGCGAGGGGGCTACCGTCCCGATCGTGGGGACGAGAAGCAGGTCGAAGCCGTCGAGCGCCTCCGCGGCCACGGCCCGGTACCGCTCGCGTGCGGCCACGCTTTCCTCGTAGTCGTCGTCGGTCACCTCGAGAGCCCGTTCGACCTTCCAGCGCACGTTGGTGCCGTACAGGCCGGGGTTCTCTGAGAAGAGGTCGCGGTGGACCTCCGCCACCTCGCGCTGGAATGCGGGGTCGATGTTCGCCGGCATCAGCGGGAACTCGATCTCCGTCTTGCGTGGGAATGCGTTCGCCGCCGCCGCGATCCGCGCGCGGATGCCGGGAGCCGCGTCGTCCAGCCACGCGACGGCCACATTGACATCCCCGAGCCCGACCATGTCCGCGGACAGCTCGGCGAGCGGCCCCATCATCGCCGCGCAGGCGGCGACGTCCCTGGCCATCGGCCCTCCGGTGTCGAAGGAGGGAGCGAGCGGCCAGCAGCCGTCCATGGGCACGAGCCCGTGCGTCGGCTTGAAGCCGGCGATGCCGCAGCAGGCCGCCGGAATGCGGATCGACCCGGCGGAGTCCGTTCCGAGGGCTGCGTCGCACAGTCCCGCCGCGAGCGCTGCGGCCGAGCCTCCGCTCGACCCGCCCGGGTAGCGATCCGCGGCAAGCGGGTTCCCGACATCCCCGAAGTGCTCGTTCTCGGAGGTGATCCCATAGGCGAACTCGTGCAGATTCGTCTTGCCCACGACCGTGTAGCCGGCGGCTTCGAGGCTCCGGACGGCGCTCGAGGTCCGATCGGGGACGTGGTCGGCGAAGATCGCCGACCCGTAGGTCGTCCGCAGGCCGGTCGTGTCGAAGAGGTCCTTGACGCCGAGGCGGATCCCGTCCCCGGGCTCCTCGACCTCGGTGATGAAGGCGTTCAGGCCCGTCTCAGTACGCGGCGTGCCAGATCTCGGCGACGATGATCGACCCCGCGAAGAGCACGACCACGAGGCCGAACAGCAGGAGGCCGAGCCGCAGATTCTTGCGCGAGAGCTCTGGATCCATCAGAAGAGAATCGGGTCGAGGGCCATGGCGACGAAGAGGAGCGCGAGGTAGGCGAGCGAGAACGAGAAGAGCCGCCGTGCGTTCGCCGGAGTCGTCTGCCGCCGGAGCACGAGAGCGAGCGCGACGAACGCGAGCCCGAGCGCGAGGGCGGACGCGAGGTAGAAGACGCCGAGCGTGTTCGAGAGGAAGGGCAGGAGCGAGATGCCGAGGAGGACGAAGGAATACGTGACGATCGACCGCGCGGTCTGCGCCTCGCCCTTCACCACGGGAAGCATCGGAACGCGCGCGGCCTCGTAGTCCCGGCGAATCAGGAGCGCGAGCGCCCAGAAGTGCGGCGGCGTCCAGAAGAAGACGATGAGGAAGAGCCAGAGCGCAGGCAGCGTCAGGTTCCCGGTCGCCGCGGCCCAGCCCACGAGCGGCGGCACCGCGCCCGCTGCCCCGCCGATGACGATGTTCTGCGGCGTCGTGCGCTTCAGCCAGCGGGTGTAGACGAGCACGTAGAAAAGGCCTCCCGCGAGCGCGAGGACCGCTGCGAGCACGTTCACGAAGCTTGCGAGGACGACGAAAGAGAGCGCCGAGAGCGCGAGGCCGAACTCGAGCGCGCGCTCCACCGGCACGCGGCCCGCCGCCACCGGGCGCTTGTCGGTACGCCGCATGTGCACGTCGATGTCGCGGTCGAGCACGTGGTTCAGCGCGCTTGCTCCTCCGCAGGCGAGTGCGAGGCCGGCCATCGTCGCGACGAAGAGGCCGGCGGGCGGCACTCCCTCGGCGCCCACGAACATCCCGCCCGCCGCCGTCAGGAGGAGCAGCACCATGATGCGCGGCTTCGTCAGCGTGACGTAGTCCCGCCAGGCGGCGCGGGGGACAGGCTCTCCGCCCCGTGCACAGACCGCGGTGGCCACGGCCGACGCGACCAGCGCCGCCGCGCCGAGAGTGAAATGCAGCGCCGCCGGCGCACCGGCGAGCGCCGAGAGGCCCGCGAGCGCGAAGAGGCCGAAGGCCGACCCCGACGCGATGAGCAGCGTCCTCCGGTTCCGGTGGGCCAGCCGCGCGCACAGGACGACAGCGGCGAGCAGGACGAGCGTGATGTTCGCGACGACGTCGTGGGCGAGACCCCACTCCCCGGTCGCCACGACGGCGGCTACGCCGGCGGTGGAAGCGATCGCGAGCAGGCGGAGCCAGGGTCCGGGCGTCATGCCTCACGCTCCTTGAGCCGCAGGCGCAGATCGCGGAGCGGGCGTGCGCTCGTCACGTAGGGGACGCGGTCGAAGTTGTGCGGAGGAGGCGGCGAGCTCGCATACCACTCGAGCGTGTCCGCCTGCCAGGGGTCGGCTCCCACACGGCGACCCGTTCGCCAGCTCGTGACGGCGTTCCAGAGGAAGATCAGCATCGCGATTCCCATGACCCAGGACCCGATCGACGAGATCAGGTTGTACCACTCGAAGAGCCCGCCCTGGCTGTAGGTGTAGATCCGGCGCTGCATGCCGAGGAGGCCGAGCATGTGCTGGGGCAGGAACGCCATGTTGAAGCCGATGAACATCAGCCAGAAGTGGATCTTCGCCAGCCCCTCGTCGTACATCCGCCCGGTGATCTTCGGGAACCAGTAGTAGACGCCCGCGAAGATCCCGAACACGGTCCCGCCGAAGAGCGTGTAATGGAAGTGCGCGACGACGTAGTAGGAGTCGTGCACCTGGTAGTCGACGGGGAAGAGGGCGAGGAAGATCCCCGAGAGGCCTCCCATCGTGAACAGGCCGAGGAAGCCGAGACAGAACATGAGCGGCGCCTTGAAGATCAGATGCCCGCGCCAGAGCGTCGCCAACCAGTTGAAGATCTTCACGGCTGTCGGGATGGCCACCGCGAGCGACGTGGCGGCGAAGAAGCCCTGCAGGTAGGTGGGCATGCCGACCGTGAACATGTGGTGCGCCCAGACGAGCATGCTCGCGAAGGCGATGCCGATCGTCGAGAACGCGACGGCCTTGTAGCCGAAGATCGGCTTGCGCGAGAACACTGGGATCACCTCGGAGAGGATCCCCATCGCGGGCAGCACCATGATGTACACCTCGGGGTGGCCGAAGAACCAGAACATGTGCTGCCACAGGATCGGGCCGCCGTCCTCGGGGGCGAAGAAGGTCGTGCCGGTCTGGCGGTCGAGGAGAAGGAGCGTCGCTGCCGCCGCGATCGTCGGCAGCACGAGCAGGAGCAGCACGGCGTAGGCCTCGATCGCCCACGTGAAGAGCGGGATGCGCATCCACGTCATCCCGGGTGCGCGCATGTTGTGGATCGTGACGACGAAGTTGATCGCGCCGAGGATCGACGAGACGCCCGTGAGGTGAACTCCGAGGATCCAGAGGTCCTGCCCGTGCCCGGGGCTGAACTCCTCGGACGAGCACGGCGTGTACGACGTCCAGCCGCACTGGGCCCCGCCCTGGTCCGCGAGGAAGCTCGAGAGGAGCACGAGCCCGCCCATGAGGAAGAGCCAGTACGACGCGGCGTTCAGCCGCGGGAACGCCATGTCTCTCGCGCCGATCATGAGCGGCACGAGGTAGTTGCCGAAGCCGGCGAGCACCGGGATGACGAAGAGGAAGACCATTGCGGTGCCGTGCATCGTCACGACCTGGTTGTACGCGGACTTCGTGAGGAAGCCGGCGTCCGCGTGCGACAGCTGGATCCGCATGAGGATCGCCATCAGGCCCGCGATGAAGAAGAAGACGAACGCGGTGACCAGGTAGAGGATCCCGATCCGCTTGTGGTCGACGGTCACGAGCCAGCGCGCGACCGAGCCTTCCTTCCAGGTGGGGGCCAGCGCCTCGCTTCGCGTCGCCATCAGCCGCCTCCCCCGGTCGTGGTCGCGGCCGGCGCGGTCGAGAGCGTCTTCGACGACTTGATGTACGCGATCAGCGCATCGAGCTGCTCAGGAGGCCACCCACGGCCGACGGGCGGCATGTAGTAGTCGAACTGCGGCGTGTTCTGGCCGTTCAGGAGGAGGGTCTCGAGCCCGTCGCGATTGGTGAGCGTCCCGTTTCCGGCGATGGGGGGCCCGACGTCACCCTGCCCCTCGAGACCGTGGCACGTCGCGCAGGCGCCCTCCCACGTCGCCTTCCCGAGTGCGAGCTCCTCCTGCTGGGCGGCGAGGGTCGACTCGTAGTCGCCCTGCTCGAGGACCGTGACCGTCGTCGGCATGAAGGCGTGCTGGATGCCGCAGAGCTCGGCGCACTTCCCCTCGAAGTCGCCGGTCGAGTCGGGGAGGAAGCGCAGGGTGTTCACGCGACCGGGAATGGCGTCCATCTTCCCGGTGAGCGCCGGCACCCACCAACTGTGGATCACGTCCATGCCGGTGAGCTGAAGCTCGACGGGCTTGTCGACCGGGAGGTAAAGCGTGTTCACGGTGATCTCGTCGTTCGGGTAGCGGTACTCCCAGTAGAACTGGTGCGCCTCGACCCGAACCGTCAGGCGCGCCTCGTCGCCGACTCCCCTCGCCTGCACCGCGGGGATCTGGGTGAAGGTGAAGATCGCGAGGGCGGCCAGGATGATCGCGGGCACGGCCGTCCAGATGATCTCGAGCCGGGTGTTCCCGTGGATCTGCGGCCCTTCCGCATCCTCCGGCGTGTCCGGCCTGCGGCGAAACCGCACGATGAAGTAGATGAGCGCCGCCTCGACCAGGACGAAGACGACCGCGCAGACTCCGAAGATGATCCAGTAGAGGCGGTTGATCGCCTCGCCGCTCGGTGTCTGGGGCGAGGGCGGGCCGAAGCCGCCGTTTCCCGCCAGGGCGGTGGCGGCAGCGACCAGCGCCGAAAGCACGGCGATAGAGACGGCGGCAACGAGCTTCCGGACCATCGAGCGAGGGCATTCTATTCGCCCGGATCCCCCGAACGGGGGAGTTGCGTTTCACCCGTTCTGTGGTTCAGTAGGAAACACGGACATACCTCGTTCGAGGTGCTTCGCCGGGAGTCGGAAGAAGGGTTGTGAGGGTTTCGCGCGCCGTGGAGGGGCGCGGTCTAGGCTTCAGCCCCAGTGGATGAAGCCTGGATCGTGCCCCTTCCGTCTCAAGTGCAAGAGCCGTTCGAGGTCTTCGTGAACGGCGTCCGGCAGGACCGTGGGCCCGACTACGAACTGCGCGGCCGCGAGCTTCACTTCGAGAGGCCGCTCTCCAAGGAGGGACGCCTCGGCCCGATCCGCTGGCTCTCGATCTTCCTCGGCATCGCCGGCACCTACCGGAAGAACGACAGCGTCGACGTCGTCTACGAAAGCGGCGGCCAGAGACGCGTGGCCTCCGCCCTGCCGATCATTCCTCCGACGGGAGAGCCGTCCCACCCACGCACGTAGCGCAGAGCTCGATGCCGCGCAGGCGCGCCAGCAGCTTGTAGATCTCACAGCCGGCGCAGATCCCCGTCGCGGCTGCCCCGACCGCGAGGCCGGCGACCATGAGCCCGAGCGTCCAGCCGAGAATGTCGTAGCCGAGGGCGAGCGCGAGTGACGCGGCGCCGAGGAACGCGACGCCGATCTTGTTCGCGAAGCGTGGCGGACGAGAGTCTTCGATCGGCCCTTGGCCCACGCGCGGCTGCACGAGCTCGAAGTAGGCGAGGCACGGGAGGCACCATTTCCTCCCTCGCGTCAATCCGAGCACGAGTTGCGCGGCGAGGATCGCGAGCAAGGGCCACCAGCCGGTGAGGAAGGCGACGAGCGCCAGCGAACCGATCACCGCCTGGTTGAAGCGCGGCGCGTTCGCGTCGATGACGTCGAGATCGCGGTACGGGTCGGCCGTCCGGGGTTGCTTCATTTAGGAAAGCTTACTCTCGTCCGCGCATCGGGGCCATTACGGTGCGCGGGAGGTGAAGCCCCAGGTCTTCCTCACGAGGCGCTTGCCCGAGCCGGTGTACATTCGGCTCGAGTCATCCTTCGAGATCGCGGAGGCAATTGCGGGCTCGGCCGGCCTCGTGACGATCCCGGCCGACGTCGTCGGACCCGAGCTGTTCGACGCTGCGGGGCCGGGCCTCCGCATCGTCGCGAACTTCGGCGTCGGCTACGACAGCGTCGATGTCGCGGAGGCGACGCGGCGCGGCATCGTGGTCTCCAACACCCCCGATGTCCTCACCGAGGCGACCGCCGAGCTCACGATCGCGCTGCTGCTCACCTTGCTGCGGCGCATCGCCGAAGGTGACCGCCTCGTCCGCAGGCGGGACGAATGGGCGCTCGCGCCGACCTTCATGCTCGGCGAGGGGCTCGCCGGGAAGACGCTCGGGATTGTCGGGCTCGGCCGCATCGGCCGCGAGGTCGCCCGGCTCGGCGAGGCGTTCGGCATGCGCGTCGTCCACACGCGCGGCTCGGGTCCGTACGAGGAGCTCCCTCTCGACCGACTGCTCGCGGAGGCGGACGTCGTCAGCCCGCACGTGCCGCTGACGCCCGAGACCCGGCACCTCGTAGGCGCCCGTGAGCTCGGCCTGATGCGCGAGGACGCCGTGCTCGTCAACGTCTCCCGCGGCCCGGTCGTGGACGAGGCTGCTCTCGTCGAAGCTTTGAGAGAAGGCCGGATCGCGGGCGCTGCGCTCGACGTCTACGAGGACGAGCCCGAGGTGAGCGCGGGCCTGCTCGAGCTCGAGAACGTCGTCCTCTCGCCGCATCTCGGCAGTTCGACCCACGCGGCGCGCGAGGCAATGGGGATGCTCTGCGCCGACGCGCTCGAGGCCGTCCTCCTCCGCGACGAGCTGCCCGCGCACGCGGTCAACCCGGAGGCCTGGGATGCCGACTGACGATGAGGAGCGGGCAGGCGCTACCGCTATCCTCAACAAGGAGAGCAGAGTGTCCCAGCAGCAGTTCGAAGATCTCAATTCAGGCTTCATCCAGGAGCTTTTCGAGCAGTACCTGAGAGCGCCCGAGTCGGTCGACCCGAAGTGGCGAGCTCTCTTCGAGCAGACCCCCGAGAAGCTCGAGTCGAGCCCGGTGGTGAAGCGCGTCCGCGAGCTCTACCCGGGAACCGCCAACGGCGGCAACGGAGCGCCCGCTGCGGCCGAGCCGGCAGCTCCGCCGCAGCAGCTCCTCGGGGCGGTTGCGGCTGCGATGGCACTCGTCAAGGCGCACCGGATGCACGGCCACCTGGCGGCGCGCCTCGATCCGCTGGGCAGCGAGCCGCCGGGCGATCCCGCGCTCGAGCCCGAACGCCTCGAGCCACGGCTCACCCCCGAGCTCCAGGCGCAGGTCCCCGCCCGGGTGCTGCGTGTGCACGTGCCCGGCGAGACGCTTGCGGATGCCCTGCCGCTTCTTCACGAAACCTACTGCGGGACGATGGCCTACGAGATCGAGCACATCTCGATCCACGAGGAGCGCGTCTGGCTCAGAACGGCCATCGAGTCCGGCCGCTACCGCAGGCCTCTCAGCCCGGACGAGCAGCGAATGCTGCTCCGGAGGCTCACCGAGGTGGAGGGGATGGAGCGCTACCTGCGCCGCGCTTTCCTCGGCCAAAAGCAGTTCTCCATCGAGGGCCTCGACGCGATGGTCCCGATGCTGGACGAGGCGATCGAGCTCGCTGCAAAGGACGGCGCGAACGACGTCCTCATCGGCATGGCCCATCGCGGCCGGCTGAACGTCCTCGCCCACACCGTCGGCCGGCCCTACGACGTGATCATCCGCGAGTTCGAGGGCGAACGGCAGCTCGAGGCTGTCGGGCCGGATCCGGAAGGCGGCTCCGGAGACGTGAAGTACCACCTGGGAGCCGAAGGGATCCGTCACACGGACACCGGCGACGTGACGGTGAGGCTGGCCTCGAACCCGAGTCACCTCGAGTACGTGAACCCCGTCGTCGAGGGCGAGACCCGCGCGGTCCAGACCGACCACAAGGTTCCCGAGGTCGATCACGACCCCAAGCGCGCGCTCGCCGTGCTCATCCACGGCGACGCCGCCTTCCCGGGCCAGGGCGTCGTCTCGGAGACGCTCAACCTGGAGAACCTGCCCGGCTACTCGACCGGCGGCACGCTCCACCTCATCGCCAACAACCAGATCGGGTTCACGACCGACCCGGTCGAAGCCCGCTCCACGCGCTATTCGAGCGACCTGGCCAAGGGCTTCGACATCCCCATCGTCCACGTGAACGCGGACGACGCCGAGGCCGCGATCGCCTCGATCCGCCTCGCCATGGCCTACCGCGAGCGCTTCCGCAAGGACTTCGTCGTCGATCTCGTCGGCTACCGGCGCTTCGGCCACAACGAGGGCGACGAGCCCGGCTACACGCAGCCGCTCATGTACAAGACCATCGAGTCCCACCCGAGCCTGCGCACGCAGTACGCCGCGCGGCTCGTCGAGGAAGGCGTCGTCACCGAGGCGCAGGCGTCCGACCTCGACGACGCCGTGCAGACGGCCATGAGGGAGGCGCACGAGCAGCTCAAGGCTTCGATCGAGGCCGGAACCGCGCCTCCCCAGCAGAGGGAGAAGGAGCGGCTCGGCCGGGGCTCCGACGTCCCCATCGAGACCGCGGTCGACGCCGCGGTTCTCCGCGAGCTGAACGACCAACTCCTCGCCGTTCCCGAGGGCTTCACCATCCATCCGAAGCTCCTGAAGCAGCTCGAGCGGCGGCGGGAGACCCTCGGCGAGGCCGGTGGGATCGACTGGGCGCAGGCCGAGGGGCTCGCGCTGGGGAGCCTCGTCGTCGCGGGCACGCCGATCCGCCTCACCGGGCAGGACACCGAGCGCGGCACCTTCTCGCACCGCCACCTCGTGCTGCACGACTACGAGAACGGAGGCGTCTACACCCCGCTGGCCCACCTGCCGGCCGCGTCCGCTCCCGTCCAGGTCTACAACTCGCCACTCTCCGAGATGGCCGCGGTCGGCTTCGAATACGGCTACTCGGTTGCGTGCCCGGCCGCACTCGTCCTCTGGGAAGCCCAGTTCGGCGACTTCGTCAACTCGGCCCAGGTGATGATCGACCAGTTCATCGTCTCCGGGCTCTCCAAGTGGCACCAGAGCTCGCGGCTGACGCTGCTCCTCCCGCACGGGTACGAGGGCAACGGGCCCGAGCACTCGAGCGCGCGCCTCGAGCGGTTCATGCAGCTTGCGGCGCAGGAGAACATCCGCATAGTCAACTGCACGACCGCCGCCCAGTATTTCCATGTCCTGCGGCGCCAGGCGATTCACCCGAAGGCGCGCCCGCTCGTCCTGCTCACGCCGAAGGGCCTGCTTCGCCTCAAGGAGTCCACCTCGAAGCTGGCCGATTTGGCGACCGGCAGCTTCCGTCAGATGCTCGACGACCCGAGTCTCGACGAGGAAGGGCGGCGCACCGTGGGCCGGCTCGTCCTCTGCTCGGGCAAGGTCTACTACGACATAGTGGGCCACCCCGCCCACCAGGAGTCCGAGGGCATCGCCGTCGCCCGCCTCGAGCAGGTCTACCCGTTCCCGGTGGCCGCCTACGACGAGCTCTTGTCGCGCTACCCGAACATCACGGAGCTGGTCTGGGCCCAGGAGGAGCCGCAGAACATGGGCGCCTGGCGCGCCGTCCGCCACCGACTGGAGGAGGGACTGCCGGACGAGGTCCGCCTCCGCTATGTCGGCAGGCCGTGGCGCGCGAGCCCGAGCGAGGGCTACCCGACCGCGCACGCGCTCGAGCAGGATCGAATTGCCCGCGAAGCCCTCGCCGTCTACTAGCACCGTGAGCTAACCCAAGGGCCGCTCCGGGCGTCGAAATCTCGGTGGGCGGACTCTTTCTCGCAGCCTGGCGCCTGGTCCTGAAACGGGCTGCATCCGACCGCCTCATTGTCGGAGCCGCCTTCGTCACCGTCCTCCTCGCTGCGGCGCTCCTCGCTGCGGGCCCGATCTACTCCGAAGCGGTTGCGCTGAGCGGTCTCGAGCGCACGCTGGAGGACGCGCCGGCGCGCGATTCCGGGCTCGAGGTCACCGGCCGTATCCCGCTTGACGACGCGAGCTCGACCGGCGATCGGGTCTCGAACGGAATCCGTGACGTGCTCGGCGGCGACGTCGCCGTCTATCGCAGCGGCTTCTCCGACTCCTTCGCAGTACCGGCCGGCGAGGGCCGCCCGGCGGACGCGCTCGCGGTCTT
>DATEOR010000113.1:0-14760 GCA_035273885.1 Gaiellaceae bacterium
CGCGTTGGCGTCGCGCGAAAAATCGCGCCGGGCGAGCAGCCAGATGACGCCTGCTCCGAGTGCGAGCGCGGCCGTCACGATCCAGGCCCAGCGCTCGCAGCCGGGCGGGTAGCCACTGCTAAGAAGGCCGACCTCGACCACCGCGAACGGAACGGCGATGAGCCGCACCCAGCAAATCCAGAGCTCGATTTGGCGGCGGCGCTCGAGGTCGCGCATTATCGCAGCCGCTCCAGTGCCCACTCGGCGGTCTCGCGAAGGAGGTCGTCGTCGCCCTCGGTCCAGCGCTCGACCGCGGGAGAGAGCGAGGCCTCACCGGAGTTGCCCGCCGCGATCAGAGCGTTACGGCGCAGGTAGCGCGGATCGTTGCGCGGAAAGTAGAGCCGGTCGTACCGCGTCCTCAGCTCGTCGTCGCCGGCTTCCAGCCAGTCGAGGAGCGAAACGACAGGCTCGGCATCGTCCGGAAGCACGGCGTGTGCGCGGCGCTTCTCCGTGCCGCGGTTCCACGGGCAGACGTCCTGGCAGATGTCGCAGCCGTAGACGTAGGAGCCCATCTCCTCGCGGTAGGCGGGCGGAACCGAGCCCGGCGCCTGGCTCCAGTAGGAGAGACACTTCGTCGCGTCGAGCACGCCGGGGTCGTCGAGGGCTCCCGTCGGGCAGGCGTCGATGCAACGCGTGCACGAGCCGCAGTCGAGGTCGAGGGGCGCGCTGCGCTCGATCTCGGCGGTGGTGACGACCGTCCCGAGGACGACCCAGGATCCGTGCCGGCGGGTGATGAGGAGCGTGTTCTTCCCGTAGAACCCCACCCCTGCGCGCGCGGCGCCCTCCCGGTCGACGTGCTGGTTCTCGTCCACGAGCACCCGGTACTCGCCGCCGATGCGCTCCCCTAGCTGCTCCAGCCTTTCGCGGAGCTCCGCGTAACGGTCGCTCCACGTGTACCGGGGCAGGCGACCCTCGCCGGGCTCGGGGTCCGGGCCGGGCGCGTAGTAGGAGAGCGCCGCGGAGACGACCGAGCGGGCGCCGGGCAAGAGCGATTCCGGGTGGCAGCTCACCTCGGGCTGTGCCATGGTGAAGCGCATGCGCGCGAAGAGGCCGCGGGCGCGGCGCTCGCGGATGTGCCGCTCGGTCTCCTCGTAGGGCCCGGCGGGTGCCGCCCCCACGGCGTCGAGCCCGAGCTGCGCGGCCAGGCGACTGAGCTCCGCCTGCTGCATACGACCGGAAGGTACCAGTGCTCGGAGGTTAGGATCCCGCCGGTGAAGGCGGTGCGCATCCACGAGGACGGCGGTCCCGAGGTCCTGCGCTACGAGGATGCGGACGATCCCGTAGCCGGACCGGGCGATGTTCTCATCCGGCTGCGCGCGGCCTCCCTCAACCATCTCGACCTCTGGACACGCCAGGGTCTCCCCTCCGCGCCCAAGCCCCGGATCCTCGGAGCCGACGGCGCCGGCGTCGTCGAGGCGCTCGGCGACGAGACGCAGGGCTTCGCAGCGGGCGACGAGGTCGTGATCAACCCGGGCCTCGAGGACGGCGCGCACATCATCGGCGAGCACACCGACGGCACTCACGCGGAGCTCATCGCCGTGCCCGCCGATTACGTCCATCCCCTCCCACGGGGGCTCTCTTTCGAGGAGGCGGCCGCGTTCCCGCTCGTCTTCGAGACCGCCTACCGGATGCTCGTCACGCGGGCGAACCTGCAGGAGGGCGAATGGGTCCTCGTCTGGGGAGTCGGCGGCGGCGTCGCGTCGGCCGCGCTCATCCTCTCGAAGGCGCTCGGAGCCCGCGTGATCGCCACGTCATCGGACGACGAGAAGCTCGAGCGGGCGCAGGAGTCCGGCGCCGACGCGGTCGTGAACCACGAGACAGGGGATGTTGCCGCGGCCGTCAAGGAGGCGACGGAGGGCCACGGCGCAGACGTGGTCATCGAGCACGTGGGCGAGGCGACCTGGAAGACCTCGCTGCAGGCCGCAGCCACCGAAGGGCGCATCGTCGTCTGCGGGGCGACGAGCGGCCCGAACCCGCCCGCGCAGCTGCACCGGATCTGGTGGAAGCAGCTCTCGATTCTCGGCTCGACGATGGGGACGCGCGCCGATTTCGCCGGCGTCTACGACCTCGTCGCACGCGGCTTTGCGAAGCCGATCGTCGACAAGGTCTTTCCGCTCAGCGAGGCGGCAGCAGCCCACGAGTACCTCGAGAGCGGCAAGCAGTTCGGCAAGGTCGTCCTCTTGATCGGCGACTGACGAGCCGCCGACCAGGAGTGACGCCTAGTCCGCGTCTGGGGCGGCGCTCGCAAGGGAGGCAAGCGAGCAGGCCCGAGACAGTACGAGTGGTACGGCGGAGGGACTGCGAGCGCAGGATCCCGCAGCGAGCGCCGTCAGGCGGGCTCGGAGCCCGGCTCCGCCGGGCGTGAGAGCACGCCGGCCAGGCGTGGACTAGCCGAAGCCGAGGATGAACTTGGCGTCGTCGGACATCTTCTCCGGCGTCCACGGGGGATCCCACGTGAGCTCCGTCTCGACGTCCTCGACCCCGGGCATGTCCGCCGCTGCCTCGGTGATCTGCTGCTCGAGCATCGGGCCGACCGGGCAGCCCATCGACGTGAGCGAGTACGTCACGTGCACCTTCGAGCCGTCCACGGCGACGTCGTAGAGCAGCCCGAGCTCGACGATGTCCATCCCGAGCTCCGGGTCCTCGACGACCCTCAGCGCCTCGATCACTTCTTCCTTCGTGGGCATGGCGCCAGTCTAGCCGTCGTTGCGTACCATCCTGGTTTCGGGTATGGAGTTTGCACACATGAGCGGGGCGCTCGGACCCGAACGGCTCGCGGCGACCGAGCTCGACGCGGCTCTAGAGCAACTTGCACCGCGGAGCTTCGTGCAGGGGCTGAGGGCTGTGGCCCGGAAGCTGCCGGTCGCTGCCGGGGTCGAGACTGTGACGATCCGGCTGCGCGATTCCGACGGTGACGGGGAATTTCACTTCGTCGCAAGCGAGGGAATCCCGGCACACGACCGGCGCAGCCCGGTTTTCTACCGCCAGAGCCTCGCCCAGGCTCGCGCGCTCTTCGCACTCAAGAGCAGGCACAGCCTCGCCGGCCTGCTCGGCTTCACGTGGCTGGACGGCGACTGGCTCAAGGTCGATGGCGTTCCCATCGGGACGATCACGGTCGCATGCCGCACCGAGCGCCGGCCCACCAAGGAGCAGCGGAGCCGGCTCCGGGCATGCGCGGAGAGGATCGGCCCAAAGCTGAAGGGCGCGGACCGCCGCCAGGCGACCCTCGAGGCCATCGTCCAGGCCGCCGCCCGCGAGAGCCTGACGGCGGTCATCGACGCGCCCGCCCGCGTCGCCAAGCTCCTGCGGCCGCGCGAGCTCACGATCCTCGCCCTCTACAGCGAGGGCCTCTCGGCGATCGAGATCGCGGAGATCTTCGTCATCTCCCCGCACACGGTGCGCACGCACGTGAAGAATGCATACCGGCGCCTCGGCATCCACTCGCGTGAAGAGGCGGCCCGCCTCATCCACGCCGAGCGAGTTCTGGAAGTCGTCTAGCCCAGCAGGCGAACTTCCTCGCGCCGCTCGCGGGCGAAGAAGTGGATCCCGTCCACGAAGCGCACCCAGTTGTGCCGGGTGCACATGACGATGGAGTGCGTCCGCGCGCTGTCGGTGAGGAAGCGAACCCCGCGCAGAAGGTCGCCGTTCGTCACCCCGGTCGCGGCGACGATGACCTCCCCAGGGGCGAGCTCCTCCGTCTCGAAGACCTTGTTCACGTCCTCGATGCCGTGCTCCCGCGCGGCCTCGATTTCGCCGCGGGTGGTCGGCCAGAGCTGCGCCTGGAGCTCGCCGCCCAGACAGCGGAGCGCTGCCGCGGAGAGAAGCGCCTGCCGCGAGCCGCCTATCCCGATCGCCAGGTGGTCGTTCGTGCCGCGGATCGCAGCCGTGATGGAGGCGGTTACGTCGCCGTCCTGGATGAGCTTGATGCGGGCGCCGGCCGCGCGAATCTCCTCGACGAGATCGTGGTGGCGGGGGCGGTCGAGGACGATTGCCGTGATGTCGTTGGTGTTCCGCCCGAACGCGTCCGCGATCGCGCGGACGTTGTCCCCTACCGGCAGGCGCAGATCGATCTCCCCCCGCACGACCGGGCCGACGGCCATCTTGCGCATGTACATCTGCGGCAGGCTCGGGAAGCTCCCGGCCTCTCCGACGGCGATCATCGCCATCGCGCCGTAGTCGCCGCGCGCGACCACGCTTCGGCCTTCGAGCGGGTCGACGGCGAGATCGACCTCCATCCCGCCCCGGCCGACGCGCGTCCCGATCGAGAGCGCGTCCGCCGGATCCTCGCTCCCCACGACGATGCGCCCGTCGATGGCCAGCTCGTCGAGGCCGTCCCGCATCGCGGTCGAGGCAGCCCGCTCCGCGCCCTCGACGTCGCCGCGGCCGAGCCAGCGCCCGCTCGCAAGCGCGGCCGCCTCCGTCACCGCGGCGAACGCCTCGCAGCCGCAGCGGGTCGCGGTCGCGTTCACGCCGGCTCGAGCTCGCGCTCGATCTGGTCGAGCACGAGATCAATCACGCGGTCGACGGTTTCCTCGACCCGCGAGTTCTCGATCACCGGCACGCCGGCCTTCGCCGCCTCCTTCACCAGGTAGTCCTGGATCCGGCGGATGTCCGGCAGGGCGCGCAGGTACTTCTCGAACGGACGCATGCCCTCGGAGGCGGAATCGCGCGTCCAGAAGTGGCTCTCGTGGTCGGCCTCGTCCTCGATCGCGAGCAGCACCTGGCAGACGAGCGCGCCGCTCGGCGGCTTGATCATCCCGGGGACGATGTGGACGCCTTCGAGGGCGAGCGAGTAGCCCTCCTCGAGGGCGCGCTCGAGAACCGCGTGGACGCCGACAAGGACGTTGCGCGTCTGGTCGAGGAACCCGGTCAGGTTCGGGTCGCGTTTCTCACCCTCGACCGGGGAGACGGCCTTGCCGGCCTCGAAGCTCGAGTAGTGGATCGACGGCATGAACTCCGCGGAAAAGAAGGCGCGCATCGTCTGGCGAACCACGTCGGTCGACGTGACGCGCGTGATCCCGAGGCGATGGGCCACCTCGGTCGCCACGGTGGACTTGCCGGTCCCGGTCGCCCCGCCGACGAGGACGAGCAGCGGCAGCTCCAGGCGCCTGAGCGCCTCCAGGCGCGGATGCACCTCCGCCGGGAAGAGCGTCGACTCGGGCGGTCGGCGGTCGTTCACGCGCGCGCTCCTTCGAGGGCTTCGGCCAGGTCGAGAACGCGCTCGTCGAGGTTCTCGCCGTCGACGGTGCGAACCTCGTTGTCGCAGAGCACAACCGGCACTCCCCGCTCGGCGGCGGTCTCGGCGACGACGTCGATCGCAGCGGCCTTGAGCTCGACGAGGTAGAGCTCGGCCGAGCGCGCTTCGAGGGACGCCAGGTCGGCGCGAAGCTCCGCGCGCCGCGAGAGGTTTCCCGAGATGTGGACGATCTCGGCGCCGTGCTCGCGGCGAAGGTGCTCGCGCAGGCGCGCGTGCGCCCCCGCCGGGGCCGTCGAGAAGTAGGCGACCCGGCGTCCGCTCACGTCGCTGACCGGGCGTGGCCTGAAGATCGTCTGTAGCACGGGCACGTCGCTGACCTCTGCGATCGCACGCCGCAGCTTCTGGATCTGGTCCTCGTCCGCAAGCGGCTCCTCGCAGCCCGTGAGCACGATCAGGTCGCTGAGCAGGACCCGGTAAGCGCCGAGGTAGCCGATGACGGTGGCCGGGTCCTGGGTGGCGCCGACGACGAGGATGCGCTTGCCGGCCTCGACGGGCGGGATGGCCGCACCGCTTCCCTCGAAAACGACGAGATCAGGCGAGAGCGACGCTGCGAGCTCGGCGGCCGCGCTCATGTTGGAGTAGAACGGCGCGCCTGCGAGCCCCCCTCCAGCGCGGCGGCTGCCCACTGTGACGACGCTCGAGAACGCGGCGCCTTCCAGGTAGTCCGACGCGGCGTGGCCGCCCGCGCGCGAGAGCTCGAGGAGCTCCTCGAGCTCGGGCTCCTTGTCGACGATGACCGGCTCCTGCGGCCCGCCGCGTCCCATCGCGACGACGACGACGAAGAGGTCGCGCGACAGGAGTCGCGCGATGTGGCCCGCCACCGCGGTCTTCCCGACCCGCTTGCCGGTGCCGATGACCGCAAGCGCGGGGCGGGAGAAAGGCTCGAATCGGACCGGATCGAAGCGGAAGTCCGCGCCGACATACGGCAGGCCGCGGGCCAGCACCCGGCTCGCGATCCGGAAGCGACGCGGCGGGTCGACGACGGGCTCGTCGGAGAGGTCGACCACGATCTCGGGCGAAACGGCCTCGAACCCATCCTCGAGCGTCTCGAAGGTCGGGACGCCGTAGTCCTCTCCCCCGCGCAGCTGCTCCGTGCCGCCGAGAAAGAGCGCGCCGACTACTTCGTGGTCCAGGCCCGCGAATGCCACCCGAAGCACATCCGGGTAGTGCTCGCCGTCGATCAGAGCCAGCGCTCTCACTGTTTGCTCGTCACCTCACCCTCGATGCGGGAGGTGTACTTCTCGAACTCGAGCGTGTCCGCCGAGAACTGGATGATCCGCTCCTGGTCGTGGTACGGGTACTTCCGCCAGACGTCCACGTGCCTGCCTTCGATCTCGATGAGGTTGTAGCAGGGTCGGGTGTTCCCCCTCAAACGCAGGGTCGAGACCGTGCCCGCGTTGACCACGAAGATGTTTTCCAGCCGCCACGCATACGGAACGTGCTTGTGGCCCGAGAGGACGAGGTTCACCCGTGCGCGCTGGAGCGCCTCCAGCGTGTCGCCCGCGTCGTACACGATGTTGCGCTCCCGGCCGGTTCCCGGCACGGGGAGCAGGTGATGATGGAGGACGAAGATCCGGAAGTCGGCCTCCTCGGAGAACTGCTCCTGGATCCACTGATAGCGGCTGCGGCCGATGTGGCCGTGATCGAGGTCCGGCTCGGTGGAGTCGACGGCGACGACCGAGACCCCGTTCATGTGCACGACCGGGTTCCGGTCTCCGAAGAGCTCCTCGAAGTGGATGTAGCCGACGTTGCGCGAGTCGTGGTTTCCGGGGACGACGACCAGCTGCCGGCAGTCGAGCCGGTCGAGGTAGGTCTTCGCCTCGGCGTACTCCGGCTTGAAGCCGTACGCCGTGAGGTCGCCCGAGCACACGACGATCGCCGGCTCGAGCTCGTTGATCTCCATGATCGCCCGTTCCATGAGATCGGGGACGAAATACGGCGAGCCGCAATGGAGGTCCGAGATGTGCGCAATCCGGAACACGAGCTCCCCTTGTCCTCTCTCCGGCCTATCCGGGTGAGTTCAAAGTGTAATCCGGGGTCGTCCGAAGTGACTGCTACCCTCGTTTACAGATGGCCCAGGAAACGCCTGATTTCCAGGCATATTCGGGAGCGGACCCGCCGCATTTCGCCAACGAAGCAGAGGTCGAATGCGCGCGGATCCTGGACTACCACGGGATCGCCTGGGAATACGAACCGCACTCGTTCGTCCTCGAACAGGACGAGAACGGCCGCGTCCTCGAGGCGTTCACCCCGGACTTCTACCTCCCAGAGCAGGACACGTATCTCGAGGTGACGGTGATGAAGCAGTCCCTCGTCACCCGCAAGCACCGGAAGATCCGCAAGCTTCGTGAGCGGCACCCCGAGATCAAAATCAAGCTCTTCACCCGGCGCGACTTCGAGCGCCTCTCGCACAAATACAAACTGAACCTCGCCTCATAGAGCCGGCGGACCCTCGGATCGGGGAGGTATACCTCTCCCGCGGCGAGCTACGCGCGCGCGTCGGCGAGCTCGGCGCGCAAATCGCGGCCGACTACGCGGGCCGCGAGCCTGTGCTGGTCACGATCCTCAAGGGCGCTTTCGTCTTCCTTGCAGACCTCTCGCGGGCGGTGACCATCCCCCACGCGCTCGATTTCGTCGTGCTGGCGGGCTACGACGGGGCTCTTGGCGGGCGGACAAAGATCCGGCTCATCAAGGATCTCGACCTCGTCATCGCAGACCGCGACGTCATCCTCGTCGAGAACGTCGTCGACACGGGTCTCACGCTGAACTACCTCGTGAAGACGCTCGGGCTCCGCGAGCCGGCGAGTCTCGCGGTCTGCGCCCTGCTCGACCGGCCATACCGCCGCCTCGTCGACGACCTCCCGCTCCGCTACACAGGCTTCACGGTGCCCGACGAGTTCTTCGTCGGCTACGGCTTCGACCTCGACGACCGCTGGCGCGGGCTCCCCGACCTCCGCGTCGTCACCCGGGCCTGACGGTTTGACCGACCTGCCGCCCGGGGAGCACGACTCCGTGAAGCCCGAAGCGCCCACACCCGGAGAGCGCGCAGCGTTCCGACTGCTCCCGCTCATCTGGATCGGGGTGGCGATCCTCGCCGGCGTAATCCTCTATTCGGTGTTCTCGTAAAGCGCTCGCCATTCCGGGCGGCGCTGGGCGAAGCCGGGCTTGCCCGGCGAAAGCCGCCGCCGGTCAGAAGGCCTAGAGGTAGCCGAGGGGATCGACGGGGCTGCCGTTGACGCGCACCTCGAAGTGGAGATGGCAGCCCGTCGAGTTTCCGGTCGAGCCCACGGCGCCGATCGTCTGGCCCTGCGACACCGAGCCGCCACTCACGTAGATCGCCGACTGATGACCGTACGCGGTCGCCAGCCCGTTTCCGTGGTCGATCACCACGAAATTTCCGTAGCCGTCCATCCAGCCCGAGTAGATGACCGTGCCGGAAGCGGCCGCGTGGATCGGCGTGCCGCACGGGACACCGATGTCGATGCCCTCGTGCATCCGGCCCCAGCGCCACCCGAAGCCGCTCGTGATCGGGCCGTTCACCGGCCAGACCAGGCCGCTCGAGGAGGTCCCGTTTCCGCTCGAGCCGTTTGCGTCCTGATGCGCACGGATCTGCGCGGCGATGGCGGCGCTCGCCGCCTGCATCTTGTCCAGATCCTCTTCGTCCTTCTCGCGCTGTGACCTGACGGTCACCAGCAGGCTGCGCTGGTTCGCGCGCGCTGCGGCAAGGGCGTTCTGGCGGACGACGAGCGCGTCGCGGGCTGCGCGCTGCTTCTCGGTCTCCCGCGCGAGAACGGCGGTCGCCTCGGCCACGTCGCGCTTCGTCGCGGCGGTCATCATGCGCGCGAGCCGCATCTGGTTCGAAAGTGTCTTCAAGTGGTCGGCGAGCTGCTTGTCCGCGTCGCCGATCGTCCGGAAGTAGTCGATCTGCTCGATGAGCTCGGAGAGGCTGTTCGATTGGAGGAGAACGTCGAGCTCGTCGGTGTCCGTCGTCTCGTAGAGCTGGACGAGCCGCATCTCCAGCTTCTGGAGCGCGATCTGATGGTTGCGGAGCAGGAGGTTGTAGCGCTCCGTCTGCTCCTTGTACCTCTCCTGCAGGCGGTCGAGGCGCGCGCGATGGAGGTCGAGGTTTTGCTGGAGCGCGTCCACCTTCGCGGTGAGCGATGCGATGTCTCCCTGCAGCGCGGAGATCTGCGACGAGGCGCTCGAGATGTCCGTCGTGAGCACGCCCTCTTTGTGCTGCGCACGGGAGATCTCGGCCTGGAGCCCTGCGATCTTCGAGTCGAGGCTCTGCTGTTGCTCCCACACCGACTGGCCGAGCGCCGAAGGGACGCCGAACGCCACGCCGAGGGCGGTGACGAGGGCGAGCAGGGGGAGGCGATGAAGATCGCGCACGAATTTGAGTTTCGCCGGGCACGCGGACGTCCCTGCGCGCGCGTGCTGCGAACGAGCTAGCCGAAGTTCCGTGTTTTACAGGACAAACACGGTCCGCGCCAAGTGCGAACCGCTCAGGACTTCTCGGCCTTGCTCGGTGCTTTCCGGGTTCGCTTCGCCTTTGCCTGCGGAGTCGGAGCCGGCTCGGGATCGGGTGCCGGCTGATCCGGGGAAGGCTCGGGGACCACTGCCGGCTCCGGCGGATCGCCCTCGTCCGGCGGAGGCCACGGCTCGGGGATTCGCGCCGGCTCGGGCGGCGACTCCAGCTTCTCGGTCTGCCTGACGCCCGCCTGCGCGCGCTGGACGCGTTCCTCGGTCTTGTCGATCAGGGTTTGGATCTCGGCCTCCTTAGCGGCGATCTTGTCGACGACCTCCTGGACGGCCGCCCTCGAGGACTTGATGCCCGATTCGTCCTCGTAGAACACCGAATGCCCGAGCTTCTGGAGCGCGCGGGTGCGCTCGCCCTCGAGATCCGCCCGCTCGCGCCGGGCTCGGAAGAGGTCGATCTGACCCCGGCTGCGAGCCGTGATGGAGTTCTTGCTCGCCGAGAAACGGGCTCCGAGGCCGCCGAGCGCGTACTTGGCCGCCCGCCGCTCCTCCGCGCGCGAGGCGAGAAACACGACCGCGGCAGCGAGGAGAGCGACTATCCCCCACGCCCAGACCCCCGCGGCAAAGAGGAACACGGCGCCGATGAACAGCGCTCCCGTGATGATCAGGAAGGGGTCGGGAGGCCAGAGCCGTGCGGACGGAGGCCGGATCTCGGTTTCGCCGTCCGGAGCAAGAGTGCGTCCGCATTCGGGGCAGAAACGGCTGCCGTCGGGCGCCGAATGGCCGCAGTGAGGGCAATCAGGCAGTTGCATCCACCTTCTCGACGGGTGCCGGAGCCTCGAGGGCTCGCGGCTCGAGCGCGCTCATCGCCTCCGCGGCCTCGCGCCGAAGCGGCCCGACCGAGGCTTCGTAATCGGCGTCCGCGATCTTGCCCGTGCGGTGGTCGAACTCGAGCTCTTTGAGAGCCCCGAGGGCGCGGTCACGGCGTTCGAGGAGCTGCAGGCGCTCCTGCTCCGCCGGGGTGAGGCCGCCGAGCCGGTCGTCGTCGGCTTCGGGCTCGTCCAGGAAAGGACGCGCGACGAACGCGACGGCGGCGACGGCGAGGAGAGCAGCGAGTGCGACCGCAAGGACGTCCATCTCAGGCGCGCGCGAGCGCTCCTTCCTCGGCGAAGCGCCGCGCGAGGCGCCGCTGCTCGCGCGCATCGGGCCAGAGCGTGATGAGCGCGCCGGCCACGAAGAGGAGCCCCGCGAGCCAGATGAGGTTGACGAGCGGATTGACGAGAACCTTGAGGAAAACCGAGCCATCGGGGTTGAACTGGTCTGCGATGACAAAGAGGTCTTCTGCCCGCAGCCAGTCGGAACGAATCGCGACCTCGTTCGAGGTCTGCTGCTCGGCGAAGTAGCGGTTCTTGCCCGCGAGCACGGTCCCGAGGTCCTCCCCGTCCCGCGAAACCGCGAGGCGGGCCCGGATCTCCTGGGCGTTGGCCGCGCGCTGCTCTCCGCTGCCGAGATAGGTGAGCGTGTAGCCGCCAACCTGCAGTGACTCGCCCTGCGCAAGCTTGCCCTCGCGGGTCGTGCCGAAGCCGCCGATCCCGACGGCTCCAATGAGCAGGAGCACGATCGCCGCGTGGACGACGTAGCCGCCGTAGCGGCGGCGGTTCCTCCCGACGAGGCTCGTGAAGGCGGAAGGCCAGGACCCGCCGGAGAGCGCATGCCGCGCCCTCGTCCCGCGCACGAACTCGAGCACGATCGCCCCGAGCACGAATGCTCCGAAGGTGTAGCCCACGAGGCCCGGCGGGCTCGATCCGGCTCCGGCGATCAGGAGAAGGATCCCGACGACCAGCGCGGTCGCGCCGGGCCAGACCAGCGACCGGCCGACCGCGCGGAGCGAGGCGCGGCGCCAGGCGATGAGGGGACCGATGCCCATGAGGAGGACGAGCGGGAGCCCGAACGCGATCGCGAAGAAGTCGTAGTACGGGGCGCCGACGGTGACCGCGACCCCCCGCACGGCCTCCGAGACCAGCGGATAGATCACTCCCCAGAGGACGGTGAGCGCAAATGCGACCAGGAAGAGGTTGTTGTAGAGGAAGGCCGCCTCGCGGGAGACGAGCGACTCGAGCCGCGTCCGCGACCGAAGCAGCGGGAGCCGGTAGATGATCAGGGCGGTCGAAGCGCCCGCGACCACCGCGATGAAGCCGAGGAACCAGGCTCCGATCGAGGACTGCGTGAAGCTGTGGATCGAGTTGATCACCCCGCTCCGCGTCAGGAAGGTGCCGAAGAGCGAGAGGCAGAACGCGCCCGCGATGAGGATCGCATTCCAGACGCGCAGCATGTTCTTCTTCTCCTGCACCATCACCGAGTGGAGGTAGGCGGTGGCGACGAGCCACGGCATGAGGGCGGCGTTCTCCACGGGATCCCACGCGTACCAGCCGCCCCAGCCCACCTCCTCGTAGGCCCACTTCGCGCCCAGGAGAATCGCAAAGCCGAGGAAGGTCCAGGAGGCGAGCGTCCAGCGTCGCGTGGCGATGATCCAGCGCTCGTCGGCCCGGCCGGAGGCGAGCGCGCCCATCGCGAACGCGAACGGGATCGTGAGCCCGACGTAGCCGAGATAAAGGAGCGGCGGGTGGGCCAGCATGTACGGGTTCTGGAGGCTCGGGTTCATCCCGGCCCCGTCGGCCGGCGCGACCTGAGTGGCGAACGGCGAGGCGACGAAGACGAGGAGCAGCGCGAAGAAGCTCGCGATCGCTCCGAGAATCGGAACCGTCCACGGCAGCACCGCCCTCACGAGGCGGCGGTTCAGGGCGACGGCGGCCGAGCCGATGCCGGTGAGCACCAAGAGCCAGAGGAGGAGCGAGCCCTCCTGCCCGCTCCAGAACGACGAGAGCGTGTAGCCGAGCGGCAGCTCGCGGCTCGTGTGCGAGGCGACGTACGAGAAGCTGAAGTCGTGCCGCGCGAGGGCGGCGAGAAGGACGATCGCGGCGAGGAAGACGCTCAGGAACGACGCGAAGAGCGCGTTCGTGGCCGACTCGAGGAGACGTCGGCGCCCGCGGTAGGCGGCGTAACCGCCCGCAATCGCCGCGTAGACGACGAGGCCGAACGCGACGACGAGCGCAGCGCTCCCCAGGCCGGGCATCAGTGATCCTTCCGGTGGCGCCGCCGCGCGGCTGACGCGCGAAAAGCAAGCCGGTCAAGAACGCAGGGAGCTCGCGTACCGGCCCAGGTACGTGGGCGACCGAGGACGCCGACCGGCGATGCTTCGCAGCCGTCCAGCCGCCCGGTTTGCGTCGCCGGGAGGGTCACTTTCAAGACTGCTTGTTCGTGTACTTGGACGGGCACTTCGTCACGAGCTTGTCCGCGACGAAGACGCCGTTTTGGAGCGATCCCTCGACGGAGACGTCACGCCCCGTCTTGAAGAGGTCGGGCACGGATCCGCGGTAGACGACCGGCAGCGTGGCGGTGCCCTCGACGTCCCGAATGGTGAATTGAAGCCCGTCAGGACCGCGCGCCGTTCCCGTCGGCTGGCCGACGACCTTCCCGGCGACGCTCACGCGCCCGTCGTGCCCCGCAACCTGGCTTGGCCGAAGCGACGGCGTTCCGCCGGCGAGGGCCGTGTACACGAGGAAGATCGCGAGCGCCGCCGCGACGGAGAGCGCGATGACAAGGCGTGCGGGACTTCGGCGCCGGGCCACGACCCCGAGTTTAGCTGGGCTTTTCGCGGGGTTCTGCTAGAGCTGTTCGTGCGCCGGGGCGACACGGCGATCCGGGATGCGGTACCCGTGATCGCGGCACAGAGAGCCGGGCGCGTCCTCGGTGAGCGCGTCGCAGTACCCCTTGCCATACGCCGCGCGGAGGAACGCTGCGACGACCTCGAGGTTCCACTCGCCCACACCGCAGGCCTCGCTCCAGAGGTCGGAGAGGCGCAGGTCGATGTCCAGTTCGAGCAGCTCTATGCGCGTCGGTCGCTTACCCATGTCGAAGACCGTACCCTTGCCATCGGACGGATGAAAACTCGCTTCGGACCAGCACGTGTGCCCAGCCGGGAGAGCCCGGAGGCGGCGATCGACCTCCTGCTCGAGCGCGGCTACTCGGCCTGTGAGATCGACTTCGAGGGCGGCTTTTGGATGAAGCCGGAGTGGGAGTGGGCCGCCCGCTTCGGCGAGCTGGCGAAGGAGAACAAGATCGTCCTCTCCATCCACGCGCCGATCGCGGCGATCCTCGGACACCTGCCTCAGGATCAGGGCAAGCGCAAGCGGGCGTTCGGGATGATCGACCACTCGACCGGCGTTGCCGCCGCCGTCGGAGCGGAGCTCCTCGTCGTCCACCCCGGCTATCTGCTCGGGCGCGAGCGCGAGGCGGCGCTCGAGTCCGTCGCGGGCGATCTCGCCGCGCTGCGCGAGCGGCTGGAGCCCAAGGGCCGCACGGTCGCCTTCGGCGTCGAGGTCATGGGCCGCGTGCGGGAGCTCGGGACTCCGGAGGATGTGTTCTGGCTGGCGGCACAGTTCGACTGGGTGCGGCCCGTCCTCGACTTCGCGCACATGCACGCGGTCACCGATGGGGGCTTTACGGACCCGGACGTGTTCGCGGGGGTGCTCGAGGCCGCGGACGACGTCATGGAGCCCGGGGCTCCCTTTCACGTGCACTTCTCCGACATCGCCTACGCGAACCGAAACGAGACGAAGCACCTTCCGTACGGCGAGGGCACGCTGCGCGCGGAGCCCCTTCGCACGGCGCTCAGACGCTTCAAGCGGCCCGCGACGATCATCTCCGAGTCGCCGAACGAGGAGTCGCACCAGGCCGTCAAGGCGATCCTCGCGCCGTCTCGAAAACGGCGTTAAGGTTTTCCGGTGACAACTGAACCTCAGGTCGGCGCGCTCTCGGAGGAGAACCGCCGCGCCTCGACGGCGATCACGCTCGCGGCGGCGGCGCTGCTCCTCCTCGGCACGCTCGTCTTCCTCCTCGAGTCGGACTCGTGGTATGTCGCCTTC
>DATEOR010000114.1:0-9824 GCA_035273885.1 Gaiellaceae bacterium
TCGGACTCGGACTCGGTCGGCGGCGCCGGGGCGACGATCGTCTGCTCGACCGGCGGTGGCTCGGGAACGGGCATCGGCTCCGGCTCGGGCTCGGCAGGGGTCATCGGAGGCGGCACCGGCGCCGGTGAGCCGGCCTCCACGACTGCGACCGGCCCTCGCGCCGAATGCCAGGCCAGATACTCGATCGCCGCGGCGATCAACCAGGCCAGCGCAACAAGCGGCAGCGCGACCGCGAGCCGAAGGTCGGCAAGCCAGACCGCCACCGCGACGAGCGCGATGAAGATCATGAGCGCGACGAGGCGCAGGGACGAGACGATCGGCGGCACGCTTCGGTGCCGAAAAGCCTACGTGCTGCTCGGCGGGTTGTCGTCCTGCCGCTCGTCGTCCGCGGCCTCGGCGGCGGCGGAGGGGCTCGCCGGAGTGCTCGGCGGCTCTGTGTCTTCCCCGGCCGCCTCTTCGTCCGGCTCGGGCTCGCTCGGCTCGGGGATCTCGACCGGTGCGTTCGCGGTGACTCCGCTCGGCTTCGGCACGGAGGACTGTGCGGCGCGGACGATCGCGTCGACCGCTTCCTGGATCGCCGCCTCGCCGTGGCCGGCAGCGGAGAGAAGCTGCTCGGCGCCCATGCGTGCGCGCTGGACGATGACGTCCGCCTGCGCGCGGGCCCACTCGAGGGTCTGCTCGACCTCGGCGCGGGCCGAGTTCGTGAGCTCTGTCGCCTGATGCCGCGACTGCTCGAGGAGGCGGTTGCCACGCGTCTCGGCATCGTGGAGCTCGGAGCTCGAGTCGCGGTTCGCCTTGGTCAGGATCTCGCGCGCCTCGTTACGGGCCGCGTTCAGGATCTCGCCGCGTTGGCGCTCGGTCTCCTGGCGGATCCGCGCGATCTCGGCCTCGCGCTGCTGAAGCTCCATCTGCGACTCGCGGATCTCCTGCTCGGCCTTGCCGACCTGCTTCGCGGCGGCTTCCTGGGCGTCACGCTCGATCGTGTCGGCGAACTCGGCGGCCGAGCGGATGAGGTGCAGCGCGTCCATGCGGACGGCGTGCCCCGACGGCTCGGTGATCGCGCTGCGAGGCGCGGCCTGAAGAACACGCAGCTGTGCTTGCAGCGCGGTCATCTGTCGGCGGAACGCCTCAAAGGCTTCGCCGACCTTCTCCCGGTCGTAGCCCTCGCCCGCGCGCGGCAGGTCCTCCAGCCGCGGCAGCGGCGTGAGGGCAGGCCCTCCAGCGCGACTTGGATCTTGACTGGACATCTGCTTACGCCTCCACTCCCCCGTGCACCACGGGTTTCGCCAGAAAGTATGACTAGCTCATCGGCCGGTGGGCCCGCTTTCTTGACGGGCTTCGGGGCGGATCTGAATTCCGAGCTCCCGCAGCTGTTCCTCCTCGACCTCGGAGGGCGCACCGCTCATCGGGTCGACGCCGGCCTGGTTCTTCGGAAACGCAATGACGTCGCGCAGATTCGGCTCCCTCGCGAGCACCATCATCATGCGGTCGATCCCGAAGGCGATCCCGCCGTGCGGCGGCGCGCCCATCGCCAGCGCATCGAGGAGGAACCCGAACTTCGCGCGCTGCTGCTCGGGAGAGAGCTGCAGCAGCGAGAAGACGCGGGACTGGATGTCCGCCTCGTGGATCCTGAAGGAGCCTCCGCCGAGCTCCTGGCCGTTGCCGACGAGGTCGTAGGCGTAGGCGAGCGCATTCGCGGGGTCCTGGTCGAACGTCTCCTCGAACCCGGGCGCGGGCCGCGTGAATGGATGGTGCACCGCCGCCCAGCGCTCGTCCTCCTCCGACCACTCGAACATCGGGAAGTCGGTGACCCAGACCCAGTTCCAGGCGTCCTCGTCGATGAGCTCGAGCTCACGGCCGAGATGGAGCCGAAGCGCGCCGAGCACACGGGAGATCTTGGCCGGCTCGTCGGCGGCGAAGAGGACGCTGTAGCCCGGCTCGCAGCGGAAGTGGGCGAGCTCCTCCTCGGAGAGGAACTTCGCGACCGGCGAGCGCACCTCGCCCTCTTCGTCCCAGACGAGGTACGCGAGGCCCTTCGCGCCCCACTCCTTCGCCACCTCCTCGAGCCGTTCGAGCTCGGCGCGCGAAAAGGCCTGAGGCACCCGGATGAAGCGAACGCACGGCGCGCCCGCGAAGACGCCGAACTGGGAGTCGCGTGTCAGCTGGGTCGCGTCCTCGATCTGGAGCCCGAAGCGGAGGTCGGGCTTGTCCGAGCCGTAGCGAGCGTCCGCCTCGGCCCAGGGAAGCCGTGGGAAGGGCGCCTCGATCTCCACGCCGAGGCAGTCGCGCCAGACCGCCTGGATCATCTGCTCCATGAGGGCGAAGACGAACTCCTGGTCCGGAAAGGCCATCTCGACGTCGAGCTGCGTGATCTCCTGTACCCGGTCGGCGCGCAGGTCCTCGTCGCGGAAGCAGCGCGCGATCTGGAAGTAGCGGTCGAAGCCGCCGATCACGAGCAGCTGCTTCAGGATCTGTGGCGACTGCGGCAGCGCAAAGAAGCGTCCGGGCTGGAGCCGGCTGGGGACGATGAAATCGCGCGCGCCTTCGGGCGTCGGCTTGAAGAGGATCGGCGTCTCGATCTCGAGGAAGCCGCCGCCCTCCATCGTCCGCCGGATCGCGGAGACCATCGTGCTGCGGAGCCCGATGTTCCGCTGCATCTTCGGGCGACGCAGGTCGAGCCAGCGGTGGCGCAGGCGCAGGGTCTCGTCGACGTTCTCCTCGTCGAGCTGGAACGGGAGCGGCGTCGAGGTCGAGACGATGTCGAGCCGATCGACCTGGAGCTCGACCTCGCCTGTCGGGATATTCGGGTTGACCGCCTCGGGCGCGCGCTTCACGAGCTCGCCCTCCGCGCGGAGCACGAACTCGTTGCGGATCGCATGCGTCTTCTCGAAGGCCTCGGCCGCGCGCTCTGGGTTGATGACGAGCTGGCAGATCCCGGTCCGGTCGCGCAGGTCGACGAAGACGAGGCCGCCGTGGTCGCGGCGCGAGTCGACCCAGCCGGCCAGGGTAAGCCGCTCGCCGACGCGCTCGGAGCTCACCCCGCCGCACATGAGGTCTCGCCAGATCACGCGCTCACCCCGGAGAGGTCGGTGTGGGCGCCGACGTCGATCACGCGCCTGGCGCCGAGCCTTCCGGCCTGCGTGCGCTGGCCTTTCACGGAACGGCCCGCGTAGTCCGTCTCCGCGCGGACGCCCGCCGCGCGGAGCTCGGCGATCTTGGCGAGGACAGCGGTACGGTCGGCGCCCTCCTCGCAGATGAAGAAGACGTCGATGCCCTCTTCGGCAGGCGGCTCGACTCCGGCCTCCTCCAAGGCCAGTAGGAGCCGCTCGATGCCCGCGCCGAAGCCCACCCCGGGGGTGTGAGCACCGCCGAGCTCCTCGGCCAGGCCGTCGTAGCGCCCGCCGCCGCTCAGAGTGCTCTGCGAGCCGCCTTCGGGGCCCACGAACTCCCAGGTCGTGCGCGTGTAGTAGTCGAGGCCGCGCACGAGGGTCGGGACCACCTCGTAGCGCACGCCGTAGGCGTCGAGGTAGCGCCGTACCTCGGCGAAGTGCTCGCGGCACGCGTCGCAGAGCGAGTCTCCGATCGTGGGCGCCTGCCTCAGGACCTTCTGCACGGCAGCCGGCTTCGCCGGGATGTTGTCCAGGGCGCGGAGCGGATTGCGCGACGCCTGCTCCCTCGTGGCGTCGTCCAACTCGGACGCGTGCTCGTCGAGCCACGGCTGCAGGCGCTCGAGGTAGGCGGGGCGGCACTCGGCGTCCCCGATCGAGTTCAGCTCGAGCCGGTACTCGGTCACACCGAGCCGCGCGAGCAGAGTGTCGTAGAGCTGGATCACCTCGGCGTCGAGCGCGGGGTCCTCCGAGCCGATCGCCTCTACGTCGAACTGCCAGTGCTCGCGGTACCGACCCTTCTGCGGACGGCCGTAGCGGTAGATCGTCTCGTGCGTGTAGAGCTTCTGCGGCTGCGGCTCCCGGTGCAGGCCATGCTCGAGATAGGCGCGCACGATGGGAGCGGTCGCCTCCGCCCGAAGTGTGAGCGAGCGCTCGCCGCGGTCCTCGAACGTGTACATCTCCTTGGTGACGACGTCCGAGCCGTGGCCCGACGTGCGGGCGAAAAGCTCGGTGTCCTCGAAGACCGGCGTGTCGATCCGGCGGTAGCCGTAGAGCTCGCAGAGGCGCTCGAACTCCCTGAGCACATGCCGCCAGCGCGGCTGCTCGGAGGGAAGGATGTCGTGGGTGCCGCGCGGAGCTTCGAACTTCACGCCCGGAGCTCTGCGAGGAAGGGGTTGCGCGCCAGCTCGTCGCCGAGCGTCGTGGGCGGCCCGTGTCCCGAGTAGACGACGGTCTCGGGCGGGAAGCGCTCGGCCAGCCGGCGGATCGAGTCGAGCAGCGTCTCCCAGTCGCCGCCCGGCCGGTCGAACCGTCCCACCGACCCGGCGAAGAGGACGTCGCCGGAGAACAACGCTCCGTCGGAGTAGAACGCGAGGTGGCCGAGCAGGTGTCCCGGGACCTTGACCGTCTCGAACTCGATCCCGCCCAGCTCGAGCCTCTCGTCCCCTTCGAGAAGAACGTCGGGCGTGAACACCTCGAAGGTCACGCCGGACTCCGGGTAGAGCTCGTTGATCCGTTGTGCACGCTCGCTGTCCACTTGGGCCATGTATACGGGTGCCACGGTCTCCCGCTGGAGCTCGGCCACGCCGCCGATGTGGTCGATGTCGGCGTGTGTGATGAGAATCGCCGCACAGCGAGCGCCGTCGAGCGCCTCGTCGATCCGCTCGGCCTCTCCGGGCCAGCCCGGGTCCACGACGACAGCTTCGTCGGCGCCTGGACGGCGGACGACGTAGCAATTCATCCCAAAGGGGCTCAGCTCGAGCCGCTTGACGTCGAGACTCATCCGGCGGCCAAGTCTAACGGGGCACCCCGGTTACACTGGCGCGCGATGGAGAGCTGGCCGCTCCCCGAGATCGCGACTCCCACGGGCACTCGTTCGCCGGTGGTTCTGAAGAGCGAGGACGAGGCGCGGGCCGTTCTCATCGGCCTCGACCCCGGCCAGGAGCTCGGCGACCACCAGGTGAAGGAACACGCCTGGCTCTTCGTCGTCGCGGGCACGGTCCGCATCGCCAGCGCGGACGGGGAGATCGAGGCTTCCACAGGCACTCTCGCCCACTTCGAGCCCGACGAGCGCCACTCGGTCGCAAGCGACGAAGGCGCGAAGATCCTGTTGCTGCTCGCTCCGTGGCCCGGCGAGGGCCACTTCCGCGGCAGCGGCTAGCGCCGCCGCCCCAGGGCGGCGATCAGCGCTCGAAGAGGAAGAGGCCGAAGCCGAGCGCGTCGCGGCCGCCGAGCTCCCGGTAGCGGGCGCGGCCGTTGGCGATCCACTCGCGCAGCTCGGCGACTCCCTCCTCGCCCTCGTGCTTCTCGGCGTAGCGGTCGCCGTTGCGGGCCCACGCGTCCTCGTACGCGTCCCAGTCCTCGACGCTGCTCGTCACCGCGCGCTTGAGGTCGAGCCCGGTTTCGACGGCCGCCTCGATCGTGCCCTCGTAGTCCTTCAGCTCGTCCCGAGCGGCCCCCAGCGCGACGAGATACTCCGCACTCGGCTCCTCGCGCCAGTAGCCCTCGCCGAAGAGAAGCTTGCCCCCGGGTGCGACATAGCCGGAGAGAACGGCAAGCGTCCCGCCGACTCCGCCCCTGAAGGAGACGCCGCCGGTGCTGACGACGAGGTCGAAGGAGCCCGGCTCGGGCGCGTACTCGCGGACGTCCTGTTCGAGCAGCACCACCTTCGATTCGGGAACACGCGCCTCTGCCTGGCGCCGGGCCTCCGCCAGGACCGCGGGCGAGTTGTCGAGGCCGGTGGCGCGCACGTCCGGATAGCGCTCGACGATCCGGAGCAGGATCTCCGCCTTGCCGCACCCGAGGTCGAGGACGTGAGCTCCCGGCTCGAGCTCGAGCGCCTCGATCATCTCGTCGACGTCCTCTTCCGAGAGGGGGTTCATGAACGCGAGCCCCTCGTGGGCGATCGCGGTGAAGTCGTCGCTGTCCAACTACCCGGAGCCCGGGCTCTGCTGCCGCTTCGAGTAGACCCGGTACATGATCGAGTCGACGAGGTAGCTGAACGGGATGAAGAACGCGACCAGCGTCACGCCCGTGAAAATCTTCGACGACGTCGATGAGTCACCCCCTGTCCAGAAGACGACGAGCAGGATCAGCGGGGCGAAGATCGCCGTTCGCTTGAAGACCCGGCTCATCGAGGGCTTGGGCACCACCCGCCCGCCCCGAGGCGGTGCGGCCTTTGCGGAGCTCTTTCCATCCTTCGGCGCCGGGACCGGCTTTTCGACGGGGATCTCCTCGCCGTCCTCGGTCTCGATGACGTACTCGTACTCGTGGCGCTGGAGCTTCTCGCGGCGGCGGCGCTGCTTGCGGCTGGGCATGGGCCGATTATGCCGTGGGCTTCCCGCCCTGGATGACCTGGGCGATGTGATTCCCGCCGAGGTGGTAGGCGAGGTAGCGCCAGTCGGAGGCGTCGAGCAGGACGATGTCGGCGTCGTAACCCCGCGCGAGGCGGCCGGCCCGGTCTGCCCGGCCGAGGACGTGCGCGGCGTTCACGGTGCATGACGCGAGGGCTTCGGCCGGCGTCATCTGCATCTGGGTGCAGGCCAGTGCTGCGACGAGCGGAAGGCTCTCGGAGAAGGCGCTACCCGGGTTGAAGTCGGTCGCGAGCGCGACGATCGCGCCTTCGTCGACAAGCGCGCGCGCCGGAGGCATGGGGCGAGCGAGGAAGAGTGCGGCGACCGGGAGCAGCACCGCAGCGACGTCGCTCTGCGCCAGCGTTCGCACCCCGTCCGGGCCGGTGGCTTCGAGGTGGTCGACGCTCACGGCGCCGAGCTCCACGGCGAGGGGAATGGCGCCCGCCTCCGTGAACTGGTCGGCATGCAGCCGCAGGCGCAAGCCAGCCTCCCTGCAGGCTTCGAGGTAGCGGCGGGCCTGCGCGGCGTCGAACGCGCCCCGCTCGAGGAAGACGTCGGCGGCCTCGGCGATCTTCGCGGCCTCGGGGAGCACCTCGGCGAGCGCGAAGTCGAGGTAGGCGTCGGCATCGGCGAACTCGGGCGGGACCGCGTGCGCACCCAGCCAGGTCGGCGAGCCGCCGGCATCGCGAACCACCCGCAGCATCGCGAGCTCCGTGTCGCGATCGAGCCCGTAGCCCGACTTCGCCTCGAAGTTCGTCGTCCCCGACGCGAGCATCCAGGACCGGTGAAGCGCCAGTGCATCGGCAAGGCCCTGTTCGCCGGCTGCACGCGTGGCCGAGACCGTCGAGAGGATCCCGCCGCCGGCCGCGTGCAGCTCCCCGTAGGTCGCGCCGCCGGAGCGAAGCTCGAACTCCCCCACCCTCGAGCCCGCGAAGACCGCGTGCGTGTGGCAGTCGACGAGCCCGGGGATCGCGGCGCAGCCTCTCCCGTCCACCTCCTCGACGTCGCCGTCGACTGGATCCAGATCGCGCATGCGCCCCACCGCCGCGATCCGCCTGTCCTCGCAGAGGACGTACGCATCCTCGACGACGTCCACAGACCGCATGGCCTCTCGCCCGCGCAAGGGTGCCTGCGTCCCTGCCGGGGAGACGGCCTGCGCGAGGTCGCGGATGAGCAGGTTGGCCACGCGGCGGCTAGGAGCCGGGAACTTCGAGGCCGTGCTCGCGCGCGGCCTCCTTCGCCTCGTCGTAGCCGGCGTCGAGGTGGCGCAGCACGCCGATGCCCGGATCCGTCGTGAGGACCCGCTCGAGGCGCTCCGCCGCATCGTCCGTGCCGTCGGCGACGACCACCATGCCGGCGTGGATGGCATTGCCGATCCCGACACCCCCGCCGTGATGGACGCTCACCCACGTCGCACCCGCGGCCGTGTTCAGAAGCGCGTTCAGGATCGGCCAGTCCGCAATCGCATCGGAGCCGTCGGCCATCGCCTCGGTTTCTCGATACGGCGAGGCAACCGAGCCCGAGTCGAGATGGTCGCGGCCGATGACCACCGGCGCCGACACCTGTCCGCTCCGAACGAGGTCGTTGATCGCCAGACCCGCCTTGGCGCGATCGCCGTAGCCGAGCCAGCAAATCCTCGCCGGGAGCCCTTGGAACGCGACCCGCTCGGGAGCGAGGTCGAGCCACCGCTGGAGAAGGCGGTCGTCCGGGAAGAGACCCCGCAGCGCCCCGTCGATCGCTGCGATGTCCTCCGGATCGCCCGAGAGCACCGCCCAGCGGAAGGGTCCGATGCCACGGCAGAAGAGCGGCCGGATATAGGCCGGGACAAAGCCCGGGTATGAGAAAGCCTCCGCTACGCCGGCCTCGAGTGCCTCCCCTCTGAGATTGTTGCCATAGTCGAAAACATAGCTCCCCTCCCGGACGTACTCGAGCATGCCCTCGACATGGCGCGCGATCGACTCAGAGGCTTGCCGCAGGTACTCGTCGGGGTCGGCCGAGCGAAGCCTGTCCGCCTCTTCCACTGACAGCCCCGCTGGGACGTAGCCGTTCAGAGGATCGTGGGCGGCGGTCTGGTCGGTGACGAAATCGAAGTGCTCGCCGCGGGCGGCGAGCTCCGGGACGATCTCCGCGGCGTTCCCGAGCAGCCCGACTGAAAGCGGGCGCCCGTCGCCCGCAGCCTCGCGAACCCGCGAGAGAGCGTCGTCGAGCGAGTCGGCCGCCTCATCGAGATAGCGCGTCTCGAGCCGGCGGTGGATCCGGTGCGGGTCGACCTCGATGCAGAGGATCGCCGCGCCTGTCATCGTCGCGGCGAGAGGCTGCGCGCCTCCCATGCCCCCGAGGCCGGCGGTGAGAATGGTCTTCCCGTTCAAGTCCGGGGAGCCGAAGTGCTTCTCGCCCGCTGCGGCGAAGGTCTGGTACGTGCCCTGCAGGATTCCCTGGGTGCCGATGTAGATCCAGCTCCCCGCGGTCATCTGCCCGAACATGGTCAGGCCGAGGGCCTCGAGCCGGCGGAACTCCTCCCACGTGGCCCAGCGCGGGACGAGCAGCGAGTTCGCGATGAGGACGCGCGGTGCGCCCGGGTGCGTGCGGAACACGCCGACCGGCTTTCCGCTCTGAACGAGCAGCGTCTCGTCCTCGCCGAGCTCCAGCAGCGAGCGGACGAGCGCCTTGAGGGCCTCGTGGTTTCGCGCCGCCTTTCCCGAGCCGCCGTAGACGATGAGCTCCTCGGGCTTCTCCGCCACTTCGCGATCGAGGTTGTTGAGCAGCATCCGGAGAGGCGCCTCCGTCTGCCACGAGCGCGCGTTCAGCGTCTGCCCGCGCGGCGCGCGAATCGTACTGAGGTCGCCGCAGAGCTCTTCGACGACTGCGTCGATCTCGCGCACGCTCATGCGAGCTCGCCCACTTCGGCCTCGACTGCGGCCACCAAGTCTCCCGACCGAATCGCCGCCGCCACGAGCTCGATGTCCGGCGCGAGCGTGCGGTCCTCCATGACCGTCGGCGAGAGCGAGCGGACGAAGTCGTGCGCGGTACGCGCGCCGGCGCCGGGCTCGAGCGGAGCGAGGAACTCCACGCCCTGCGCCGCGGCGAGGAGCTCGATCGCGAGCGCGCGCTCCACGTTTCCGAGCACCGCCCAGCACTTGAGCCCAGCGGCGTTCCCCATCGAGACGTGATCCTCCTGGCCCGCGCTGGTCGGAATCGAGTCGACCGAGGCTGGATGACAGAGAACCTTGTTCTCGCTGACGAGCGCGGCGGCCACGTACTGCGGGATCATGAACCCCGAGTTGAGCCCGCCGTCGTGGGTGAGGAAGGCGGGCAAGCCGTCGGAGAGCGACGGGTTGACGAGGCGCTCCACCCGCCGCTCCGA
>DATEOR010000115.1:0-5893 GCA_035273885.1 Gaiellaceae bacterium
GTGACAACTGAACCTCAGGTCGGCGCGCTCTCGGAGGAGAACCGCCGCGCCTCGACGGCGATCACGCTCGCGGCGGCGGCGCTGCTCCTCCTCGGCACGCTCGTCTTCCTCCTCGAGTCGGACTCGTGGTATGTCGCCTTCAAGGCTGTCCACGTGGTGGCGGCAGTGCTCTGGGTCGGAGGAGGAACGCTGCTCGCAGCGTTGGTGATAACGGCCGAGCGCGATCCGGATCCGGCACGACTCCTCGGAGTCGCACGCCAGGCCGAATGGGCCGCGCGGATCTTCATTCCGGCCTCGTTCACCGTCCTCGCAATGGGGATCGCGATGACGATCAACGGCGATCTCGACTGGGGACAGTTCTGGCTCGTCTTCGGCCTGATCGCCTGGGGGATCTCGACCGCGATCGGCATCGGATTCCTGACGCCGAGGATCAAGCAGCTGAACGAGCTCATCCAGGAGCGCGGCGAGCGGGATCCTCTGGTGCAGGCCGCCGTTCAGCCCATACTCCTGGCGGCACGGATCGACATCGCACTGCTGCTCCTCATCGTCATCGACATGACGGTGAAGCCGTCGTTCTAGGGCGGGGTTAGGATCCCGCGGGTGACGATCGACGAGGGGAACGGCACAGAGCGGCCGGTAGCGGAGACCGAGGCCGAGCGCCGCGTGGGCTTCCGCGACCGCATGACGATGTTCCAGTCGTCGTTCAGCCGCTTCGTCGCGACCGGCGGGATCATCGGGATCGGAACGGGCCTCGCCGCGATTTTGGGCTCCCAGGACGTCGAGGCGTGGATCATCGGCATCGTCGTGTCCGGGCTGAGCGTGATCCTCGCCGCGATCGCCTGGTCGGCGCGGGGCTAGCGGCTAGCCGACGAGCTTGAAGGGGTCCTGCCGGTCGGTCAAGGCGACCGTCCGCTCCTCCCCGCCGTCTCGCCACGAGTCCCCGAGCTTCTCGTTCAGCTTCGCCTCGAGCTGGCCCGTGGCCGCGAGCTCCTGGACGATGTCTGCGCCGCCGATCAGCTCGCCGCCGACGAAGACCTGCGGGATCGTCGGCCAGCTGGAGAGTTCCGAGAGCTCCTGGCGGATCGCCGGGTCGGGGAGCACGTCGACGGCCGTGAAGGAGGCGCCGACGGAGCGCAGCGCCTGGAGCGCGCGCTCGGAGTTCCCGCACATGCACTGCTCGTGCGTTCCCTTGATGAATGCGACCACCGGCTCGGTGTCGATGGTCTGCTGGATCCTGTAGCTCAGGTCGCTCATGAATCTCCTCGCGTCGTGATTCCTCAACACTACATTCGCCCGAAGACCAGGCTTCAGGTCTGAGTGGTGATGCGAAGCTCGTGAATCGTGCCGTCGGCGAGCGGCTCGGCGAGCGCGTCGTACACCAGCCGGTGCTGGTCCACGAGCGAAAGCCCCGCGAAACGCTGGCTGACCACGGTGACGTGGAAGTGGTCGCCCCCGCCCGTGCGGTCGACGACCTCGACATCGCTGGCATCGGGAAACGCGCCTTCGAGCAGTGACTGGAGCCGCTCGCTCACGGCCCGAAGATAGCAACATGCGCCGGCGGCGCTAGTGGATGTGCAGGTCGATCCCGATGAGGATCAGCGGCCAGAGGACCACGGCGAGGACCGCGGAGAGAAAGCGCTTCAGCGTGTCGATGTTCTCGAAGTAGTCGTGCGTGGCCGCGACGATCGCGCCCACGACGAGATAGATGAGGCCCACCGCAGAAATGCGCATGGCGCCATCGTTCCCAGAGGCTGGAATCGAGAAACGAACTAGCTGAAGACGGACGACAGCGTGATGTCGCAGCCGTAGGCGCCGAGCTCGGCGAGGACGTCCGTCTCATCGAGCGCGATCTCGGTCAAGCGGTCGTTCAGCGCGTAGAACGTCTTCATGTCGCGCTGCTCGAGGGCGCGCTGCATGGAAACGAAGTAGCGCTCCTCCCTGGCGAAGAGCGCCCTGAGGCGGGCGACGCCCTTCTGGTAGCCGTCGGGGGCGGCGATGGCGAGGAAGCGGTCGTTCAGCTCCGCGTTCACCTTCTTCAGGCGTGAGAAGAGCTCGAGCACGCCTGCGGTCGTCGCTGTGTCGCCCTGCGCGAGCACGGCCTGCACCTGGGACTTCGACTCGCGGCAGAGCGCGTTCGTCTTCTTCACCCAGAGCTTCTGGGCGGACGTCAGCTTCGGCGCTCTCGCCGGGGTCGGCGGCTTGCGAGCCTGGGGCCTGTCCTTGCTCTCCGGCTTCGAATGGCTGACCTTCACCGCAGGCGGCGGCGTCGGCGCAGGTGGAAGCGGGTCCCAGGCGCCGATCGCATTTCCGCCGTACATGATCGCGCCCGCGAAGAGTGCGATCAGGGCGGCGACATAGAGGAGAATCCTCAACATCTCGCGTGCCTTTAGTGAGCTTCGGCGCGAGTGCCTGGCTGGGCCTCCCCCGAACGGGGGTTAGCCGAACGTGAAGGCGTAGGCCTCGACTCCGGGCGAGAAGGAAAGGTCGAGCGAGTGGTCGGCCGCCGGCCCCGGAAGCGCGGCGAGCGTATAGAGCCGGTCGCCCGTGACGGTCACGGTTTTCACGGGCTTGCCGTCGATCGCGACTCGTACCGAGCCGTCAGCATCGCCCTTGCCGAGGACGAGATAGACGTGGCGGGCGTGGTAGGAGAGACGAAGCCGGGCTCCGTCCCCTGCGACGATCCGCTCCCGGCCGACCGTCCAGCGGCCCCCGTAGGCGACCGCGTTCTGGGGCACGACCTTCGGGATCTCATAGGTGGCCTCGCGCCCCTCGACGACGGGCGAGCCCACGAGGCTCGAGAGGCGGTCGGTCCCGAGGTAGGTCTCCGGCGTCAAAGCCTCGGTCGGCGTCTGCTCGGTGATGGAGCCCGACACCGGCGCGGGCAGGTTCTTCTCGGCGAGCAGCGTGCGGATGACCTTCTCCGTCTCTTCGTAGTCGCCCTCGCCGAAGTGCGCGTAGCGCACGTGGCCCTGGCGGTCGACGTAGTACTCCGCCGGCCAGTAGCGGTTGCCCCAGGCGGTCCAGGTGCCGTAGTCGTTGTCCAGGGCGACCGGGTAGTCGATCCCGAAGGAGCGCACGGCCTTCTCCACGTTGCCCGGGACGTGCTCGAACGCGAACTCGGGTGTGTGCACGCCGACGACGACGAGCCCCGCATCGCGGTAGGTCTCGTACCAGCGCTTCACGTAGGGCAGCGTGCGGATGCAGTTGACGCACGAGTAGGTCCAGAAGTCGATCAGGACGACCTTCCCGCGGAGCGACGCGAGCGAGAGCGGCTGTGAGTTCAGCCACTGCGAGATCCCACGGAAGCCGGGGGCCTGGCCGTAGTCCTGCAGCTGGCCTCCCTGGAAATGGCTCTCGCCCGCCACGAGCGAGTCGATGCGGTCCTGGGCGGCTGCGCTCTCCTCGAGGCCCTGCAACGCCTTCGTGTAGCCGGGGACGTGGGAGGCGAGCTTCACGTCGAGGCCCAGAGCCATCACGATCGCGACCGCCACGACCACCCCGCCGAGCGCGCGGCGGATCAGCGGCGCCCGTGACTGCATCGCACGCAGGTTCATTCCCCGCTGCGCCGCGATGGCGATGAGAAGCAGGACGACCCCCGCGCCGAGCGCGTACGAGAGCGTGACGAGGACGCTTTCGACGGAGAAGCGTTGCGTCGAGGCGAGCACGGCGACGGCCGCGATCACGGGCCCGGCACAGGGCGTGAAGAGGAGCCCCAGGCTGACGCCGAGCAGGAACCCACCCCCCATTCCGCCCGGGTTGCGGCGGCCGAGCGCCTGGAAGGGCCTCTCGACGAGCGCGCCGAGCCTGGGCCAGAGCAGCGAGAGCCCGACGAGCATGACGGTGCCGATAGCGATGTTGCGAAGGAGGTCGTCGGGCAGCCCCAGCGCCGAAAGCAACGCCGTCGCGACCAGGGTGAAGAGCGTGAAGCTCCAGACGAGCCCCGCGACGATCGCATAGGGCCGCCGTCTGTCGCCAGTCGCACCGCCCGCGAAGACGATGGGCAACACGGGCAGCACACAGGGCGAGATCGCCGTGACGATGCCCGCGACGAAGGCGACTCCGATGAGCAGGCCCACGACCTGATCGTAGACCCGAGATCTGAACGCTTCCTTACGCGCGCGGGAGCGTGAAAGCCACGCGAGCCCCGCCCTCCGGGCGGTTCTCGGCCCAGATGTGGCCGCCCTGGGCTTCGACGAGGCCGCGGGCGATCGCAAGTCCGAGCCCCGCCCCGCTTCGCGGCACTGCCCGCGCGGAATCGCCTTGCCAGAAGCGTTCGAACATGCGCCGCTCCGCCCCGGCCCCAAGACCCTCGCCGTTGTCCTCGACCGCGATCGTCACCTCGCGGTCCCCCGCGCGGACGACGACCGCGACGGTTCCGTCGGACGGCGTGTGCCGGAGGGCGTTCGTGAGCAGGTTCTGCAGGACGCGCTGAACCTGATCGGGGGCGGCCTGCACCGCCGGGAGGTTGCCGTCGAGACGGGCGTAGAGATCGACGTGCCTGGCCCTGGCTTCGGCCTCGAGGCCGCGCATGCACGTCCGTACGAGGTCGGGCACCTGAGCTTGCTCGAGCTCGAGCGTGAGCGCGCCGGAGTCGATCTGGGCGAGTTCGAAGAGATCGTCGACGAGCCGTCCGAGGGTGCGAACTTGCTCACGCATGGCCGGGAGGTAGTGCTCCGCGGGGACGACTCCGTCCTCGACTGCCTCGAGCATCGCCTGTAGCGAAGCGAGCGGCGTTCGCAGGTCGTGGCTCGCCCACGCGATCAGCTGTCGTCGTGCGTCGAAGAGCTCCTCGAGCTTACGGGCCATCTCGTCGAACGCAAGTCCGACCTCGACGAGCTCGTCTGGTCCTGCGCCCGCCGCGATCGGCGTGAAGTCGCCGCCCGCGAGCGCCGAGGAGGCGGCACGGAGGCGGTCGAGCGGAATCGTGATCGAGCGGGTGACGAGGAGCGCAGCGCCCACGGCCACGAGCGAGGACGCGCCCGCGACGGCCAGCACGACGACGTCGGCTCCCATGTGGAACATCGCCACGCCCGAGAGCAACACGGCCGCTAGCGGGAGGACGACGCACAGGAGCGCGAGCCCGAGCAGGCGAGCATGGACGGTACGGAGCCGCGAAACGCCGAGGGCTATGAGCGCACCCGATGCGAAGGTCGCCGTGGCCACGACGAGCGCGAGTTCGATCACGGCAAGAACCTGTAGCCGACGCCCCAGACCGTCTCGATGTGGCGCGGCCGGCCGGCGTCGTCCTCGATCTTCGCGCGGAGCCTACGGACATGGACGGTGACGGTCCCTGTGTCGAACGCCGCGTGATAGCCCCAGACACTCGCCATCAGGTGCTCGCGCGAGAAGACGCGGCGCGGGTGCGTTGCGAGGAACCAGAGCAGGTCGAACTCCTTTGCAGTCAGCTTGACGAGCTTTCCTTTCTTGCGGACTTCGCGCGAGGCCGAGTCGAGCACGAGGTCACTGTGCTGGATCAACTCACGCGGCTCGGACACCTGCGCCGTCCGGCGCAGGACTGTCCGGACGCGGGCGACCAGCTCGCGCGGGGAGAAGGGCTTCGTCACGTAGTCGTCGGCGCCGAGTTCGAGCCCGACGATGCGATCGGTCTCCTCGCCGCGCGCGGTGAGCATGATCACCGGAAGCGAGGAGCGGGCACGGATCCGGCGGCAGAGCTCGAGCCCGTCGGTGCCGGGCAGCATGACATCGAGGATGACGAGGTCGGGAGCCCCATTTCGAAGAACCGACTCCGCCTCGTCCCCGTCTCCGGCAACGAGCGCGCGGTATCCCTCGCGCTCGAGGTAGCGCACGACGACGTCACGCAGCGTCGGCTCGTCGTCGACGACGAGAACGGTCTCCATCTTCTCGCTCAGTCTGCGGGGTCCGGGCCGGCCCC
>DATEOR010000116.1:0-17110 GCA_035273885.1 Gaiellaceae bacterium
CGCCGGCGGCCCGAGAGCCCGGGCGAGACATGGGCGCAGGCGGCCGGACTTCTGGTTCCCGCAGGACGACAACGACCGCCTGGCGCACTCCGGCTGGCACCCGCGGCTCGAGGACTACACGTACGTGGCGCTCACGAACGGGATCGCGTTCAGCCCGACCGACGCCATGCCGTTGACCCGTCTCGCCAAGGCGCTCATGGGACTCGACGCCCTGATCTCGGTCGGCGCCGTGCTCCTCGTGGCGGCGCGAGCCGTGAATGTGCTCGGCGCCTGACCCGGTTACGCGGGCGCGCTATTCCGGGGTGACGTACGCGGCCGTGAGACCGCCGTCGACGAGGAAGGTCGAGCCGTTCACGTACGAGGACTCGTCGCTTGCGAGGAAGAGGGCGCCGTAGGCGATCTCCTTCGCCTGCGCGAGCCTGCCCATCGGCAGGTGGACGAGCCTGCGCTCGAGCGCGCCCGGGGTCTCGCTGAACAGGCGCATGAGGAGCGGCGTCTCGACGGGGCCCGGGCAGAGGGCGTTCACACGCACCCCGCGGCGCGCGAACTCGACCGCGAGCTCCCGGCTGAGAGAGAGCACGGCGCCCTTCGAGGCGGTGTAGGAGATCTGCGACGTCGCCGCGCCGGCGAGGGCGACGAACGAGGCGACGTTGATCACGGAGCCCCCGCCGCGCTCGAGCAGGTACGGGATGCCGTGCTTGCAGCAGAGGAAGACGCCCTTCGTGTTCACGTCCTGCACCCGCTGCCACGCGTCGACCTCGGTCTCGAGGACCGACGAGTCGTCAGCGGGCATGATCCCCGCGTTGTTGTAGAGGACGTCAACTCCGCCGTAGCGCTCGGCCGTCGCGGCGTACATCGCACCCACGCTGTCGGAGTCCGCGACGTCGACCTGCTGGAAGAACGCCTCGCGGCACTCGGCCGCGGTTGCCTCGCCCTTCTCGGGATCGACGTCTGCGACGCAGACGCTCGCCCCTTCCTCCGAGAAGAGGATTGCGGCTTCACGGCCGATGCCGCCCGCGGCACCGGTGATAACTGCGACTTTCCTTTCCAGGCGGCCCATTAGTGCCCCTCCCACCGATGCATGCCTGCTTCTCGCCCGCGATCGCGCGGCCCGCGGCCGCGTCCTCGGTCGACCCGGTAATGACCGCTACCGGGTCTCCCTGCGTCCTCGCCCCGCTTGGCGCTCGCAGCCGAGAACCGGGGCGGCATCACTGGAAGGGACACAGTCGCGAGCTTATCCGGGAAGACCCGAGAGAATCGAATCGAGCCGGTCGAAACGTTCGTCGGCCGCCTGCTCCTTCGACCCGCTCTGCCAGACGAGGACGACGTTGCCGCCGTAGCGCTTGTACGCGACCCAGGTCTTGCTCTGGGAGTCGAGCTCCCAGTAGATGGCGTCCGCGCTCCGCTCGAGCGGCTTGCCCGACTCCTTGTTCTTGAAGAAGGACGCGAGCGACGCGGTCTTGCCCGGCTTGCCGACGTAGAGGTTGAAGATCCCGTAGCGCTCGACGAGCGACCGCGGCATGTCGAGGCCGAAGCCGAGCTGGTCCCAGGCGGGATCGCTGACCGCTGCGGGCTCGAGCTCGCGCCCAGTCGCCTGCTTGAAGCTCTGCCGTACCTGCGCCGGCGTCAGCGCCTGCTCCTGCGTCTGGTCGCTGGCGGCGCCGCACCCGGCCGAGACGGCGAGGGCCAGGACCGCGAGCGAGAGCAGGGCGATGCGTCTCACTGCGCCCAGAGAGTAGCGCCTCGCCTGAACGGAGGCCTCGCCCATTTGAGTCGGCCGGCTGCAGGCGGCAGGATGGGAAGCACCTCGAACAAGGAGCCTTCGATGTCCAGGAAGTCAAAGCTCATCGCGGTGTTCGCCGCCGCAGCCGCGGTCGCCGGAGTCCTCGTCGTCGGCGCGATCGGCGCGAGCGATGCCGGCACCTCCGACCAGATCGCGTTCAAGACCGGCGCGCACGCAAGCACGCCTTCAGGCGGCTTCATCGACGTCCCGGCCGCGGCCATCACCCCGAACGCGACCGCGGGCGGTCCGCTGGTCATCCGCTTCTCGGCGGAGGGAAGCGTTCGCGACCTGAACAGCGGGGGAGGCTTCGCGGGCCACAACTACGCCGCGACGTTCGTCCGTGTGCTGGTGAACGGCGTCCAGGTCGGTCCGGTCGTGCGCTTCTTCGACAACACCGGCAAGGTCGGCGTGTCGAAGCCGCGGCCGACGACGACGTCCTACGAATGGGCGAAGCACGTCACCGCGGGCGCGCAGAACATCAAGGTGCAGTTCAAGAACCTGCACGCCTTCGACGACTCGAACATCGACAGCTACACGCTGAGCGCGAGCTTCCACTAAGCCGCCGGAGGCGGGGGTTTAGCCGCGCTCTTCGGCGTACCGGCGCGCTTCGTCGACAAGGCCCTGAAAGAGGGCGAAATCCTCCCCTGCCTCGGGATGCCAGAGGACGCCGACGGTGAAGCGCTGCGAGGGATCCTCGACGGCCTCGATCGTCCCGTCGTCGGCGCGGGCGGACGCCCTCAGGCTGTCGCCGAGCTTGCCGAAGCCCTGGTGGTGATGGCTCTTCACCGGGGCGCGATCGCCGAGAAGGCTCTGCACCTGCGTGCCTGCCACGAGCTGCACGTCGTGGTCGGCGAAGACTCCGGGCGGGGCGTGCTTGTGTTTCTCGTCCCCGACGACATCGGGGAGGTGCTGAAGGAGGTCGCCGCCGCGGGCCACGTTCAGCACCTGGCTGCCGCGGCAGATGGCGAGGACCGGCATGTCGCGCTCGAGCGCGCCTTCGAGGAGGGCGAGCTCGGCGTCGTCGCGGTCGCGGACGATTCCGAAGGTCTCCTGGTGGGCCTCCTGGCCGTAGAGCTCGGGGTCGAGGTCGGAGCCCCCGGAGAAGACGAGCCCGTCGAGCCTGTCCAGGGTCTCCGCGATCGCATCGTCCGCCGGCGGAACGAGGAGCGCCCGGCCGCCGGCCTTCTCCACGGCCTGCACGTAGGCGGCGGGGACGAGGGCGGCCTCGAGATCCCAGTAGCTCCACTTCGCCGGCACCACGTACGTCGTGATCCCGATCAGGGGCTTAGCCACGCTCGAAGAGCCTCTCCCGCTCGTAGCCGGTCACGACCTCGTCGAAGAGCCGCTGCTCAGTGTGGCCGTAGTTCAGGTAGTGGTCGACGACGTCGTCTCCGAAGGCCGCCCGCGCCATCTTCCCGTTCTCGAGCGCGTCGATCGCGTCGCGGAGGGAATGGGGGAAACGCTCGGCGTCGGACTCGTAGGCGTTGCCTTCGAGGGGAGGCGGCAGCTCGAGCTCGTTCTCGACCCCGTAGAGCCCGGCGGCGAGAACCGCGGCGAAGGCGAGGTACGGGTTCACGTCGCCGCCGGGGATCCGTGTCTCGGCTCTGAGCCCGTTCCCGTGACCGACGATGCGGAAGCCGCACGTGCGGTTGTCGTGGCCCCAGGCGAGCGTCGTCGGCGCCCAGCTCCCGGCCGCGTAGCGCTTGTAGGAGTTCACGTTCGGCGCGAGGAAGAGCGCGAGCTCGCGGAAGCAGGCGATCTGGCCGGCGAGGAACTGCTTGAAGACATCGGACTCGCCTGCGAAGGCGCTCTCCCCGCCGCGCCAGAGGCTTGCGTGGATGTGGCATGAGTTGCCGATCCAGGTGTGGTCGGGCTTTGCCATGAACGTGATCGAGCACCCGTTCAGGTGGGCGATCTCCTTGGCTCCGTTCTTGTAGACCGTGTGGTTGTCGGCCATCCGGAGCGCGTCCGCGTAGCGGAAGTTGACCTCCTGCTGGCCCGGCCAGGCCTCGCCCTTCGAGCTTTCGACGGGTATCTCGGCAGCCTGCATGTGGTTGCGGATCTGGCGGAGGAACGGCTCGTCGTAGGTCGTGGCGAGGATGTGGTAGTCGAGGATGTAGGGCACCGACGGCGTCAGGTCCTCGTACCGCTTCGCGTGCGCCTCGGCATAGGTCTCCTTGAGGAGATAGAACTCGAGCTCGGAGCCGAACATCGGCGTGTAGCCGAGCTCCGCTGCGCGCTCCACCTGCCGTTTCAGCACCTGCCGCGGCGAGGGGTTGACCGGTGTGCCGTCGTGCCACAGGACGTCGCAGAGCACGAGCGCCGTTCCCTCGAGCCACGGAACGCGCCGCAACGTGTCGAGATCGGGCTGCAGGAGGAAGTCGCCGTAGCCGCGCTCCCAGTTCGCGATCGAATACCCGGGGATGGGGTCCATCTCCATGTCGAGCGCGAGGAGGTAGTTGCAACCCTCGACGCCGTGCTCGGCGACCTCGCCTTCGAGGAAGAACTCGCTGTGTACGCGCTTGCCCATGAGGCGGCCCTGCATGTCGGTGAAGGCGACGACGATCGTGTCGATCGCGCCGCTCTCGATCTCCGCGGTGAGCTCTTTCAGAGTCACGCGGGCGATCCTAACGGCCGGATGGCTTGACAGCGTCCGCTCCAGGACGTCCTAATACGCGGTCTCAGACTCAGGAGGAAGCGGCATGAGCACCGAAGAGCAAAGACCCCACGCGCATTCGGACGATGAGAGCCTGCTCCATCGCCTCGGCTACGCGCAGGAGCTCTTTCGCGGGATGGGCGGGTTCCAGAACTTCGCCATCTCGTTCACGATCATCTCCATCCTCGCCGGGTGCCTGACCTCGTACTCGGTCGGAATGGAGCACGGCGGTCCGTCCTCGATCATCTGGGGCTGGCTCCTCGTCGGCCTCATGTCGACGATCATCTCCCTGGCGATGGCCGAGATCGCCTCGGCGTATCCGACCGCGGGCGGCCTCTACTACTGGGCGTCCAAGCTCGGGAGTCCCGGCTGGGGCTGGGCGACCGGCTGGTTCAACCTCATCGGCCAGGTGGCCGTCACGGCTGCGATCGGCTACGGCCTCGCGACTTTCGGGGCTGTGCTGCTCGACTACTGGTTCGGCTACTTCCAGCAGATGAACGACATCTTCGGCGCTTCGGGCAACGCGTCTTACTACCTGCTCTACGCGTTCTTCATGCTCTGCGCCTGCCTCATCAACCTCTTCAACATCAGGATCACGGCGGGCCTGAACACGATCTCCGCCTACTGGCACATGATCGGGGTCGCGTTCATCGTCATCGTCCTGATCATCGTCCCGGATCACCACCAGTCGCTCTCCTACGTCTTCACGGAGACGGTGAACAACTCGGGCTACGGAGGCGGGACGACGTCCCTCTCGAGCCCGACGTTCTGGTTCGTATGGGGGCTCGGGCTCCTGCTGGCGCAGTACACGATCACGGGCTTCGACGCCTCGGCGCACACCGCGGAGGAGACGCAGAAAGCCTCGCGCATGGCGGCGACCGGCATGTGGACCTCGGTCGTGGCCTCAGTGATCTTCGGCTGGATCCTCTTGCTCGCGGTCACCTTCGCGATCCCGAGCACGCAGTTCGCGCTCGACAACATCGGCACCGTCGTCCCGTCTATCTGGGCAGAGTCGATGAGCCAGAGCTGGGCAGAGGCGCTGCTCTTCATCTGCGTCATCGCGCAGTTCTTCTGCCTGACAGCGTCCGTCACGTCAGCGTCGAGGATGATGTTCGCGTTCTCGCGCGACCGGGCCGTGCCCGGGCACTCGCTCTGGCGCCGGGTGGCGCGGAACCGCATTCCGCGCTGGTCGGTCGCCGGCATCGGCGTGTTCTCGGCCGCCCTCATGATCCCCGCGGTCTGGAACTACCTCGTCGGCTACTTCGCGGGGACGGCCATCGCGGTGATCGGGCTCTACATCGCGTTCATCCTCCCGATCTACTTGCGCTTCCGGCAGGGCGAGGCATGGCAGGAGGCGAGGGCCTGGACCCTCGGGCGGCATTACAAGTGGATCGACATCGTCTCGCTCATCTGGGTCGGGATCATCACGATCCTCTTTATCTTCCCGCTCTACAGAGCCGGGCTGCCGTGGGCAGAGGACTTCACCTGGGAGCTGACCAACTACACGATCCTCTGGTTCGTCGGCATCGGGCTCGTCTTCGGAGGCTGGTGGCTCCTCTCGGCCAGGCATTGGTTCAAGGGCCCGATTCGCATGGGCACGGAGGAGGAGCTCGACCGGATCGAGGAGCAGTACGAGCGTCCCGCGGCCGGGGCCGCGCCGGCGGGCAAGTAGCTAGCCGGCGCCGAGCTCTTCGGCCAAGAGAGAACAGGCATATGCGCGCCACGCCACATCGGGCGTGGCGCGCAGTGCCGTCAGGGCTTCGGAGACGTGCGGAAGACCTTTCGCCTCCGCCTTCAGCTCGTCCAGACCGCGCTCCAGGGCGAGCTGCCGGTCGACCGTGCGCACCTCTTCCGCGAGCGCGGTCACGGCCCGTCCGTTGAGGTCGAGTCCGCGGTCGGGGTCGCCCCCTGCTGTGAGGAGCAGGAGCGCACGGCGGCTCGCGCCATGCGCCTCGTCCTCGCCGAACTGAACGTCCTGGCCCGCGACCGAGGCGAGGACGACGAGCGCAGTCGCGAGCTCATCCCCGCTCTGGTCCTCGGCCAGCGAGCCCTCGAGGTCCCGGAGCCAGGATCCGCGGCTGCTCACTGGCGTTCGAGCCAGAGGGCGAACGCGGCGATGGAGGCAGCGTCGTCGAGCGCCTCCAGGGCACCTACGAGCGGCAGGCGCTCGACCTCGATGTCCTCGTCGTCGTCGAGCTCTGCGGGGTCGGCCTGCCTCAGCCCGCTGGCCTCGAAGACGTGGACGAGCTCCGTGGAATAGCCCGGCGCCGCCCAGAAGGTCCCGATGGCGCTCAGTACCTCGGCAGCCAGCCCACATTCCTCCGCGAGCTCGCGGGCGGCGGCATCCGCCGGAGTTTCACCTTCCTCGAGCTTCCCCGACGGCAGCTCGAGCGTGCGGCTGCCGGAGCCGGCCCGGGACTGGCGCACCAGCACGAGCTCGCCGCCCTCGTGGACGACAAGCACGACTGACGGTGGGTGCTGGATAACCTCCACGACCGCGTAGTATCGCCCGGTGGGCGCCCCCTTCCGCGTATGAAGTCGAAGGCCCGCGCCGTCGTCATTGGCGGAGGGGTGGGCGGCGCCTCGATCCTGTACTGGCTGGCGCGGCTCGGCTGGGACGACGTCCTCCTCTGCGAGCGCGCGGACCTGACGAGCGGCTCGACCTTTCACTCGGCCGGGCTGGTCGGGCAACTGCGCGGTTCGATCAGCCTGACGAAGATGATGATGAACTCGGTCGACCTCTACCGGACGCTCGAGGAAGAGGTCGGCCTCGAGACGGGGTGGCACGAGGTCGGTTCACTGCGCCTTGCGTCCTCCGAGGAGCGAATGCAGGAGCTTCGCCGACAGGCGGGCTGGGCGAAGACCTTCGGCCTCCCGCTCGAGCTCGTCTCCGCGGAGCGGGCCGCAGAGCTCTTCCCGCCGATGTCGACCGACGGCGTGCTCGGCGCGGCCCATCTGCCGACTGACGGCTACATCGACCCGAGCCAGCTCACCTTCGCGCTGGCCGAGGGCGCGCGCCGGCGCGGTGCGGAGATCAACACGAACACCCGGGTGACGGGGATCGGGCTCGAAGGCGGCCGCGTCGTCGGCGTCGAGACGGACAAGGGCTCGATCGAGACGGGGATCGTGGTCAACGCGGGCGGCATGTTCGCGGGCGAGATCGGGCGGCTGGCCGGCGTGACCGTGCCCATCATCCCGATGGCCCACGAGTACCTGATCACGCGGCCGAGCGGGATCCCGCTGGACATCCCGACGATGCGCGATCCCTCGCTGCTCGTGTACTTCCGCGGCGAGTCGGGCGGGCTCGTCATGGGTGGCTACGAGCGAAATCCGGCCCCGTGGGGGCTCGACGGCATTCCCGAGGACTTCAACGGCAAGCTCTTGCCCGAGGACTGGGACCGCTTCGACGAGCTTCTGACGAACGCGATCGTGCGGGTGCCCGAGATCGAGGACGCCGAGGTCATCAGCCTCGTGAACGGCCCCGAGGCTTTCACACCGGACGGCGAGTTCATCCTCGGCGAGTCCGACGTGCGCGGGTTCTGGGTCGCCGCCGGCTTCTGTGCCCACGGGCTCGCCGGGGCCGGGGGTATGGGGCGGCTCGTCGCCGAGTGGATCGTCGAGGGTGTCCCGAGCCTCGATGTCTGGGAGATGGACTCGCGCCGCTTCGGCCCTCACTACAAGAGCGCCGAGTACACGCTCGCGCGCACGCACGAGATCTACTCGACCTACTACGACATCAAATATCCGGGCCAGGAGCGGCTCGCCGGCAGGCCGCTCAGGCTCTCGCCGACCTACGCGCGCCTGCAGCAGCTCGGCGCGTCCTTCGGGGAGAAGTCGGGGTGGGAGCGCGCGAACTGGTTCGAGCCCAACGCGGCGAGCGGGGACGAAGGCCTGCGGCCGCGGGGCTGGGCCGGGGAGATCTGGTCACCGGCGATCGGAGCCGAGCATCGCGCCTGCCGCGAGGCCGCCGCGCTCTTCGACGAGACGTCCTTCGCGAAGATCGACGTCGTCGGGCCGGGCGCGGCCGACTTCCTCGAGCGCATGTGCGACAACCGCGTTGCACGCGACGTCGGCGCGATCACGTACACGCAGATGCTGAACCAGCGCGGCGGCATCGAATGCGACTTCACGGTCACGCGGCTTGCGGAGGACCGCTTCCGCATCGTCACGGGCACAGCGTTCGGCAACCACGACGCCGCGTGGATCCGGCGGCACCTTCCCGAGGACGGGAGCGCGCAGGTCGAGGACGTCACGTCGCGGTTGGCGTGCCTCGGTCTGTGGGGCCCGGCCGCGCGGGAGATCCTGCAGCCGCTTACCCCGGCGGACCTGTCCAACGACGCGTTTCGCTACATGCGCGCCCGGGAGATCGCCGTCGGGCCGGTTCCGTGCCTCGCCCTTCGCGTCACCTACGTCGGCGAGCTCGGCTGGGAGCTCTACTGCCCGATGGAGTTCGGGCAACGGCTCTTCGACGCCATCTGGGAAGCGGGCAAGGAGCACGGGCTCGTCGCGGGCGGCTACAAGGCGATCGACTCGCTGCGCCTCGAGAAGGGCTACCGCGTCTGGGGCGCCGACATCACTCCGGACGAGAACCCCTACGAAGCCGGGCTCGACTTCGCGGTCAAGCTGGACAAGGGGGACTTCATCGGCCGCGAGGGGCTCGAGGTGGCGTCGAAGTCGGAGCCCGAGCGCAGACTCGCCTGCCTCGTGCTCTCGGATCCGCGTTCCGTCGCGCTCGGTTCAGAGCCGGTTCAGGTCGACGGCGACATCGTGGGCCGGGTCACGAGCGGCGGCTACGGCTACTCCGTCGAGCGCTCGGTCGCCTACGCGTATCTGCCGACCTCGGCCGCGAAGCCCGGCCAGACAGTCGAGGTCGAGATCTTCGGCGACTGGGTCGCAGGCGAGGTGGCCGAGGAGCCGCTCTGGGATCCCAGCGGCGATCGGATCAGAGCCTAGATCGCCCGCCCTAGCGCGGTCCCGGCGACGACTGCGAGAACCCCGACCACCACGCTCGCCGTCAGGTTCAGCATCGCCTCGGCGTACTGCCGTGCCGTCGTCAGGTCGTAGAGGTCCTGGGCGAACGTCGAGAAGGTGGTGTACGCGCCGATGAAGCCGAGGACGAGCCCCACCCGCAGCCACGCCGGCGCCTCGTGGCGGTCGACGAGCGCGCTCACGACCAGGCCGACGAGGAAGCAGCCGGTCACGTTCACGACAAAGACGTCCCACGGGAAGATGGAGAGCGTTCGCCGGTCGACGAAGGTCATCAATCCGTAGCGGGAGAGCGCTCCGAGCGCACCTCCGACCGCGACAGCGAGAACGACGGCCATTGCCGAGCTCCTTTCACCTGTAGGAGCTATCAGCCGTCGCGGCGGTTGAAGGCGAGCCCCATCGCCTGGGCTCAGAGTAGCTGCCTAGAGCGGGAGCTCGGTGCCGGTGCCCTGCTCGCGCGCAGCTGCCAGAACCCGCGCCGCGAAGGCCGCATCGAGCGCTCCGATGCCGAGATTGCAGCAGACGACGCGGGCCGGGGCGCCGTCGCGGGAGAGCGCCTCGCCCACGCTCCCTTCCGGCTTGGGCCAGCCCTGGAAGTGCCCGAGCGAGCGGTAGTACTCGAACTGACCGACGTCGTCGACGAGGAAGAGCTCGGCGGAAGCCACCGCGTCCGCGCTGAAGTAGAAGTCGAAGTCGATCGGGAGCCCGAGCGAGCGTTCGGCGAGCCAGTCGGGCGTGAGCGGGGAATCCGGGTTCTCGACGATGGGCCCGGCGGTGACGACGACGTCGGCTGCCTCCACGGCCTCACGGGGGCCCGGCGCCTCCTCGACGCCGTCTCCGAGGGACGCGATGCGCTCCGAATGCGGATCCCAGCCTCGAATCGCGACCTCAGGGTTCAGCTGCCTCAGCACCTCCGCGTGAAACCTCCCCTGCTCGCCGGCCCCGAGCACAGCTGCGCGGCTCCAACCGTCAGGTGCGAAGCGTCGGATGCAGACGCCGCTCGCTGCCGCCGTGCGGGCCGCGGTGATCTCGGCGCCGTCCATGATCGCCGCCGGCACGCCCGTCTCCGGGTCGTTCAGCACGATGAGGCCGGTGATGTACGGGAGGCCACGGTCTTTGTTCGATGGGTAGCCGGCCACCCATTTGAGCGCCGCGACGTCGTCGTCCCGCAGGTAGGCCGGCATCGCGTGGATGAAGGAGTCGGGCCGCGGGTGGATGCCCGGCTTGGGTGGGAGCTCGACGCGCCCGGCGCCGACGGCCCGATACGTCTCCTCGACCAGGTCGAGCTGCGCGGGGACAGCGGGGAGGAGGCGCGAGACCTCCTCCCGTGCCAGGTAGAGCAGGCTCACATCTCGTGGACGCGGACGGGCTCGACCACGACCTTGATGCGCTCCTCGCCACGGCGCCACGGGTATGGGCGCTGGCCGATGTACTTCTCGGAGAGATCGTCGATCTGTGCCTCCGCCTCGTCGCCCTCGATCATCTCGACCACGCGGCCGGCGATGTCGACCTTCTGCATCGGGTTCTCACGGTCCGTGATCGAGAGCCCGATGCGCGGGTCCCTGCGCATGTTGCGCTCCTTCACGCGGCCCCTGGCCGTGTTGAAGGTGACGTAGCCGTCCTGCACGTGTGTCCAGACCGGTGTCACCTGTGGAGACCCGTCCTGGTTGACCGTTGCCACGAAGAGCAGGTTGGGGGCTTCGAAGAGCTTCTGTGCCTTGTCGGTGAGCTGTGCCATTTCCGTCTCCTCCTGGACCCGAGCCGATGCTATCGGTCGCGCCTAGGTAAGTTGCATCTTACGTAAGCTTCTGCTTACAATACTGAACCATGGAGAACGCTCTCCGCGCCATTGCTGAGCCGAACCGCCGCCGGATCCTCGAGCTCGTCGCGGATCGCGAGCGCTCCGCCGGTGAGATTGCCGCCGAGTTCGCCATCACGCGGCCGGCGGTCTCACAGCACCTCACCGTGCTCAAGGGTGCGGGGCTGGTCAACGAACGGCGCGAGGGCACGAAGCGGCTCTACAGCGTGCGCAGCGAGGGCTTCGAGGATCTGAGGAGTTTTCTGGAAACGTTCTGGGGCGACGGGCTCGAACGCCTGAAGATCGCCGCGGAGCACGAGGAAGGAAGGAGGCGACGTGGCCGTCGACCAGCCTGAAGTCGCAGCCGTCGTCGAGCGCGAGGTCAGGATCGCCGCCCGGCCGGAAACCGTGTTCGAGTTTTTCACCGACCCAGAGAGGATGGTGCTGTGGAAGGGGCGCGAGGCGAGCCTCGACCCGCAGCCGGGAGGGATCTACCGCGTGGAGATGGGCGACCGCATCGTCGCTCGCGGCGAGTACGTCGAGGTCGACAGGCCGAGGCGCGTCGTCTTCACATGGGGATGGGAGGGGCAAGAGTCGTCCGGGCCGCACGGCGTGCCGCCGGGGTCGAGCCGCGTCGAGATCACGCTCGAGCCCGACGGCGAGGGCACGCTCGTACGTCTTCGCCACCTCGATCTTCCCGAGGAGGCGCGGCAGATCCATGGCGAGGGCTGGGATCTCTATCTCGGCCGGCTCGTGGTCGCGGCCACGGGCGGCGATCCCGGGATCGATCCCGCAGCGGTTCAGCAAGCGGACAAGGAGGAGTAGCAGTGCCGAAGTTCATCGACCACCACGAGATGAGCGACGTCGCACCCGAGATGGCCGCCGCGATCGGCGAGCGCATCAAGGCGGGCGAGGCCGACGAGCACGGCGTCAAGGGTCTGAACGTCTACCTGGGCAAGGACGGAACCGCGTTCTGCCTCTCCGAGGCTCCCGATGCAGAGGCGGTCGTCAAGGCGCACGAGGCATATGGCTTCTCGCTCGACTCCGCCGACGTCGTCGAGGTGCAGAGCGTCGTCTAGGGCACTACGGTACGCGGGTGCCGCTCCTCACTGGCACCCGCGTACTGGCCTGCGAGAACGGACTCGCAGGCCCTCTCTGCACGCGGCTGCTCGCCGACCTCGGCGCTGACGTCGTCAAGATCGAGCGGCCCGGAGTCGGAGACGTCACCCGCGGCTGGGACTCTGTTGCCCGCGGCGAGTCGAGCGGCTTCGTCTGGATGAACCGGGGGAAGCGCAGCGTCGCGCTCGACCTGAAGGACGACGCCTCGCGCCCCGCGCTCGAGGCGCTCATTCGGGCGAGCGACGTGTTCCTGCAGAACTTCACGCCGGGCTGGGCGGCGGAGCACGAGGTCGACGAGCCGGCGGTGCGGGCGCTCAAGCCCGACATCGTCTACACGGAGATCTCGGGCTACGGGCAGGAGGGCCCGTACGCGGAGCGCAATGCCTACGACCTCGTCGTCCAGGGCGAAACCGGCCTCATCTCGATCACCGGCACTCCGGAGGAGCCGGCGCGCGTCGGGGTCTCGATCTGCGACGTGGGAGCCGGCAGTTACGCGGCCGTCGCCACGGCTGCCGCTCTCGCCCGCCGCGCCCAGACAGGCGCTGGCGAGCGGGTCTCCGTCTCCCTCTTCGACACGATGGTCGATTGGCTCGGGTACTTCCCGCACCAGTGGTGGCACCGGCAGGAGGTTCCGCCGAGGACCGGCATGCGCCATCCTCACTTCTGCCCTTACGGCCCCTTCCCGGCGGGTGACGGCCGCCTGTTCGGCTTCGCCGTCCTTTCGGACGAGCACTGGCGCGCCTTCGCACTCGAGGTCGTCGAGCGGCCGGATCTCCACGCGGACGACCGCTTCGGGAGCAACGAGTCCCGGGTCGCGCACCGGCAAGATCTCGAGCCCGAGCTGGTGCGGTCGTTCTCCGCGCGCGGCGCCGAGGAGTGGCTCGAGCGCCTCCAGGCCGCCCGGGTCCCGTGTGGCGCCGTGAACGCGATCCCGGAGGTGATGGAGCACCCCCAGCTCGCCCACAACGGGCTCATCGTCGACGTGGACTCGCCGGCCGGGCGGATCCCCACCGTCGGCAACCCCTTCGTGGTCGGAGGAGAGCGCCCGGGGCTAGGAGCCGTGCCCGGGCTCGGCGAGCACACCGCCGAGGTCTTGCGCGAGCTCGGCGTCGAGCCGGGCTGAGCGGCCGCCGTCGCGGGCCCGAGCCGAGAAGGTGTTGTAGTCGTGGAACGACGCGCCGCCCGCTTTCATCGATCGGGACGAGCCTGATTCTCTCCTGCGGGCAGCGCCCGCTCGAGCGGGGCGAGCCGATCAACCTGCGAGCTCTTCTACCATCCTCCGCTGCTCGTCGTCCAGCCAGGGCGGCTCGCCTGCCGCCGCGTTCTCGGCCGCGTGGGCGGGCTCGGCGGTCGCCGGGATCACACAGGTCACACGCCGGTCGGACAGGATCCATTTCAGGAGGGCCTCGGCCCACGTGGAGACCCCGATGCGGTCGAGCTGCTCGGGGCCAGGGCCGGGCAGAAGGCCTCGCTCTGCGAACGGGCGCATGACGATGACGCCGAGGCCGAGCTCCTCCGCGAGGGGGAGGATGCGTTGCTCGACGTCGCGCTCCTGTGGGTTGTAGGGCACCTGGACGGCGTCGATTCGCCCGCTCCGCATCACGCTCTCGAGCTCGTCGAGGGCGGAGCTCTGGTAGTGCGTCGCCCCGAGGAAGCGGACGCGATCTTGATCCCGTTCGTGCTCGAGCCAGGCGAGGTGCTGCTCCCAGGCGACGAGGTTGTGCACCTGCTCGAGATCCACGCGGCCGCCGAAGTAGCGGAGCTGCGCCTCGAGCTGGAAGCGCCCCTGTTCCTGGGACGGAGTCCAGATCTTCGAGGCGATGAAGACGTCGTCCCGGCGGCCGTCGACAGCCTGGCCGAGCACCTCCTGCGCACGGCCGTACATCGGGGAGGAGTCGAAGACGCGCGTTCCGTTGGCGAACGCGGTCTCGACGACCTCGTCGGCGACCTCCTGGCGGTCGGGCCCGAGGTCGAAGGTCAGCCAGGTGCCGAGCCCGACGACGGGGACCTCGACCCCGGTCTTTCCGAAGCTTCGGCGCTCCATACTATGGAGGGCCATGCCCGCGACGAGCCTTCTCGAAGCGCCAGAGCTGGCGGCAGAGCGCATCGACGCTCGCGCGAGCGGAGAGAACTTCCCGGTCGTCTCCGTGCTCGCGCCGCGGCAAGCGAGGCCGCACCTGCGCGCGATCTACGGCTTCGCCCGGCTCGTGGACAATCTCGGAGACGAGGCCCATGGCGACCGCATGGTGCTCCTCGAGGAGCTCGAGCGCGAGCTGGAAGGGCCGCCGCGCACGGACGTCATGCGGCGCCTGCACGTGACGATTGCCGAGTGCTCGCTCCCGCTCGATCCGTTCCGGCGCCTGATCGAGGCGAACCGGATCGACCAGCGCAAGACGCGCTACGCGAACTGGGAGGAGGTGAGGGACTACTGCACCTACTCCGCCGACCCCGTGGGCCGGCTCGTCCTTGGCGTCTACGGGCGGACCGGCGACGAAGAGCTTCTGCGGATGAGCGACGCGATCTGCACCGGCCTCCAGCTCGTCAACTTCCTGCAGGACCCGCCGCGCGACCTCGCGCTCGGCCGCGTCTACCTGCCGCAGAACGACATGGAGCGGTTTGGCGTCGTCGACGAGGACCTGGCGGGGCCGCTCACGAGCGAGATCCTCACCCTCCTTCGCTACGAGGGCGACCGAGCGCGAAGCCTGCTCGAGGCTGGGCTTCCCCTCGCGAAGGAGCTCGGCGGGCGGTCGGGCATGTCGGTTGCGCTGTACGCGCGCGGCGGGCTCGCGGCCCTCGACGCCCTCGAGCGTGCGGGGTGGGACGTCTTCACGAGCCGGCCTGCCCCGACGAAATGGACGTTCGCACGGCTCGCCGTCCTGGAGCTTTTCCGGCGGTGAACACGGCAGAGGCCTACGCGGAGACCGACCGGATCACCCGCGAGACGGCGCGGAACTTCGCCTGGGGGATCCGAGTCCTGCCGGGGCCGAAGCGGCGGGCGATCGCGGCTCTCTACGCGTTTGCGCGCCGGGTGGACGACCTCGCCGACCAGGAGCAGCCGGCACGCGCGGAGCTCGAGTCGTGGCGGGTGGCCGTTGAAGCTCTTCCCGCCTCGCAGGACGGCGATGCGATCCTCGTCGCCCTCGCCGATGCGATGAGCCGCTATCCGATTCCGCGCGAGGCCCTCGTCGATCTCGTCGACGGAGCGCTCATGGACTGCGACCGTAACCGCTACGGATCCTGGGACGAGCTGCGCGAGTACTGCAGCCGCGTCGCCGGCGCCGTCGGGGTGGCGTGCGCCGCCGTCTACGAGCCGTCGAGCTGGGAGGCGGCGAGGCCCCGTGCGCAAACTCTCGGCCTCGCGCTGCAGCAGATCAACATCATGCGAGACGTTGCCGAGGACTGGTCCCTGGGCCGCGTGTACCTACCGCAGAACGAGCTGAGCCGCTTCGGCGTGAGCGAGGAGGAGATCGCCTCCGGGCGGCCGGGAGCCGGTTGGCGGCCGCTCATGGACCACCAGGCCGTGCGCGCCGAGGCGCTCATGCGCAAGGGCCTCGAGCTCATTCCGCTCCTCGACCGGCGCAGCGCGCTCTGCGTGCGCAGCTTCGCGGGGATCTACCGCGGTCTCCTCACGCAGATGCGGGCTCGCGGCTACGACGTCTTCAGCGAGCCGCCGCACCTCTCGACGGTCGAGAAGATGAGGGCGGTCGTGGCGCTGTGAGGGCCGCGGTAGTCGGCGGTGGGCTTGCCGGGCTCGCGGCGGCGCTCGAGCTCACGAAGGAGGGCCACGACGTGCGCCTCTACGAGGCGAGACCGACGCTGGGCGGGGCCGTGCAGACGCTTCCCGAGCGTGAGGGCGATCCCAGCCCTGCTCCGGACAACGGCCAGCACGTCGCTCTCGGCTGCTGCACCGCCTACCTCGACTTCGTGGGGGAGATCGGCCGGGCTGCGTCGCTCCGCCGCGTTCGCCTCGGGCTGCCCGTGGTCGCCGAGGACGGCAGCGTCGCGACCATCCGTCCGGGGCTCGTCGGTCTTCTGCGCTACGGGCACATTGGGCTCGGCGAGCGGCTCGCGACCGGGCGCGTCGCGCGCAGGCTCGCGAAGCTCGACCCGGCCGAGCACGACGACGAGACCTTCGGCTCTCTGTTGCGCACGCTCGGCCAGTCGCAGGCAGGGGTGGACCGCTTCTGGGACGTCTTCATCCGGCCCGCGCTCAACCTTGGCACCGACGAGGTGAGCGCCGCGCCGGGAATCTTCACCGTGCAGACCGCGCTTCTCGCCGGTGGCGGAGCGAGCGACCTGCTCCTCCCGACTGCGCCGCTCGGGGAGATGCACGGGGAAGCAGGCCGCTCCGAGCTGGTGCGGCGCGGCGCCGAGATCTCCCTCGGTGTCCGGATTTCGGCGCTCGACGACCTCGATGCGGATGGGGTCGTAGTGGCGGTGCCGCCGGCGGAAAGCGCGCGCCTCCTCGGCGAGCCGGAGCCCGAGCTCGAGGACTCGCCGATCCTCAGCGTCCATCTGCTCTTCGACCGGCGGATCATGGAGCCGCCCCTCGCTGCGCTTCTCGGAAGCGACGCGCACTGGCTCTTCGACCGCGGGGCGCTCACCGGCCACCAGCCCGAGCGCGGCCAGTACATCACGGTGGTGTCGAGCGGGGCGCCGGAGCTCCTCGAAGTCCGCGGGCGCGAGCTGATCGACCGAGTGGCCGGGCAGGTCACGGAACGGCTCGGCGCCGCCGAGCTCCTCTGGTCGCGCGTGAGCCGGGAGCCTG
>DATEOR010000117.1:0-3465 GCA_035273885.1 Gaiellaceae bacterium
GGAGCTCACCGTCCGCGAGGAGGACGGCGTCCGTGAACGTGCCGCCCACGTCGATGCCGAGAATGGCCACAGTCGCAGCCTAGGTTCCCACGGCCGCCGCAAGAACGTGCGCAAGTTTTCGGCGGAATTCGCGTCTTAGTAGGTAGGCATCCACCGCCGGGAAGGAAACTCGCCACATGCTGCACTGGTAGGACCCCCGCCACAGACCCGCCGGTTCTGGCCTGCTGACCGCGCTAGTCGGCGCAGGCGCCGAGCTCGTCCCCGTGTGCCAGATGGGCATCGACAGCCTCGGCGCCGATCGTGATCGTGACCGTTGGGTTCTTCGGCGAGTCGGTGTGGTGGCAGATGGTCACATTGCTCGTCGGCGGTTCTTCCTCGACCGGAGGATCTGTGGTCGGCTCTGGCGAGGGGCCAGGATCGTGCCCGGCGCCTGGGCCGGCGGCGTGTCCGGCCGAGAAGCCATCGGCTGGCTCATCGCCGGGCGCACCCGAAGGCTGGGAAGACTTGGGCGGCGGGCCCTGCTTCACCGGAGAGACGACTGCTCGCTTCTCCGTCACCGGGTTGCTTGTAGGGCTCGGCACCTCGTAGGTCAACGGCGTGTCGAGCTGGACTGTTGGCGCGGCGGCCGTGTTGGCCTGGGTCGAATCATGGATGCCGCGCTCCAGCACCCCGTACGCGACCAGCGGCGCAGCCGCTCCGAGCGCGATGCCGAGCGAGACCTTGATCGGAGCCACGCTCGCGGAGAAGCTCGACTTGAGCGCCGCGAGCCCGTCCTTCAGGGGAATCAGGAGCGGCAACGGAGCGACTGCCCGCGCTCGAACGGGAACCGACGCGGGCTCGGGCTTCCGCAACCCGGCCGCGACCGACTTGCGGGCCCGGAAAAGAAGTGTCTCCACCGCCTGGTACGAGGAGTTCATCTCGGCGGCAATCTCGTCGTAGCTCAAGCCGCGCCAATCTCTGAGGAGGAGCGCTTGGCGTTGACGCTCGGTTAGCCTCTGCAGTGCGGCCCCGAGGCCCAGAAGCTCGTCGGATGGCTGTGTTTCCGTTGGAATTCGGTCGAACGATTCGGGGCTGCGGAGTTCTTCGGTGGCGCCCCGCAGACGTGTGCGCAGGGTCGACGAGCAGACGTTCGAAGCAATCTGGAAGAGCCACGGCGTCGTCGCGATCGGCTCGACGCCGCTCGAAAGGCTGCGCCAGGCGTTCAGATAAGTGGCCTGGAGCGCGTCCTCGGCCTCCTCCGGCGAGTCGAGCCGGCTCAGGCAGTAGCGGTAGACGCGGCCGGCGTAGTCCTCGTACAGCCGCTCCGCGCGGATTCCGGCGGCATGCAGTCGCAGGTCATCGACCTGGGAAAGCTCATCCGTCGCCGAGTTGCCCGCGCTGGAACCAGGTTCGCGCACGCACCACCTCCCGCTCAGCCGCAAGTTTCCCTCCCCGAGTCTCAGTTGGGATCCCCCCAAAGGGGGACTCTCCGTTAGGTCCGGGTTAGCCTGCGTGCGTGCAACTGCCCCATGAGGTCACCGTCGTGGGTGCCGGAACGATGGGCGCCGGGATCGCGCGGATCTTCGCGGACGGCGGCGCCTCGGTCCGTCTCATGGCGCGGCGGCAGGAGAGCCTGGACGTCGCGCGCGAGCGGGCGGGGGATGCCGTCGCGACGACGACGGACCTGGACGAGGCCCTCACGGGCGCGGGCCTCGTCGTCGAGACGATCGTCGAGGCAGTGGAGCCGAAGCGTGCCGTGCTCGCGCGGGCTGAAGAGCTCGCTGCGCCGGACGCGATCCTGGCGACCAACACGTCGTCCCTCTCGGTCGACGACGTGGGAGGCGAACTGCAGCGGCCCGAGCGCTTCGCCGGCCTGCATTTCCTCAACCCGCCCGAGCTCGTCCCGGTCGTGGAGATCGTCGGGGCCTCGCGCACCGCGCCGCAAACACTCGAAACGCTTCGGGGCTGGATGGAGGAGCTCGGCAAGGCGCCAGTGGTCGTCCGGCTCGACGTGCCCGGCTTCGTCGTCAATCGGCTGCAGTACGCACTCCTTCGCGAGGCCTATGCGCTGGTGGATGCCGGCGTCTGTTCTTTCGAGGACGTCGACCGCGCGGTCACCGCCGGGCTCGGCGCGCGCTGGGCTGCCATCGGCCCCTTCCAGACGATGGACCTCGCCGGGCTCGACGTGCACGCGGCCGTCGCGGAGAACCTGTGGCCCGAGCTCGCGACGACGAGCAGGCCCTCGCGATCGATCGAGGCCGCCCGCGAGCGTGGCAGCATCCGCGCCGACTTCGACGCGGACGAGCTGAAGGCGCGCCGCGACCGGGTCCTACGGGCGCTTCGCGATCTTGGGTAGCTGCTCCACCGCTTCGGGATAGCCCGCGTCGGCGTAGCGCGCGACGCCGAGCGCGGGATCCGTCCAGAAGACTCGCTTGATCTTCCGTTCGGCGAGCTCGCTTCCGTCAGCGACGACGACCATTCCCGAATGTATGGAGCGGCCGACGCCGACTCCGCCGCCGTTCCCCACGGCCACCCAGCTCGCACCCTGCGCTGCGTTCAGGAGGGCGGAGAGGATCGGCCAGTCGGCGACCGCGTCGCTTCCGTCCAGCATGCCCTCCGTCTCGCGCGTAGGGGAGGCAACTGAGGCGGGATCCATGTGGTCGCGCCCGATCGCGAGCGGCCCGCATTGCCCGGAGCGCACGAGCTCGTTCATGGCCAGAGCGACCTTGTCGCGCTCGCCGAGCCCGAGCCAGCAGATGCGGGCCGGGAGACCCTGGAGCGGGACGCGCTCGCGCGCGAGCTCGATCCAGCCGCGCAGCGAGTCGGTGCCGATCACGTCCATGAGCACGTCCTCGCTTCGGCGCAGATCCTCGGGGTCGCCGGAGAGGCAGATCCAGCGGAAGGGCCCGACACCGCGCGCGAGGATCGGCCTGACGTACTCCGCGACGAAGCCGGGGATCTCCATGGCTCCGGCGAGACCATGCGCCGCGGCCTGAGCCCGGATCCCGTTTCCGTACTCGAAGACCACCGCGCCTCGATCTTTGAAGGCGAGCAACGCGGCGACGTGCGCCGTGAGCGAGTCGTAGACCGCGCGCTGAAAGCCGGGGTCCTCCGGGTCCGCTGCGCGCGCCTCCTCCGCCGTGAACCCGAGCGGCACGTAGCCGCCCAGCGGGTCGTGCGCCGCTGTCTGGTCGGTGACGACGTCGAACTCGACTCCGTCGGCGAGTAGTCGCGGGACGACGTCGGCCGCGTTTCCCAGCAGCGCGACGGCGTCAGGCCCGTCCTCGTCCAGGTGCGCGGTGAGCGCGTGGTCGTAGCCGGCGACAAGGTCGACCCATCCGTCGGCGAGGCGCCGCTTCGCCCGGGCGGGATCCACCTCGACGATGAGCGCGCGGCCGCCGTTCAGGCCGACCCCGAACCCTTGCGCCCCGCCCATGCCGCCGAGCCCGGCACTCAGCATCCTCCTCCCGGCCAACGAGCCGCCGA